>CAILJY010000086.1 GCA_903834665.1 uncultured bacterium | reverse complement strand
ATATAAGAAAATAATAAATTACTATTAGTTATCTTAGAATTTTCTCCTGCTAGGATATCTAACTCCATTTCTTTTGAAAAAGAATCTAGCGCCTGTATTGGTTTATTGTGTATTGTTAAAATAAAATTATCTCTAATAACAAAGATAATTTGATTGCTTCCATAAGAAGGCTGAGGAAAAGATAAGCATATAAAAAGATAATTATAATCTAAAATAATATTATCTTCTCTAGGGTTTTTCATGATCATCTCTTTAATATTTATTGGAATATAATATTCTTCCAATATATGAAAAATCTCTTCTTTGGTGGGGGATGACAAATTAACCCAGGATAGATCTTTATGGCTATATTTTGATATCATGATCACATTATTATACCTCGGGCTTGCATTTTTACCAACTTTTGTGTATTATAGTGTTTATCCGTAAATGAGAGAATATTTAAGAATTTATTAAGAATTTATAATTATGCCTAAAACTATTAAAAAAACTACAAAAACAAAAAAAACAGTTGCAGACAATAAAGAATTTGCTGTTATTTTTACAGGCGGTAAGCAATATAAAGTAGCGGTTGGAGACATATTAAAAATTGAAAAATTAGAAGGGGATTTCAAATTAGGAGATAAAGTAATATTTGATAAGGTTTTACTAGTTGATAATGGAACTGATACAACTATTGGAACTCCTTATATAATAAATGCTAAAGTTGAATCATTATTCCAAAAATTAGGAAAAGCTAAAACAGTTAATGTTGTTAAATATAAACAAAAAAGTAGATACCTCAAAAAGAACGGCCACCGCCAACCATACATAGAAGTAAAAATTTCTTCAATTAAATAATAAATATAAAACCAGTCCTAAGCTTTGCCTAGGACTGGTTTTTTATATGACAAATTAATGTTAGTTTGTTATTATAAAGATATGAAAGAAGAATATAAAATAACACAGGATAACTATAATGTTGGAGCAGATTGGCATGCTGAGAAAAGTATGTCTTATAATTGGAATAATCAAATAAATGAGTTCCTTTTAAATATTAAAGACCCTAAAATACTTGATGCTGGTTGTGGTGCAGGACGTGATATTGAAGAATTTCTAAAAAGAGGAATTCAAATAGATGGAGTTGATTTTTCAAAAGAAGCTATAAATAAACTAAAAACAAAATTCCCCAATGGAAATTTTAATGTTGCGGATATAAGAGAAACTGGTTTACCAAGCGATTTTTATAATGGTATTTGGGCTTGTGCTTCTATTCTTAATTTAAAAAAAGAAGATATACCATTAGCTTTTAATGAATTTAAACGTTTATTAAAAACAGATGGAAAATTGTTCATTTCTGTTAAAGAAGGAAGTGAAGAAAAATTTGTTATAGATAAAATAGGGGAACGTTTATTTAGTTTTTTTTCTGAAGATGAATTAAAGAGACTAGCAGAAACTAGTGGATTTAATGTGGAAAAGATCGAAAAAATAGAAGATAATGTATTGACTGGCAAGAAACTAGAAAAAACTTTACCAAATTGGATTTGTTTATATGCTAATAAAAAATAATTAAATATGCTATACTCAAACTATGCTATCGCAGAAAATGAGTATTGAGAATAAAATATTAAAACTTTTATTTGAACCCGCATATAAATACAAAGGTATGCCAATTAGTGTATTGGGGTTACCTGCTTTATTGCCCTATAAAAAACAATCTATAACTAATTCTATATACAAACTAAATAAAAATGGATATATCTCTAAAGAGAATGATCACTTCTTGTTATTGCCAAAAGGAAGAAAATATGTAGAGAATAAAAAAGTCAAAATGGTAACCTTTGAGTCCCCGTTTAAAAAAGAATCACCAAAAAATTTACTCGTAATGTTTGATATCCCCGAAGACAAAAAAGCTGAAAGGGAATGGTTTCGTTTCCAATTAAAACAATTTGGATACAATATGATCCAACGAAGTGTCTGGGTTGGGCCATCTCCACTACCTAAGGAATTTTTGGATTATATAAAAAGTTTAAATCTTAAAAATTGTATTAAAACATTCAAACTCGAAAAACCATACAATACTCAAAATTAGCGATAGCAGAATTTGAGTATTGGGATATTTTTTTAATAAACAAGTTCTAATTTAAAAAGGGTGAATTTTTTTCACCCTTTTTTATTTAATTTAATTACTTTATTGATAAATGTATTAAAGTTTTTACTTTTATCTCTTCTCCATAATTTAATTACGCTATTCCTAATTTTTTTATGT
>CAILJY010000085.1 GCA_903834665.1 uncultured bacterium | reverse complement strand
CTAAAATAATAATTTTACTAAAAAAAATGTGGATAACCTAAAAATACTTTATTAATATTAATAGATAAAAACTATAAGGAACAAAAAAACCACCCATTTATGGGTGGTTTTTTTGAATACTTTTTAAGGCGTATTAACCAGAGAATCAACTAAATTAATTTTCTTTAATTAAGAATTAAAGACCATTAATAGTTGTTGTTTTGATTTGAGAATCATCAGGAACTATTTGACCACCTACTGAAGTGATCTTGAATTCCTTTGATTGACCGTTAGTACCAGTCAATGTATATCTCAAACGGAAGGTTGTAGTATCACCATCTGCTACTGTAAATCCAGCATCTGCCGCAATTGCTACAACACTATCTCCACTGTATTTTGAAAGTACACCTAATCGTGTAGTTTCTGGTACACCGGCTGTATCAGAAACAGTTGCATTACCTGTTGGAGCAACTTCTACAATCTCTGATACAAGAACATCAAAGTCTTCATCATTATTAGCTTCTACTTCAAAGAAGAAATCAACTAGAGTTCCTGTTGAGTTAACAGACCAACTCAAATTAGTAATTGAGGCTGTAGATAAACTAAGTGTATGTTCGTTTCCTGCGTATGAACCACTCATTTCACCAACACCAAGTGTGTCTGCTCCTTCTGCATCGATACTGTCATTTGCAACAGAAGCTGTAACTGTTGTTAGGTCTGCATAATTACCACTTTGGTCATTAAAGTCAGCATAAATCATTACATCCACTGTATCACCAGCATCAATAGTAACATCACTGTCATTTAAATCAACACGATAAGTAGCAGCACCATTACCATCTGTAGTTGCATCATCTGCTGTTGCAAGTTCTGCTTCATACTTAGTGCCATCAATCTTTACGTTAAGTGTATTTATAACACTATCAGCAAAATCATCTGCAGTAGCCCCATTATCTGCAAAAGTTATAATAACTGGTAATTCGTTAATTTTGATATCTGAAGAATCAGTATCAACCTTAAGCTTGAAAGCACCAATTAATACATCATTTGTATTATCATTTGCATCTATTGCAATTGTTGTAGAATCAGGGTCTGTACTTGAAGATTTCATTGTAAGTAAATCATTTGCTGATGAACTTTCGTAACCGAAAGTTTCAGCACCTGTTCCTGTCCATGATAGTGTAGTATCAATACTTACGTCTTCAGTTAATACCATACCTGTAGCATCTTGATAACGAAGAGTTGAGACTTTAACATTCCAATCTGCATCAAGATCATCTGAATCAACTGATCCTGATGAAACTACTACGTAGAAAGTATTTTTATCACCTTCTTTAACGACTGCATTTGAAAGTGCAATTGATTTTGAGAAGATATCAGGAGAACCTGAATCACGTGAGAAATCAGAAGCGTCTACTGATCCAACTTCTGTTGAACCCATAAATACTTTAACTGTATCTAAGTAATCTGTAAGTTTCTCTGAAGAAACTGCGTAACTTGTATTTGCTAATTCAACTTTTACGTTTGTAATAGCAACATCTGAGTCATTAGCTTCTACTTTGAAACCAAGTACTTTAACGTCTTCTTTACTTTCTGTGGCATCATTTTCAACATCTGTTGAAGTTGAAGTTATAGAAACTGAACCTGCGCCACCTGTTAATGCACCACCAGTACTTCCACTTGTTGATCCACCTGTTGTACCACAAGCTTTACCTGTCATTGGGTCAAATTGACCTGCTGGACATGTTGTTCCTGTTGAACCGGCATTAGCTTTAGCCATTGACATTGCGCCAAACATACCATCAGCTGTTAAGCCGTTAGCTGCTTGCCAAACTTTTACCTTTGCAGCTGTCATAGGACCAAATGATCCATCTGCAGTTGCTCCGACTAAAGTCTGAAGAGTCTTTACGTATTCTCCTTTACTTCCAACTTTTAAAGTTGAAGGTCCGAAATCATAAGAAGCAAAAGCAACTGATGCTGAAAGCATAAGTGCTAAAGCGAATGTTCCGATTAAAAATTTTTTTAACATATTTTATAATTTTATACACGTTTAGATTAGTTTCGACTAATTCTAATGTACGACTGATAAATGAATAATTTTGTACTTTAGAAAAAAACTAATGTGTGTGTATTCTAACTATTAATTAATAATTAAATTAACTAATAATTTTTTACTTAACTTCTAAATATTAAAACTTAGATCATAACTTCTTCTCTATCAAAAAAAGTTGAAATGAAAAAAGAAATAAAATTTAGAATTGTAAACCAAATTCAATAACTCTGCCTGTCTTTACCTTCTAAGGTTCTCTTTCGAGAGTAAAGAAAGACTAGACAAGCGTATCTGCCTTGTCGACAGGGCCGATAACACATTTTGAAAATTTATTTTTTATTTATCTTTTACCCCTCCAAAATACTTTCATATTTTAGGCGGGCTGGCACCTGTCTCTATCAACAGGGTAAACTTACTCCTCGTAAAGAAGCAAAGCTTCCACGAGGCACGCCTAGTAAAGAAGCAAAGCTTCCACGAGGCACGCTCTATCAAAACAAAAATAAGTCTCACCCAATCTCTATCAATCAGGTGACTAAGAAAAATAAAATCAAATTAAACAAAACGGATCAAACCAGAGAAAACATAACAAGTAGAAAGTATAAGTAGAATGTCGTAAGGAAAAATCCAAATACAATATACCTAAACAAACTACGGCTATAAATTATTTGGTATTAATAACTTATAGTATTAAATTTTCAATGATCGATCTTCCCATATGTGCTTATAAAATAAGTCCATAGGAATAATATATACTACCATATCTAGTAAAAATATACTAGCAATAATATATACCTACATATTATATACTTGGGGTGTAAAATATGCAATAGATATGTGGATAACTAGCTTGCTACAGCAAGCTAGTTGGTGGTAAGTAGTAGGTAGGATGCAGTAGCAAGTAGTAAGGAAATGCATCGGATTGGCTTCGCCAATCCGATGCATTTTAATTAACTCGTATTCCCCTTATTACTTACTACCTACTACTTGCTACTTTCCCCTATCATATATCGACTCCAACGCTTGGCACCAGTCTTTTTGAGTTGACCCTTTAAAACAAGAGCATTCAACTCGCGTTGAATCGTCTTCTCTGAGCAATCTGTAAAAGAAAGAGAAATGTCTTTTATAGAGATTGCTACTTCATTTCCATTTACTGATTTCTTTCCTATTTGTCCTTTATTGAAGCCTCTTATCAAAGCCAATATTTTCTTGCTTCTATCTTCCCTATCAGCCAAATTTGTTGGTATAAAATTATTTTTTTTATTACTTAATTTTTCTAAAGGACTTATATTATTTATAAAGGACATTGAGTTTGATGTTGTCCTTTTGTCCTTTATACTTTCTTGTTTTGTTTGAACGAAATCTTCTGATCTACTAAGAGATGGGACATCAAACATTTTATCATCTAAAGTAAAAGTAAAGTGTTTATCTTTAGTCTGATATAGTTTGAGTTCAGAAGCCAATAAATTGAATTCTTTTTTCAAAATGTTGGTATTCATCTCTGAGATAAAACCAATCGTATACGCGATCTCAATAAAAGATAAAATTTCATAAATATGAACCAAAGATACTGGGATATGAATATGCTTATCCATCGGTGATAAAGTATTTAGCTCATACATGTCAGATAGAAGTTTGACTCCAAGTAAACGAAGTTTCGATTTGAGAGCATCATCAGTATCCATGCAATCAGTTACCATATATAAAGCGGTGACCAACTTCTCTGTCTTTTTGTTTGCAAAATCATAAATAGGCATGTTATTCAATGATTTATTATCAGAGACATTTGATGTTCCATAGATATCAATATTTGTCTTTTGTGTGTCTTTTTGATTATTCATCTTGTCTTTTTGTTCACAATTATAATATTTTTATGTCTTTAATGTGTCCATTATATACCAATAATTTTTTGATGCAAGAGGAAGAATAGTAGTAAGTAGTAGGTAGCAAGTAGTAAGGGAAAATAAGTAGTATGTAGTAAGTAATAGGTAGTATGGGGGTGCAGATTAATTAAAATGCATCGGATCAGCGAAGCTGATCCGATGCATTTCCTTGCTACTTACTACTTGCTACCTTCTACTTAATAAAAAGTTATCCACACCTTATTTTTATACTTTTAATTCTTAATTTTTGATTCTTAATTGTTTAAAAATGTGATATAATGCATACATAAATTATAATCAAAATATGACTAAAAAAGATACTAAAAAAGATTCTGAAGAATCAGCAAATTATACAAAACGAAACGGGAAATCAGGCTCGCAAAAACAGAAAAAAATTCAACTAAAAGAAGAAACTAGGTACAGTCTTTGGGGTATCGGATTCATTGTATTGGGTCTTTTGATAACACTTTCTGTTTTCAATATGGCTGGAGTTGTCGGAGAATTTATTTATAATTCTCTCTCTTCGTTTTTGGGATTTGGATATTATTTGTTGCCGATATTACTTGTAATTATCGGTTATTCTTTTATGAAAAAAGAACGTCCCCAAATTGCTCAAACTCATGCGATTTTTGGACTACTTGTTTTACTCTCTTCTCTTGGAATAATGGACATTGCAAGTAATGGAAAAGGAGAATCTCTCAATATAACTTTCGGAGGATATTTGGGAGGAATTTTTTCTTGGCCATTCTTAAAACTTTTTGGAATTTACGCCGCGATTCTTCTCCTTGGAACAATACTTATAACTTCATTGATTATACTTTTTGATGAGAGACCAAACTTGATAGAACTATTTAAAAAGTTTTGGAATTTCTTAAAGGGAGATATTAGAATTCCGAATCTAAAGAAAGATGAATATGTAGAGACCACAGAGATACCAGAAGTGGAAAATAAAACAAAAAATGAAGAGATCAAAAATACTGGAGCGATGGAATACGATGAAAGTCCGATCAATGAAAAACCAATCATTGAGAAAGAAATGAAAGTTAAAAAATTTCACACAGATTATATTCCTCCCCCATTATCACTTCTTGAAAAAGACAAAGGCAAACCAAATACTGGAGACATGAAAGGAAACATGAACATCATTCAAAGGACTCTCCTAACCTTCGGAGTTTCTGTTGAAATGGATGAAGTGACCGTCGGACCAACTGTCACTCGTTATGCTCTCAAGCCTGCTCAAGGAGTAAAACTTTCTCGTATAGTTGGACTTCAAAATGAACTTGCTTTAGCTTTGTCTGCAAAAACTATTCGTATCGAAGCCCCTATCCCAGGCAAATCACTTGTCGGAATTGAAATACCAAACAAAGTAAAATCAACAGTCGGACTTGCAACTCTCCTTTCTGATGATAAATTCCAAAATTCACCAAAGCCACTCACTGTCGCTCTCGGACGTGGACTCTCAGGTAAATCCATCTTTGGTAATTTGGCCAAAATGCCACACCTACTTGTCGCAGGAACAACTGGTTCTGGTAAATCTGTTACTATCCACTCCATCATTACTTCTCTTTTATACAGAAATGGTCCAGAAGATTTACGACTTATATTAGTTGACCCCAAACGTGTAGAACTTACTCTTTATAATAAAATCCCTCATTTACTTACTCCTGTTATAACTGACCCCAAGAAAACAATCCTCTCTCTCAAATGGGCAGCTCGTGAAATGGATCGACGTTATGACATATTGCAATCTGAATCTGTCCAAAACATAGAATCATATCACGCAAATGTTTATGAGAAATCAAAAAAGGATGAAACAGCAGAAAGACTTCCTTATATAGTAATAGTTATCGACGAGCTTGCAGATATTATGCAAACTTATCCAAGAGAACTTGAAAGTGCTATCGTCCGTTTAGCTCAAATGTCTCGTGCTGTCGGTATCCACTTGATTCTTTCTACTCAGAGACCATCAGTCAACGTCATCACAGGACTCATCAAAGCCAATATCCCTACTCGTGTTGCTCTCCAGGTTTCTTCTCAAATAGATTCAAGAACAATCCTAGACCAAGGAGGGGCAGAAAAATTATTGGGAGCTGGAGATATGCTTTACTCTTGCGCCGAGACGCCTCAACCAGAAAGATTACAAAGTGCATTTATCTCTGAAGAAGAAGTTAAAAAAGTGGTAGAATATCTAAGGAAAGCTTACATTGACGAGATCCCAAATACTATCGAATTAAGTGGTAATATTGATAAAGGAGGAAGTAGTCTCTTTGCTGATAATATGGGTAGTGATAGTGAAGGAGATGATGACCTATATGAAGATGCTAGACTCACAGTTATGGAAGCCGGCAAAGCCTCCACTTCATATTTACAAAGAAAATTGGGAATCGGATACGCTCGTGCCGCCAAACTCATAGATATGCTCGAAGAACGTGGAGTTATCGGTCCTGGTAATGGAGCAAAGCCACGAGATGTACTTGAAAAAGTAATGGATAATACAGAAGGAGTAGAATAAATTAAGTAGTAAGTACAATGAAAAGTATAAAAAACATAAAAAATAAAAATATGAAATGGTGGATAGGAATAATTTCTTGTGTATCTCTATTTTTAATTATTATGGTTTTTGGTTATGAAAAAATGTTTTTCATTTTCGAAGGAGTAAAGATAGAAGCAGTAATGGAAAATTCTGATGAATCAACTCTGAGTGTTATAAAAGGCCAAGCGACTAAAGCTACATATATCACCCTAAATGGCCGAGAAATATTTATTGATAAAGATGGTAATTTCTCTGAATCAATAGCCGTCCTCCCGGGGTTCTCTATTGTAACTTTGCAAGCTAGAGATAAATTTGGAAAAACTGCTCAAAAGAAATTTGAAATAGTTAAAAAGGAAAATGCGCCGGCGATCGCATTTAAGAGTAATTAATAATTAAGAAAATAAAAGTAGTTTCGCAAAATTATTAAAATATCTCCGTAAGTTTTATCAATAAAAAAGTCCTCGGACGAGGGAAATGGAAATCGGTGCCAGACATTTTTTCTTGAAAAAACTTACTACGATAAATTAATCTATAAAATTATTTTTTAAAATTTATATGCAAAAAAAGGCAAAAAAGGCTCCAAAAGAAATTGGTGGAGCGATAGAAGATACAATTAAATCAATTCAAACAAAATTTGGAGAAGGAGCAATAATGAAGTTGGGAGATGCTCCAAAAGTAGATATTGACGTCATCCCTACTGGCTCTATAGGGCTCGATATGGCACTCGGAGTAGGCGGTGTCCCTCGAGGTCGTATGATAGAAATATACGGACCAGAGTCCTCAGGAAAGACTACCCTTGCCCTTCACATTGTGGCTGAAGCCCAGAAAAAAGGTGGAGTATGTGCTTATATTGATGCTGAACATGCAATGGATCCAGATTATGCAGGAAAACTTGGAGTAAATATTAAAGAACTTCTGATATCTCAGCCAGACAATGGAGAGCAAGGACTTGAAATTACAGAAAGTCTTATTCGTTCAGGAAAAATAGATGTTGTAGTTATCGACTCAGTCGCAGCTCTTACTCCAAAAGATGAAATTGAGGGAGATATGGGTCAATCACATGTCGGGAAACAAGCTCGTCTTATGTCTCAAGCACTCAGAAAACTTACTGCAATTGTAGCTCATTCAAAAACTGTTGTTATTTTTATAAACCAGATCCGTATGCAAATCGGAGTTATGTTTGGAAATCCTGAGACAACTCCAGGAGGAAAAGCTTTGAAATTCTATACAACTATCCGTCTTGATATCCGCCGAATTGCTCAGATTAAAAAAGGTGAAGAAGTAGTAGGAAGTCGTACTCGTGTGAAAGTTGTGAAAAATAAAGTTGCTGCTCCATTTAAACAAACTGAATTTGATATTCTCTATGGTGAAGGAATTTCGCGTGAAGGAGAAATTATGGCTCTTGGAGAAAAACTTGGAATTATTTCGAAAACAAGTGGCGCAATATTTTCATATAATGGAACAGCCAAGCAGAAAGAGAAAGGCCCTGTAGAAGAGATCAAGCTTGGTCGTGGATATGATGCTGCTCGCACATATCTTCGTGATAATAAAAAACTTTCTGAAGAAATATTAAAAGAAGTTAGAAATCGTTTTGGAGAAATCCAAGTTGCAAGTGGTGGAGAGTAATTGTGTAGCAGAATTGTTAAAATTATGAGTCGCGTCGGAGCCCAGTAATCTGGGTAAAGCGCGAATAATTTTAATAATTATGCGGAACAAAAATAACTTGAGCAGAATAGTATATTCTGTTATACTCTTGGTGTTATTAGCTAATACTTAATAAATATATGCTTGAATATAGTGAAATTCGTGAGAGAAAAATAATAATATATGAGGATGAACCTTGTGAGGTGATGGAAAATCATGTCGCTCGAACTCAACAACGTAAACCTCAAAACCAAGTTAAACTCAAAAGTTTACTTTCTGGACGTACTTGGAATACAGTTTTTCATGCTTCGGACAAAGCCGATGAAGCTGAGATAAGTAAAAAAGAAATTAAATTCTTATATGAAAGTAAGGGTGAATATTGGTTCTCTGACCCTAATGATCCTAAAGATCGATTTAAAGTTGATGGAAAAGTTATTGGAGATACTATTAAATTTTTAAAAACAAATGAAAACGCCACAGCTATGGTCTGGGACAACGATGGAGAAGACCAAATTATAAAAGTATCTCTTCCTATTAAAATGGAATTTGCAATAAAAGATTGCCCCCCATCAATCAAAGGTAGTACGGCAAACGGAGGTGGCAAACTTGCGACACTTGAAAATGGTGTTAAAATCCAAGTTCCCTTCTTTATTGAAAACGGTGACAAAGTAATAATAAATACCGAAACCGGAGAATACGTCGAAAGAGTTCAGAAATAAAAATTATCTACTAATTATTGGTCTATAAATCTTTGGAAGTCCGACTTCCAAAGATTTAACAAAAACCCCACAGATCTTATCTATGGGGTTTTTGTTTTTTAGTTTATCCTTCGATTGTTATTCCAGCGGAGCGAGCGGAACCTTCTACTATCTTCATTGCTCCTTCAATATTTTTAGCGTTTAAGTCCACCATTTTCTTTTCGGCAATAGCACGAACTTGTGCTTTTGTTATCTTGCCTACTTTTGAAAGATTTGGTTTACCTGAACCTTTCTCAACGCCAGCGGCTTTGAATATAAGTCCGGCAACTGGAGGAGTTTTTACTTTAATATCATAAGTTCTATCTTCGTAAACAAAAATAACAACTCCGACTGTCTCACCTGCGTCTTTCGCTGTCATAGCATTAAACTTCTGACAGAATTCAGCGATGTTTACTCCGGCTTGACCAAGAGCAGGTCCAAGTGGTGGAGCTGGGGTTGCCTTTGCGGCAGGGATTTGTAATTTTACTTTTTTTATAATTTTTTTAGCCATATAATGATTAGTTTCTAGAAAATACTTAATAATTGAAGCGAAGCGTAACAGACTTAATCTTATCTTAAAGTTTCTTGATTTGCAAGAAGTCTAACTCAACTGGAGTCTCACGTCCAAACATTGAAACAAGAACCTTTATCTTCCCACGTTCTTTATCGATATCATTAACTTTCCCTTCGAGATCTTTAAATGGACCATCAGCAATACGAACCATTTCCCCTATTTCTACATCTATCTGGTGTTTATTTTTACTATCTATCTTATCCATTCTTCCGAAAAGTTCATCAACTTCATTCTTGGCAAGTGGAACTGGATTGACCCCTGCTCCCACGAAACCAGTCACACGAGGAGTATTACGAACTACGTACCAAGAATTGTCGTCCACAATCATATCGACAAGCACATACCCTGGGTAAACTTTCTCTTCTACTTCCATGCGCTTACCTGCTTTAATTTTAATTTTCTTTTCAACTGGAACGATAACATTAAAAATTTTATCGTTCACACCAAGAGAATCAATACGTTGACGTAAATTACGTAAAACAGCATTTTCGTAACCGGCGTAAGTATGAATCGCATACCAATTTCTCTCTCCACTTAATTCTTGTTTTGCCATATGATTTATTTTTAAAAAGAAAAATGACAAGAATCATTTCTCTTTTGATTAAATTATTTTGTAATTAAAAACTTAAGACCTTGTCCAAATAAGAAATCAAGTAATCCGAGATAATAAGCGATTATGAAAGAAACAGCCAAAACAGCTATAGTAAAAAATATAGTTTGCTTACGAGTCGGCCAAGTTACATGACGAGCTTCTTCTATCACCTCTTTTATATAATCAATTATTTTGTTCATAAAAAAATGTTTATTCTTAATAAAAAACACCCCGGGGGTGTTATAGATACATAATACCCCTAAGCAGGAATAAAGTCAAATTAAACTAAAAGGTCCCGAGCCTTCG
>CAILJY010000084.1 GCA_903834665.1 uncultured bacterium | reverse complement strand
TTGACCTTATTTATTCTTTGTAAAAATGTATATTCAGTGCTTTAACGTTTCCATTTGGTAATGTTTTATAAAAACGATAATCAAGATGGTTTGCATCATCTATTTTCATTGAGGAAGTTAAAAGATTTACTTTACTTATTGAGGCAAATTTGGCCCCTGTTTCAGTTCCCCCTAAATCTTCAGTAATAATAGCATGGTATCCTTCCCCTGAAATTTTATCCATAATCATTTTTGGAAGTATTTGACCAGGTGTCCATTCATAACCCTTAATTATTTCTTTTAAATCTTTAAGTTTTTCAATTTCTACGCTTTTAGCTCCAAATTGTGAAAGTATACTTTCTTTATTTAGAATAACTTCTTGAGAAATCTTATCTATATTATTGTCTAAAAGAGAATCATGTTTTATTATGTCACCATAATTTTTTAGAATAAATTTTTGATCTCTTAAGGCCTGATTGTACAAGTATTTATATTCAGGACTATCCGGAGGTAATTTGTTTAGGAAACTACGGTTCATATAAAGATTATTTGTTTCCATTTGAGCCTTATGAATTTTATAAGACTCAAAATTTGGGTTACTTCGTATTTTTTGCCATTTATTGGCATCAATATATGGATTATTTTCAGTACTATATTGGCTACTTGCACCCCCTATATTATGACCTATTATATTGCCTTCTGCATCATATTTGAATTCCATCTTTAAAGAACCTTCTATTCCATTAATATTTTCGTTTAGAGTTATAGTTTTAAGAGGTCTTTCAATTGACGGATTAGATAAGATAGATTCCTTTTCGGTTGATATTTGTTCTTTTGGTGAAATATTTTCTGTTCCAACCTCTTTTGGCTTTAAAAAAGTATTTTCTTCGACTGATGGTTTTACTGTAGAAACTACTTCGGGGTCGGTTTGGTTTGTAATGTCTACATAGGAGTAAGTACTCTCAATTTTATCTGGGTTAATCACATTGCCATAAGAACTTATTATATTTTTTTGCATTTCTACAACTTCATCATGCAAGAATTTATACTCATAGGTATCATGTGGTAATTTATCTAAAAATTCAGCTTTTAGTGACATTTTAAATATATCTATATTTGCATCTATTTTTTTGTTGAGATCTAATTTATTCAAAATTGATTCATTTGGATATGGATTTGGAGTAGTCCTTATCATATCACCTCCAACCTCAACATCTAAAATTTTACCATTTTCGTCATATGAAAATTGCATTGTGAGAGAAGCCCCATTTTCTTTTATTGAGATAACATGATTGGAATTATCAAATTCAAAATTTTTAATTACCTCAGGATCTACTTGGGTTGGAATAACTTCCTGATTAACTTGTTCAATTATTACACTTTTAGGGTAAACAACTTTATCTAAATCACCATTTTCTTGGGCTTCTTGTAATGCACGTTTTATATATGCAGGGATTGTCTCATTTGGAGTTGGATCTAACCCTGTTATTTCTTTTAGATTTTTTACATAACTTACCAATGGTTTATATTGATCCGCAACTTCCTCCATTGTGAATAATTTTCCAGCAGGAGTCACATTTTTAATATTCTCCCAATCTTTTAAATTAGGGAAAATACGGTTTAGATTTTCTAAGTGAGTTTCATTTAATTCTTCTATCTCATCTGGGGTTAAGTTATTCTCAACTTCCAATGTTGGTTTTTCGATTGTTGTCGGGTCAGATTGTGCTGGTATTTTATATTTATCATCTATAATATTATCTCCTGTTTTAATTTTTAAACCAGAATGATCAGAATCAAACATTTGACCATCATATTGAGCACTTGGCTTTATTTCTGTTGCTTTTTGTAGGATAACATCTTTATCTGTTTTTATTCTATCAAATTTAAACGAACCATTTTCGTCTGAAATTATTTTATCTCCCTTAAATAATCGTGCGCTCTCTTCTGTTTCTCCGGGTTTATAAACACCAATTTCTTTTGCAAGTTCTTCGTCACTGATACTAAGAGCATGCTTTACATTTGCAGGTGCATTTTGTAAATCATTACCGTATCCTATTTTTAAATTCTCTTTAAATTCATGAGCCAAAGATATACCTCCTTGGTTATTATCTACTATTGCTTCAACTTTCACATGTTTAATTTCCTTAATGACATTTTCTACTTCACTTATATTGGGTTCTCCTACACTATCTACTACACTACTAGCCCGTAGATTTTCTATTCCATGACCCATGGCATCATATGCTACAAATCCTGAAGCAATAGCAAGAGCACCCCCTACCCCAGCTTTTAGAAGCATACGATTTTGTCTACGTGATTTATCTTTTTCTTCTAGTTCAGTCATACCCTTTTCATAATCGTCTAATGTTATTTCTCCTTTTCCAAATTTATTTCGTAATTCAATTCCCTTATTATTTTGAATCTCTGTAAATTGGATGTCTTTTTTTCTCATTATTAAATCAATTCCTTTTGCTCCTTGTGCAACCCCAGCACCAATTAGCATACTTGCTCCAAATTTTACAGTAGCAAAACCAGCTAGGCCAATAGTCCCAAAACCAGCAATAGCTGATGCCCCTATGGCTCCAGTTGCAGATAATGGTAAAAATAATAAGGTACTTAAAGCAACCCTTTTCCATCTAGGTTTTATACTCATATAAACATTCAACAATTTTCTCCACAAAGCAGTTTTGATTACTACCTCTCCTTCCTTGGAGGCAATAATTTTTTTGTGTTCCTCTATTATTGTTTTGTAAAGAATTTCTGTTGCTTTATATTCTATTAGAGCTTTTTCTGTCTCTTCTTTAGAAAGACCTGCTTTTTCTAATTCATATTTTCTTTTTTTATACATTGATTCACCCATCTCTATGCGTGCTTGAGTGTATTCTTTTTTTGCATTTACCATCTCTTCAGAATTGTGATTTTCTGGTCTGGGAGATTTTTTATACTCCATTTTATTTTTAGAAAATACATTTTTAATTCCTGCTAAAATATTATAAGTAGTAGTTCTTGTTTTATCGATTAGAGCTATTCTTTCAAGTTCTTTTTTGCTTTTTTCATATGCTTTAATATATTGAGTTCTTGACTCTTCTAATTTTATTTGATTTTCGTTCTCATTTTTTATTAGATTTTCTTCTGTAAGAGTTATTTTTATCTTTTCAACATCTTCTTTATTTTTAATAAATTGTTCCATATCTGGAAATTTATTTTTTATTTCATCAATTTGTTTGTTTAATGACAGAGATTCTTTGTTAAGCTCATCATATTCTTCTTTTGCCAAAATATTTTTTGACTCACCTAACAGTATGGACAGCTCTGCTTGCCTTTTTTTAACTCCTTCTATTTTGGCTTCCAGTTCATTTTTTATAGTTGCTTGTTTTACAATTTCTTCTCCTCTTTTTTCTTTTAAAATTTCTGCATTTCTGGCAATCAGTTCCTCTTCTAGTTCCTTATTTTCTCTTAATGCTTCTTCTCTTCCTTTGCTTCCAGCTTTTACAATTTCAGCAAGCTCAGCTTGTCTTTCGTTAATTTCATCAATACGTGTCATAGCCACTTTTTTCTCCTCAGTTGGTTCATTTTGAATAGGAACTTGATTTATTGTAGGTTCTTTCATAGATATATATTTACTTAAAATTATATTATCTCTTAATTATACCACCCGACTTTATTTATTGTCAAATTTTGGGTTTGTGTTGTAATAATACCCCTGTGTATAACTATGTTGACGAATACCCCCTCATGGGATACCCTCTATATATAGGGTCTCTGGTATAGATCCTTAGAATACTGAAATTCCCAAAAAAGCTTTATTTTCAAGCATTTCTGAACCGATTGTAACAATTACGCCAAATTTACCTACAATTACAGCTCTCGCTTATAGCGGTCGTACTGTGGTTCCCTAAAGGGGGTAAAGTGGAGTAATTACTAAATTAGGCTTATTCAACTAACAACAAAAGATTCTTCGGATAGTTCTAAACAATTAGGACAACCAAAGATGAAAATAGCTTTATTTTTCAAGCCTTCTATCATTAAGGCCTATTCTTTTTTTATGGCCCTTTTATTTATAGCTGGCACTCCTTTAATGGCAGATGCTAGCTTTTTTTCTGATATAACCTCCATGGTTTTAGGGACACAAGCCACCGCCGAGGAAGGTGTTGTTTTAGATGAGAATTCAGTAATTCATAATTCACAAACTATCCCCCTTCTTGAATCTTCTGTAAATCCAGATCTTAAAAATACAAATGATGTTGAAGATATAATTATTGTTCAAGACGATTCGTTTATTTATAGTGAAGGGGCCTTTGGTTCAGATGTAAAATTTGAGAAAAGTACTTTATCTGACAAAATTAATGTCTATACAGTAGAAGAAGGCGATACTCTTTCAGGGATAGCTGAACTATTTGATGTTTCAGTTAACACAATTCGTTGGGAAAACAATATTTCAAATCAAAATATTAAGGTGGGCCAGAAATTGAATATTTTGCCAGTTACCGGAGTTAAGCATACTGTAAAAAGTGGTAATACTATAAGTAAGATTGCTACCAAATACGATGCTGAGACTGAAGATATATTGATATTTAACGATATTTTAAAAGGAGATTCTCTTAAAAAAGGTGATATAATCTTTGTTCCAAACGGTATTATCAAGCCAGTTGTTATAAAAAATACTTCATCAGGGAAGATCGTTTCTTCAAACACCAAAGCCCCATCTGGTTATTATTTGAGACCAGTATCTGGAATTATTACATCACCTTATGGCTCACGAAGAGGAGGATTCCATTATGGAGTTGATATTGGTAATAAAAGAGGAACCCCTGTGTTTGCTGCCGCTTCTGGTGTTGTGGTAAAAGTGATTAATGGTTGTGCTGAAGGCAGAAGTAGTTGTGGTGGGCGTTATGGTAATTATATTGTAATAGAACATTCAAATGGAACTAGAACTTTCTATGCTCACTTAAGTAAGACTTTAGTAAGTTATGGACAGACGGTCTCTCAAGGGCAACATATAGGAGCACTCGGAAATACTGGGCGATCAACTGGTCCACATCTCCATTTTGAAGTAGAAAATGCTAATGGTTCTAAGATGCGACCAGTATTTTAAATAAGAACAAGTAGTAGGTAGCAAGTAGTAAGTATTAAGGAAATAACAATATAAAAAATTCCCGATCCTGAAGAAGTCAGAGTTGGGGATTTTTTGAAAATACCTTTCTACTTTCTACCGGCTACTTACTACTTAATTAGTAAATTTCTTGTTGATAGCAATTTTCACAGTAAATTATATCAGATGTGTCTGGCGCGTAGGTAGTTTCAAATTCATTTTTGCAATCTTCTTTCATACAAGACCTATAGTACAGTTTCATCCCATTTCTTTTCTTCATCCTATCTTGGTGTCGGCATTCAAAATCTTTATGGGGGAGAGGAAGATTCATTTTTTTATAGAAAGTTAATTCTGCTTCGATAATTTTGAAATTCTTATTGCATTCTTCGCACACAAGTATTTCATTAAGAATTTTTTCATCAATATCATTTATAGAGTCAGGCACTTCTCCTTTTTTGATTGTTTCTTTATCAAAAGTTCCAGTTGTTTTATCTTGCCATCTGTATCCTCTTTTTAATGCCTCTTCTTTTGAAAGAGGGAAAAAGTCATTAATTAAGGATTCGTTGTAAGTAAAAGGAGCAACTTCGGGTGGAAAAAATTGTCCAAAATCTTTTTCTCTTTTCATTTGATTTTCAATTTTTTCTTTCAATTTTAAATATTCTTCTCTTTCATGTTCTTTATTTAATATCATGTAATTTCCTTTTCGAACAGAGATACATCCAAATCCGTTTGATAAGTTGTAGCACATATCACAGTACTCAACTTCATTACTATAGAAAACAAAAGCAGAATTCTTAAGGCGACTTCCCTCTAGGGCTCCCATGATATTGTATCCAAATTGAGGTTTGTAGTAATAATTATTACAGTCCTGACTATCCGTTGGTTTCTCTGTGTCTTTCATGTATGAACAATTTTTGGCATCATAAGTATCATATAGTTCCACTCCATCATAACAATTATGAATATAATCCCCTGTTACATTATGACATTTGGTTTGAGTCGCAAATTTTTTAATAGTTTTGTTTTTTAATTCTGCGAATTCTTTTTTCGCCTTTTCAATACTTTCATAATTTTTTAAAATTTCAGATTTTTTCTTTTCAAATTCTTCTTTACTATATTTAATATTTAAAATTGAATTTGAAATATTTCTCCCATTTGTGCAGAATATGCAATTATTTGAATTCCTCAAATTATAGCAAAACAACAGATCAGTAGAATCCTGACACTGCTCTACAAACATACATCTAAAACATTTTCGGCAATCTATACACTCGTAACATAATTCTGATTCATGAAGAAAAGCACAATCGACACATTGTTTATCTCTCTGAAGGAGTCTGCTATATAGACAGTCCTCGTTATAATCAGAAGCAAAGATTAGATAGCAATCTTTATTTTCTGCTGACCCATTTGTATAATCACTTCGGATATTTTTAAAAGCAGCAAGCCCAAGTCTTGGAACTTTTGTTTGGAGTTCTTTATATTGTTCAAAAAAAGTTTTTGAGAAATCATAATCGGTCGCAAAACTTTTTGGGTCCCATTCATCACTCCACCAGCATTTACTACAATACACTTTGTAAGGTGAATCTGGAGAATAAAGTGTAATCATATTTTCTTTACATAAATCGCAAGATCTCTTATATAAAATTCTTTCATTGCGAAACATTAAACGCCTCGCCATTCGGCATTCGGGACAATAAATAGGAGGAACAGTTTTCATCTGCTCATAAAAAATAAGATCTTCATCTCTTATCACAAATTCTTTCTCACAAGTTTTACAAGTCTCTTTTCTCATATATTTTTATTATAGTAAATAGAAGTATATTGTCAAGTAGTATGAGCAAAAAAGTGTTATAAAATAGTTTATAATTATGACTGAAATTATATATTATAAATTTTGTTCGCAGATATTGACAAAATATAGAGCTTTAATATATACTTAAAATATGGAAAATGAAAACCTAGATTTAAAGAAAAGCCTCGAATATATTGGTTTTTCCGAGAAGGAAGTTCTTGTATATTTAGCTTTACTTTCTATAGGGAAAGGGACAGTTACAGAGATATCAAGAAAAGCAGGAATTAATCGCCCAACAGGTTATCATGTGCTTGCTTCCCTATCAGTCAAAGAGCTTGTAAAAGCATCAGGGAAAGAACCAAAGCAAGAATATGTCGCCGAATCTCCTGATCAGATAGAGAAACTTTTGCAAAATAAAATAGAAGAAAATCAAAAGTTTATAAACGAAGCAAGGCGTATAATCCCCGAATTAAAATCTATTCACAACGTTATTGAGAGGCCTAAAGTATTATTTTATGAAGGTAAAGAGGGCTTACAAAAAGTTTATGAAGACACATTAACCTCAAAAGGAGAAATATTGGCTTATGCTAGTGTCGAAGATGTCGAGTCCACATTACCAAATTATTTTCCAGAATATTATAAAAGAAGAGCAAAAAAGGGAATAAAAATAAGAGCAATATTCCCAGAATCTCCTGAATCAAGAAATAGAGCAAGTTTGGACGAAGAAGAAATAAGACAGTCATTACTGGTGCCCAATAAAGAATTTGGTTTTCATCAGAAATAAATAATGAA
>CAILJY010000083.1 GCA_903834665.1 uncultured bacterium | reverse complement strand
TTATTGACAATATATATTGATAATAATAAAATTAAGTAAAATTCTACTTTAAATTATAAGATCATGAAAAATAAAATTATTAAACTCGATGGATTTGAATTCCCATGGAGAGTTTCAAAAATACGAAATACTAAACAACACGAGTATTTAGATGAAGCGATCCGTAGGTGTGAACAAGATGAAATTACAATTCAAAAGAAAAAAATTAATTTTTCTGATATAGAGGATCTATTTAAAAAAAATTCTTCTGTATTTATCTTTGCCAATAACTCGCAATATAATTTCTACCCCGTATATTGCATTTTATTGGATATTGCGACACCAATAGAACATACTCATCTCGAAGAGACAGTTCTCGCTATTTCGAGAAAATTTAAAGACACGAATTTCCACGAATTAGATAAAACTAAATTTAAAGAACTATTATATTCGGAAGAAAATATAATGAGAATCAAGAAGTTTGGATTAAAGCTTCGTCCTTTAAAAAGCTATTATTATTAAATAGTAAAAAATAAAAATGCCACGAGCTTTCTCGTGGCATTTTTTAGTAAACCAAATAATTACATAGGATTACTAGGAGCTGAAACAGGAGTAGCCACTTCACAGTGAGTACAATCCTTTTTATGAGAAACAACTAAATATAAAGCTGATAATCCAACTAGGATATAAACAACTTTAGAGATCATGGCATCTTGTCCTCCAAAAATCTGACCAACATCCCAACCAAATAAACCAACAAGCAACCAATTTAATCCTCCAACGATAACTAAAACAAACGCGACAACGTGTAATGTTTTCATTTTTTACTTTTTATTAAAATTAATAAATTCGACACATAAAACTAATGCTTTTACATTATACCAAATAATTATGTTCTTGCTAACAAATTTTGTGTTAAAATACAATATATGGAAAATAAACAAAGAATAAATGTGTCTGGCTATCGTGGTATATGGGGAGAAACTCTTACTAAAGAGGTTGTCACATTATATACTCGAGCTTTTGTATCTTTTTTAAAAAATAAAAGTGAAGATCCAATTATCTTAATAGGAAGAGACGGACGTGAATCAGGCCCCGAAATTAGAGAAATAATATTAGAGGAGTTAAAAAGTCTTGGAATAAAATCAATCGATGGAGACATTATGCCCACCCCAACTGTATTATTTTCAGTTCATAAACATGGATACACTGGAGCGATCATAATAACTGCTTCTCATAACCCTATAGAATATAACGGTTTAAAATTTGTAAATGATAAAGCTCTTTTTACGATCAAAGAAGAGGTAGATGAAATAAATAAATATTATGAAGAAGAGATTAAGAAATCTGAACAAAATGGATTTGATAGAGAGTTCGTTGCTCCGGGAACCCTTTCGCAGGCTGACGAGCCGAGAAGAGAAATTTTCCAGCAGGAAAATATTCGTGGTGACAGGAGCAATGAACCGATAGAAAATCCATTTCAAATACCAAACTTTACAAAAGAACACGCGGATAAAATTTTAGAAAATATAAACGTTGAAGCTATCCGTGCTAAAAAGTTTAAAATTGCAGTTGATATGATAAATGCTTCTGCTTGTGTAATGGATCCATATCTTTTTGAAAAATTGGGAGTAGAAGTATATCCTCTTAATAATATTCCCAATGGTAAGTTTGGACATAGGCCAGAACCTCTCAGAGAAAACTTAACTGATATTGAAAATTTAGTAAAAGAAAAAAATGCTGATATTGGTTTTGTTCATGATCCTGACGCAGACAGACTGGTTGTAGTAAATGAAAAAGGAGTTGTAGTTTCAGAAGAAAATTCTATTGCTTTAGCAATAGAAAATATTTTATCAAAAAACCCTGGAAAACCTATTGTCTTAAACCTTTCTACTTCTCAAAGAGGAGCAGACGTAGCAGAAAAATATGGAAGTAAAACTTTTAGAACTAAAATTGGTGAAGGATTTGTCGTAGAGGGAATGCTTACACACAATGCAATTATGAGTGGCGAAGGTAATGGTGGAGTAATATACCCTCTCATAAATACAGCTCGCGATAGTTTTGTGGGACTTTCTTTAATCTTAGAACTTATGGCTGAAAGAAATAAAAAAATCAGTGAATTAATGGATGAATTACCTCAATATATAATTAAAAAAGATAAGTGGAGTGTTGTAGGAGTAAATTTATCTGAAATATATATTAAATTAAAATCTATTTTTAGTGATGCAAAAATTGATGAACAAGATGGAATACGTTTTGATTTCCCTGACAATTCATGGATACATCTTCGCCCTTCAAATACAGAACCAATTATCAGACTTTTTGGTGAAGCAAAAACACAAGAAAGAATCGATTTTCTTTTTGAAGAAGCTAAAAATATAATTAAAAATTAGATCCCGAATGAAAAACAGTTAAACAAAGTCTAACTATTTTTCATTCTTAATTAATTCCATACTCTCCTACTTTCGTTCGGACTATTCTAAGAGCGAGAGTTGGAATCCCTAATTTTTCTCCTATTTCATTTGCGATACTTCTCACATAAACTCCACTCCCACAATTTATTCTCAACTTAATTGTAAAATATTTTTCTTCTTTTTTGTTTTGTAATTCTTTCTCCCAAATAGAAATTATTTCTTTTTGCCTAAAATCACCTTTTACTTTTCCTATATCTTCTTTTATTTTACTTAGGAGCTGAGCTCCCAAGTAACTATTTTCTCCTATTATTTCTATATTATCTATTTGGACATTGTGTGTTGGTATTTCTATTTGATCCAATTTCCCTTCTCTTGCCCACATAAAAAGTGGTTTACCATTTACCGGTCTTGAAGAATATGGAGGATATGATTGTTTAATCTTTCCAATAAAATTTGGAAGAATTTCCTCAATTCTAGAAACGTAGTCGGGAGTACTATTTAAAATATTAGTATTAGAAGCGGAGTCCTCGTGCCAATTTTTATGGTCTGGCCCCTCGTCCTCCCTCGTCCGAGGACCTAAAAATTGGCACGAGGACGAAGCATATATATTTATTATTTTTCCCATCACATCATAAGTATCCGTCGCAAAGCCAAATAATATTTCTAATTCATAAATTTTTTCAAGTTTTAGATATTCATCTTTTTTTAAACATTCATCACCAATAAGTACAATAAGAACCCCTTCTGCTAATGGGTCAAGACGCCCTGCATAAGTTAATGGTAGATAAGCTAAGTTTGGTTCTGCTTTTTTAATCTCATTTATACATTCAAGGGGTGTCTGCCCTGTTTTTTTATTAACAATCCTAATACTGTTCTCCATATTGCCATATTAACATATATATGATAATATTCATTTTAGGTAGGTAATCTATTTTTTCACGACAAGCAAGGATCGGGTGGATAAGTAATCTTATACACATCGTCCGCGTCGAAGTCGGGACAAAAGGTACTAAACCTTTTATTTCTATCGGACACAAAATTGAGAGAAAGAATAAACAATCAAATAAGAGCGTCAGAGGTTCGTGCAATCTCAAACGAAGGAGTTAATCTTGGTGTTTTAAGTATTAAAGATGCTCTAGCAGAAGCGACTCGTTTAGGCTTTGATTTAATTGAAATTTCTCCCAATACCAATCCTCCAATAGTAAAAATAGCCAATTACGGTAAGTATAAATACGAACAAAACAAAAAACAAAAGAAGGCCAAAGCAGGGTCAAAAACAACGGAAACCAAATCTGTTCAAATAAAGATTGGAACTGGGGATAATGATCTCGCAATGAAAGCTCGAAAAGCTTCCGAATGGCTTAAGGAAGGTCACCGCATAAAAGTTGAATTATTCTTATCAGGAAGATCAAAATATATGCCAGATCCATTCCTAAAAGAACGTTTAGATCGTGTGCTTCACCTTATAACCGAAAATTTTAAAATAGCAGAGGATTATAAAAAAGGTCCTAAAGGTCCAACTATTACAATAGAAAAAGATAAAGGGATAATAACCCCCATTAATCTTAAAAAAGAATAATTTATGAGTATAAAAACAAATAAATCTTTAACAAAACGTTTGAAAGTTACAAAAAATGGTAAAATTTTATCCCGTGCTCCTGGTTTTAATCATTTTAATGCAAAACAGTCTCGTACAAAACAATTAAAAGGTAAGAAAATGAATACGTTTGCTATTTCAAATAAAAATAGAAGAACATATTTATCAAACGCATAATAATTATAAAATAAATAATATTACGCAAATCATATTATAAAAAAGGCCCTCAAATGAGGAGAAACAAAGAACTAGACAATTTTTTATAAAATAATTTGCTTCACATGTATGACAAGAGTAAAGAGAGGAACAATAAAAAATAAACGTCGCAAAAATATCCTTGCTCAAACAAAAGGATTCCGTTTTGGACGAAGTACAAAAGTCGCACAAGCAAAAGATGCATTGAAACATTCAGGAAATTATTCATTTGCTCATAGAAAAGACAAAAAAGCTGATGCTCGTAGTCTTTGGACAACTCGTATCAATGCCGCTGTCCGTCCACTTGGAATTTCATACAGTAAATTTATTGATGGACTAAAGAAAAAGAATATCATGATTGATAGAAAAATTCTTTCTGATATCGCCAATAATAATCCAGAAACATTTGGAAGAATAATAAAAAATATAGCTTAATATAAAAATCCTCAACAAACGTTGAGGATTTTTATATTATTAACATTTTATTTCAACTGACTCCCCTGCAGATGGAGTATAAGCCTCAACTCCTAAGTTATCTTTTATTTTCTGAGCCAAAAACATTGCAGATTTTGGTTCTCCCATAACAACAAAAACTTTTTTTAACGTCTTGGCTGTATCCTCTACAAATTCCAGTAAATGATCCGAGTCTTTATGTCCTGAATAGCCACTAATTTTAGCAATATGGGCCTTTACATGGACTTCTTCTCCCATTATGTGTATTTTCTTAGCTCCATCACTAATCAAGCGTCCTAGGGTTCCCATAGACTGATAGCCTGTTAATAAAATAGTATCATTAGCATTGGGTAAATAATTCTTTTCATGATGGAGTATTCGTCCTCCATTGGACATTCCACTTCCTGCTATAATTATTTTAGGAGGAGGAACCATTAATATAGCTTTTGAATCTTCTGTTTCAGGAGTCTCTTTAAGTCCTGGAAAATCAAATAATTTATCCCCTTTTGCAATTAAATTTCTAGCCTCTTCATTAAAATATTTCCCATATTTAAGATATAAATCTGTTAACTTAATAGACAATGGTGAATCTAAAAATATTGGCATCTGTGGAATAATTTTATTCTCAACCAATGAATTCATCTCATAAAGTAATTCTTGAGTTCGCTCTAAAGAGAAAGTAGGTATTATTAGATTCCCCTTTCTCTCATAATTCTCTTTTATAATATCTTCTAATTTTTTCTTTCTTTCATCACGTTCCTCATGATTCCTATCTCCATAACATGATTCCATTACCATATAATCTGCATCTGTTATCACGTCGGTATCAGGAAGTAATGGTGAAGGTGAATTACCAAGATCTCCAGTAAAAACTATCTTCTTATTGTTATAAAAAATCTCAAGCATTCCAGAACCTAAAATATGCCCAGCATCCTTGAAAGAAAATTGAAAACCATGATCAACATTAATTTTCTGCCCATATTCTACTGTTTCCCACAAATCTAGAGCTTTATTAATATTTTCAGATGTATAAATTTTATCTAACTCAAGGTCAACCTCATGAGAAAGAATATGAGCGGTATCTTCAAGCATTACTCTGGTTATTTCTTTTGAAGGAACAGTCGATATAATTCGCCCTTTAAACCCTTCATTAATAAGTTTTGGAATACGTCCAATATGATCTATGTGACAATGTGTAATAAAAAGTATATCTATCAACGAAGCATCATATGGAAAAATTTCCCAGTTCAAATCATCAACAAATTTTTCTCCTTGTATAAGCCCACAATCAATTAAAAACTTTTTTTCGTTACCCTCTAATAAAAAATTAGCTCCGGTAACAGTTCCTGCTCCAGAACAAAATGTGATTTTTAAATTTTTATCATTCTGCATCTTTTCATTATACCTAATTAAATAAAAAAGAGAAACAAACGAAGAAAAATCTTAATAAATTATGAGTCGCGTCGGAGCCCCTTAGGGTTAAGCGCGAATAATTTATTAAAATTTTGCGAAGTATTTACAAAAACAAATAAAAAATCCTTCCCTTAGGAAGAATTGTTTATTAGGACTATCGAATTAAGTATTACCATAGCTTAAAAGCTAGGTGGGATTAAGAATGGTAGAAATTTGTTAACATAATTTGTATACAGTTCTCTATCAAAACTCTTTATCCCCTAAAAAATTGTTCTAGGTAATACATTTCAAATAATCCTAACTGAAGTATACTCGCCGTATGAATCAATGCAAGTAAAATTTTCAATAAAGCACATCTTTGACAACTTTTCAACAAATATTCTTAATCTAAATTAAAATATCTTGTAATTTTTCTAAATAAATTTTAATAGATTCATTATCTATATCTTCCGGTTTTATTTTTGAGTGAGAAAAAATTTGTTCTTCAATATCTTTCATATTTTTCAAGAAAAAATTACTATGTTCATCATCAAAAGCATGAGGATGATTTTTATATCTTTCCTTGGCTTCATCATTTCTTTCTTTTATAGACACAATTTCATAAGGATTTACCCTCTGGTCAGCATAATTACAAATTTTTTCAGCTAAATTATCACAATTTCTAATTTCCAAGACAATATGCGGATCTGTTTTAATAATTAAATTTAAAATTTTTTCTGATAATTCTAATTCTTGTGCTATTTTAAAACTAACAATATGCTCATCTTTTCCATATTTTGAAATGTAATAATCTTTTACCTTTTGCCAATAATCTATGCCTTCTGGCTCATTGTATTTAGGAAAATGATTTAAATCAAATTTAACAATATTCCCCATATCATGAAGCAAGCATGCAATTACC
The DNA here is from genome assembly GCA_903834665.1 of uncultured bacterium. Taxonomy (GTDB): domain Bacteria; phylum Patescibacteriota; class Minisyncoccia; order Phycocordibacterales; family UBA9973; genus UBA8515. Next base: position 24,141 of record CAILJY010000083.1, on the reverse strand, counting down.
ACACTTTCTCTATCTATATTAACCAATAAAGAATCACAAATTTGCCAAGCAACCGAAGCAACTCGCATCTGATGCAATTGTAAATTCGGCATTATCTTATATTCATTATAAATCTCTGTAATTTTTTTCATAAAAATAAACAAACCCGCAAAAAGCGGGTTTGTAAAAAAATATTTATTTCTTTTTTGTCTGAGTAAATTTTTCGTTAGTTAATTCGTAAGAAAAAAGTTCTGATTCAGAAAACCAGTGATTAATCTCTTGCTCCGCGTCAGAGGCATCTCCTGAAGCATGAATAATATTAGGAATTCCCACATCATTTAAATCTGCATGAGAAAAACTCATATGAGCATAATCCCCACGGATAGTTCCAGGAAGAGCAGATTTTGGTTCTGTTGCTCCAACCATTTTACGAATAAGAGAAATAGCTTCAATCCCCTCAAGAACAAAAGCAACAACTGGCCCTTCGTTCATCATCGAAAGAGTTACATCAAAAGCTTTTTGTCCACGACGAGAAATCATTTTACCTATATTTTCATAATGGTGAAAATAATGATCATAACTTGGTTGTAACATCTTAACTCCTACGATTTTTAATCCGGCTCTTTCAAAACGAGATAAAATCTCTCCAATAATACCACGCTGTACAGCATCTGGTTTAAAAACAATTAATGAACGTTCTATTGTTGCCATAATAAATTTATTTATATTATTAATAAGATAGACTCAACATATCACAAAAAACCCTTCTAAACAAGTTTATTTATTATCTTCGATATTTATCCATTATTTCCGTCTCAACTTCTTCTCGGAGACGACCATATTTTAGGTACGATAATTCTTTAATTTTATCAACAATCTCTACATTACCCTTAGGTGTCATACTCCAATGAGACACCATATTAAAAGGTTTAGTAGGAGTACCATTTACTAACATTGAAACATAAGAATTAAAATTATCTAATTTCATAATATCACTTGCGGTAAAGGTTGGTTTAAATTTTTGTTCAACAAAATTTGCATCTTCTGAACTGACACGGTAAATTGCCATTGATCCAACGTTTCCAAATACTGCATTTTTAATATTTTCTTCAAGTTGAGAGATATATTGATGCGCAACAGTTAGAGATAATCTATATTTACGTGCTTCAGACAAAATAGAGGCAATAGAATCAGTCGTCACATTTTGGAATTCATCTATATATAAATAAAAATCATTCATTTGTTGTCCGTACATATCTACTCGGGAAAGAGCTGCCATTTGAATTTTACCAACAAGAAGAAGCCCGATTAAATTTGCATTTATATCTCCAAGTCTTCCTTTTGAAAGATTAACCAAAAGGATTTTTTTATTATCCATAATATCACGGAAGTTGAAAGATGATTTTTCTTGGAGAACTACTGGCCTCATTATGTCATTCGAAATAAAATTATCAAATTTAGAAGTAATATATGGAACAAAGTTGGCGATAGATTGATCCCCTGTTGTTTTTTCGGCATTTATCCAAAATTCTTTTATAATCGGATTACGACATTTAGCACAAAGCTGATCCCTATATTCTTTGTTCCCCAAGATACGAGAAATCTCAAGTAGAGTTGCATGATTTTCAGGATCATCCATAGCCAAGAAGGCAGAATTCTTAAAATACTGTTCAAACATTGGACCTCCAGAAGTTTTCATATCAAAAAGTTTATTAAAAATTCCCATCAATTCATTTACCACAAAAGTTTTCTGCTCTGGATATTTAGGATCATATTCGAGCATATTAAGGCCCATTGGACGAGCGGTATAAGCTGGATCAAAATAAATCACATCATCAATTCTTTCCTTAGGAATATAACTAAGAATGTCTTGAATATCTGTGCCGTGTGGATCAATATAACAGACTCCATCACCGTTTTTAATATCTTGGGCTATCATATTTTTTAAAATGGTGGTCTTACCTGTTCCTGTCTGCCCAATAATATACATATGTCGCATTCTATCTTCACGAGTCATATGAATTTCTGTGTCTTTGCCATGATAACTATTTATACCAAGAACAATACCTTGATCTCCCATTTCCATTGGAGCTGGAGCAATCCCCGCTCGCGCTTGTTTAAGTTGTGGAGACATAATTCCATAAGGAAAATGAAAAATTGTTGCAAGTTCTTTCAAATTTAATGGCATTGAGTATTCACTCGAAAACATTCGATAAGAAAAATCATGAATAAGTCTTGCTAATTCACGTCCTTTTGGATGAATAAAATTAAAACCATTTCGATCTGCTTCTGTAAATTGATTAAATGAAGATTCAATATCTGACAATATCTGTTTTGATCTCAAATCATTCTCAGCCGAAGCGATTATGCGAATATTTGTCGCCATCATGGTACTTTTCATTTTCTCTGTTATATTTTCAACAGCTTTATCATTTACCTTTTTATCTTCTTTCTTTTTTGATGAACCAAAAATTAATTCTTTAGCAAGAGAAGTAAATTCTTTTGTAACTTGCCTTGTCATACTAGAAGCAGTTCGTACAGACATTCCATTTTTTACATCAGCCAAAATAATATGAAATTCTCTCATAATATCATCATCTTCTGGACAAATAGTGAATTGAATAGAGGCTCCTTCCCCTGTTTTCTTTAATTTAGTAAAAATATTTAAAATTATATTTAAAGGATCATGATCGAGGGCATCATATAATTTGATCGGATAAACTTCATGATGAGCAAGTATTGCATATGAAGCTGAGATAGAAGCATCTGAAGAAAAAATATTATAATCATCTGGTGTTTCTACGATCTTGGCACTAGAGTGAACTCCAAATAATTGTTTCTCAAATAAATCAGCTTTTTCTGAAGGGACAGAAGCATAAAAAACAAAACTATCACTATCTTCAGAAAGGGCTAACTCAAGAGTAAAATGATTTCTATTAAAATTCTCACGTCCTTCACCAACTGAATGCATCCCAGCATAAAATTGTTCCATTGCTCCAAGCAATTCTTTTAAACTTTTTTTATTTCCTTCTTCATCATTTACATCAGGAAGAGTTATTTCAAAAAGTTTCATATTAAGAGACTTAAAAAGTGGAGTATTTTCTTTTAATCCAGGAACTTTATGGGTACTATATAAATACTGAACTAAAAAACGATGAAAATCATCATCTAGGTGAGGATTATTCATTTTATCTATAATGGCCAAAGTATTAGAAATTCCTTTATCAAGTAAAATGCCAAGCAGTTCTTCCATTTTACTATCATGTGGCTCTGGTTTTAATCTTAAAACTAAACTTTCAATATCCTTATTCTGGACAATAGCACTTTTATGCAAAACTTCTTCGGGTTCATATTTTTTATATTGAGAAATTACATCATGAGCCAATTGTTCTTTGTTCACCTCTTTACCTTGTTCATTGATGGCTTTTTCTCTTTCTGCAATATGAGCTCGTAAAAAATCTAACTCTTCTTGGGGAGTTTTGAATTTAGGAGCATCATTTAAATTTAATCCTTCCATATAAAATATTATACTACAATTAACAAAAACGAAAAAGAAAATAGATCTTTTTAAAATGACTTGGGAGGCTGTCGAGCCGAGCACGAGGAATTTTTCAGCAGAAAAATATCCGTGCATTTTAAAAAGATCTATTTTATTTGTAGTTTTATTTAGTTAAAACTTCAGCATCACCCTCAGTGATAAGAATTGTATGTTCAAAATGAGCAGAACGAGTACCATCTGCTGTCTTAATAGTCCAATTATCATCATCAGTAACAATGTAATCTTTCCCAATATTTAACATTGGCTCAATGGCAACAATCATTCCTGGAATTAATTTCTGCCCCTTACCAACTTTCCCATAATTAGGGATATAAGGATCTTCATGAATCTCTTTTCCTACTCCATGCCCAGCAAGCTCACGAACAATACCATAACGTTTATTAACAAATGATTCTATGGCATAACCAATATCACCCACTGTAGCACCCCCACGAGCTGCCCAGATACCAATTTCTAAAGCCTTTCTGGTATCTTCTATTAATTGTTTATCTTTTGCTGATATTTTACCTACCGGCACAGTCACAGCATGATCAGTAAAAAGACCTTTATATTTTAATCCAAGATCAAGGGATACAATATCTCCTTCTTTTAAAATTCTACTCTTGAGAGGTATTCCATGAACAATTTCATTATTAACTGAAATACAAATCGTTGAAGGAAAAGCACTAGGTGCTCCTTCTGGTTTATAATTTAAAAATGCTGGTGTTCCTCCTTCTTTTTTAATCAAATCAAAAGCATATTTATCAAGTTCATAAGTAGAAATACCAGGTAAAACCTTTTTGGCTGTTTGAGCTAAAACTTTGGCTAAAATTTTACCTCCTTCTCTTATAATCTCTATTTCCTTGGGTGTTTTAATTATAACTGACATATATAAAGATATTAGAATAAATAATAAATATAAGCAAATAAATAACACCCACTAAGAATATAATGGGCGTTATTTATAATTGGGTTTTTATTTAACTCTTAATCACTGTCCCAACAAATTGATTATTATCTAAATATGATCTTAGATTATCAATATTTTTACCATTTAAAATAACAACTTCATATCCAAGTCTTTCTGCCTCACAAGAAGCAATTGGATCAAATGGAATATTTCTACCTGGAACCCAATCGTTTGGGAAAAGTAACATAAAATCTATCCATGATATTTTATCAATAGGCTTTGCTTCTTTATTATTCTTAGGATCTTTATCGTAAACATTATCAATATTTGAAAGATTTATTATTTTTGTTGCCCCAATACTTTTAGCACAATGAACAGCCGCAAGATCACTACTATTCCCTGGCTTCCATCCTCCGCCTACTATTATTGGTTTACTAGTCTCAGGAATAAAATCAGGATCTAATATTATTTTATCATATGCCAGGTCACCAAAACTAATTCTAACGAACTCGGCATTCATTCTTGTTGCAGAAATTCCCAACCAATCCAAATCTTCATTTGAGGGATTAGTTATTTGTCTTAAAGAATCACCATAATCACGACAAATCTTTCCTCCTCCTGTTATAATAAAAAATTTAAATCCTTTAGTCACATAATCTTTTATCAAAGAAACAAAAGACTTTATAAAAATGGTATCTACTTTTTCAGGAATTATCAAAGAACCACCGAGCGATATTATGATTTTGTTGTTTTGATTCATATTATTTTAAATTAAATATTAAGTGATTTAATTATATCACAATGTACCTTTTCAATCGATTGTTTACCATCAATGGTGTGAATATTGTATCCTTCTTTATCTTTAAAATAATTCATAGATGGAATCACATTATTAACATATTCATCAAATCTTTTAGCAATACCTTCTTCTGTATCATCAGACCTCCCCCTTAAAACCATTCTTCTCGTAGCCTCTTCTTTATCCAATTCTATATATATTATTTCAATTTTCTCTCTATTATAAAATTTCATAGCTTTCTCAAAAGCCTCAGATTGAGCAATTGTTCTAGGAAAACCATCAGACATAAAGGAAGTATTTTCTTTTAAAGAAGAAATAAGAATATTAATAAAAATACTAATCGTCAAGAAATCTGGTTGCAAATTCCCTTTCTCCAATCTATCTTTAACAATTTCGCCCGTATAACTACCATTACTGGTTATTTTTCTATATTCTGCTCCTGTAGAAGTAGTAATAATATCATCGGATAAATTATTATCTTTTAAATATTTTTCTAATAATTCAACCTGTGTCCCCTTACCAGAACCTACAATACCAAAGAATATAAATGTTTGTGGTTTATTATTCATATATTAATTATTATATACTAATTTCGATAAATATTAAAAAAGACCTATTAATAGGTCTTTTTTAATATTCTCTCATTGATAACTGAGCTTCTATTTTTTTTATTAAATCAAGAACAACAGAAACAACAATCAATAAGGCGGTCCCTCCAATAGCAAGAGCGGTTATACCTGTTATAGATCTTATTACAAGAGGTAAAACAGCAATGAGACCAAGGAATACAGCTCCCATCATTGTGGTACGATTTAGTATCTTTGAAATATAATCTCTAGTTGCAACTCCTGGACGAATGCCGGGGACAAAAGCTCCATTTTTTTGTAAATTTGTTGAAATCTGTTCTGGATCAAAAGTAACAGCTGTATAGAAATAAGTAAATAAAAATACAAAAATAAAATATACCAATGAATAAAGCCATGTGTTTGCGACAAACCATAACAATCCTCGTGAAATAGAAAGCAGAGTTCCGTTGGTCATTCCTGCTAAGAAATTACCTATCATTTGTGGAAACATCAAAATAGAAAGGGCAAAGATTATTGGAATAACTCCCGCTTGATTAACACGAATAGGAAGATATGTTTGAGTACCCCCTGAAACATGATCACCTCGAACTTGTTTAGCATAAGTAACAGGAACTGGACGTTCTGCTTCTGAAACTATCACAACTCCAGCTACAATCAAAAGACCGGTAGCTAAAAAGATAATATAAATAGGTAATTTAGAAATATCAAAAGTAAATAAAAATTGTGAAACTTCTTTTGGAATATTTGCTACTATACCAGCAAAAATTATAAGAGAAACACCATTACCAATTCCAAATTCAGAAACCAATTCACCAATCCACATTATAAGCATAGAACCTGCAACGATTACAGATAAATTGGTAACCATTCCAAAGACAGAAAGATCAGTCATGATTCCCTGACGACGGAGTAATACCAATAAAGCCAATCCTTGAACTATTGCTAGTGGGATAGTTATCATTCTACTTAATTGTGTAAACTTTTTTCTTCCTATCTCTCCATCTTCTTGATAAAGAGCTTTAAGCCGTGGTGACATTATAGTCAAAAGTTGCATTATAATAGAAGAAGTTATATAAGGTCCTACTCCAAGCATTATAATAGAAAGAGTTGATAATCCTCCTCCTGAGAAAACGTTTAAAACTCCAAAAAATTGATTATTTTGAATAAAGTTTTGAAGTTTAATAGCATCTACTCCTGGGATTGGAATAGCAGAAAGTAAACGAAAAACAACAAGAGAACCAAGAACAAACAAAACACGATTTCTTAGTGTTTCGTCAGTAAATATTGTCTTTATTTTTTTCCAAACAATTTCCATATTATTATTTATTTTACAGTTCCTCCTGCTTTTTCAATCTTAGTACGAGCAGCAGCAGAAATCTCACATTCAACGATAGAAAACTTTTTACTAACTTCCCCATTTCCAAGAATTTTAACAGATGGAAGTACTCCTCCAACACGACGAATTAATTTCTTTTCAAAGAGTGCAGCTTTATTTATAACTACTCCACTTTCAAAAATATTTAAGGCTCCAACATTTACTGGAGAGAATTTAGTGGAAGCAGAATTGAAACGATAACCTCTAAGTTTAGGAAGTTTCTTTATTATGTCTCGCATTTGAGGACGTCTTTTATTACCAGCACGAGCTGTTTGACCCTTACCTCCACGGCCAGATGTTTTACCTCTTGTTCCTCCACGTCCAACTTGCTGAGCCTTTTTATTTGGATTCTTTCTTTTTAATGTATGTAATTGCATATAATATAATTTATTTAACTTCTTCACTCACAACAGGAGCTTCTACAATAGTAGCGACAGTTGGTGTTACAGAAGATTTTTCTTTAAGTTGATAAAGTGTTTTATAGGCAACCCGAGCATTGTTTAATTTATTTTTACTTCCAGAATGAAGTTTAGCTGTCACATTCTTTATTCCCCCTAAGATTAACATATCACGGACAGTACTTCCTGCAACTAACCCTTTGCCACGATTTGGCATTATTGTTAATTTTGAACTTGCAAATTTATCTGAAACAGCATGAGAAATTGACATTTCTTTGTTTGTTTTAATTTTAAACATATTCTTCTTAGCTTGACGAAGAGCTTTTGCAATAGCAATTGCTGTATCTCCTCCTTTCCCTGTACCTAAACCAATTGAACCTTTTTTATCTCCAATTGCAATCGCAACAGCAAATGTCATTCTTCTTCCTCCTGCAACAACACGAGTAACACGACGAATTGAGACCATTTTTTGATCAAATTCTGGCTTTGGTCTTTCAAATGATGGTCTTGACTTACGATCATCACCACCACGTCTTTGAGAATTAGCCGGTCTACTAAAGTTACGATTATTTGTTGTATTTTGTTTTGGTTTAGCTGTATCCATATATTATTAATTAAAATTTAAGACCCGTAGCGCGAGCAGAATCTGCAAGTGCTTTTATTCTACCTGTATATTTAAAGCCATTTCGATCAAAGACACAAGATTTGATACCTTTTGTTATCGCCTTTTTAGCTACTTCAACACCAACTTCATTGGCTCTTTCTGTTTTTGTACCTTTTTTTATTTTTAAATCAGAAGCAGAAGAAAGTGTAACATGATTTACATCATCAATAATCTGAGCATATATAAAATTATTAGATCGAAAAACTGAAAGTCTTGGAGTTTCAATAGTCCCCATTATTTTTGTACGGATTTTTTTCTTTAATCTTATTCTTTTTTCTATCTTCTTGTTTTTCATAAAATTTTTTTATTTTTGTTTTTACTACTTACTTAGGCTGCTTTTTTACCTTGTTTACGACGAATAACTTCATCTGAGTAACGGAAGCCTTTACCTTTATATGGTTCTGGTTTTTTATTTGCTCTAACTTGTGCAGTAAATGAACCAACCAATTCTTTATCAATACCAGAAACGGTTATATTGTTCTTTTCAGCCACAACAGTAAGGCCTGTTGGAATTACTATTTTTACAGGGTGAGAAAAACCTAATGCTAAGTTGAGGGTATTACCAACAACTTCTGATTTAAATCCTACTCCTTCTAAAATAAGTTTTTTACTATAACCCTCATTAACCCCAATAACCATATTCTTAACATGTGAAGCATATGTTCCCCAAAGAGCATTTATTGTTCTATCTCCTTCTTTATTGGGAGTAAAAGTAATTTCATTACCATTAATATGTAAAGTCACAGCTCCAGGGAAATCACGGGAAAGAGAACCTTTTGGCCCTTTTACACTAAAAGTAACTCCAGAAAGTTTTACTTCTGTACCGGTTGGGACTATAACTGTTTGTTTTCCAATTCTACTCATATATTTATATAATTAAATTTATTTTTCTTACTACTTATTCTTACCATACTTTAAATAAAACTTCTCCTCCAACCATTTCCTTGCGTGCTTGTTTGTCGGTTAAAATCCCTTTTGGTGTTGAAAGTATAGTTAAAACATATCCACCTCGTGATGTCTTTATTTCTTTAACTCCTTTGTATACTCGGCATGATGATTTTGAAATACGATCTACTCCACTAACTTTTGGTGTACCATCTGTATAAGAAAGAGCTAATTCAAGAGTAGGAAAACCTTTTTTTGTTTTCTTTGAAACTGCTTTAAGATAACCCTCTTTAACTAAGCATTCTGCAATAGAAAGTTTAATTTTTGAATGAGGAACAACAACAAATTCGTGTCCTACACGACTTGCGTTTTTTATCATATTCATCATATTTGCTATTTGATCCATATATTTTGATAGTAGTATGTAGTATGTAGTAAGGGTTTTGTTTTTGCATTTCCTTGCTACTTTCTACTTGCTACTTATTTATTATTACCAACTTGATTTACGAACTCCTGGAAGCATTCCTTCATTTGCAAGTTCACGGAAACAGATACGGCATAAACCAAAATCTCTCATGTAGGCATGCCCACGTGAACAACGAAAACAACGATTTGTTTCTCGTGTACTAAATTTTGATTTCTTTAAATGTCTTGCTGTAACTGATTTTTTTGCCATATATAAAAATATTTTAGGTATTTACCTTCATGTGTTTCGATATCTCGTTTATTTTCTTAAAGGTATTGAACCCCTTAAGGAGACAAACGGATCTAAAACTCATGTCCTCCTATACTATCAGATACTTCAAACCCTGTCAATAAGAAATTTTTTAGCAATTTCTAAATCTTTGAGAGTGTTTATTTGTAACCATTCTTTTAAAACTACAAATGAAACATCTGAAGTATTGGCAAATAAAGTATGTGGAATCCCAGCCTCACCTTGTTCATAATAAACTGGTTCATATGATAAAAAGTCATTAGTTAAAGTAAAAGAACCTGAAAAACAGGGTAATTCTTTGTCATATTCACTTTCATTCTGTCTTCTAAATGAAATAATTTTATTATTAATCTGATCCAAATCACAAGTCCTATAACGACTTTCTAATTTTTTATAACTAAGCCCATAAGCTGGAGAGTCACTTTTAATCAAATTTTCAATATCATCCTTTAAAAAGATATCATCTCCATTTAAAACTAAAAATTTATCTTCTTTTTTCAAAAATTCTTTTGCCGTCATAAGAGCAAAATATGTTCCTTTTTTATTTTCATCTTGAAATAAAAGTTTTATATCCGCTTTTATATTTAAACTTTCTACATATTGTTTAAATATACTTTGATGTTTTTCTTTAATTATTATAAAAACTTCATCAATTTTATTTGGTAGTGACAAAAGAATATAAGACAATATAGGCTTATTATTTATTAAGATAAGAGGTTTTGGAATTATCTCCGTAAGAGGTTTTAATCTTTCTCCCCCACCTGCACATAAAATAATAGCTTTCATAAAGAAGATTATAACATAAAAGCTCAATCCGAATTAGATCGAATTGAGCCTTTAAAATCTGTACCCATTAAAACAAACGGGTTCATTTAGAGAACAAGATTCTGTTCCATTTAGAAAATGAAAAATCAATCTAATACTTCCTTCATGAATCCATCCATTTTGAGCTAATTTTATTATTTCTCTAAAATCCAAGATATGAACTTTGGAGACTTCCTTTGGGTCATTAGTCGCAAGATCTGGAAAATAATTTAAAGTCGCGACAAAAAGATTATTTTTATTAATTAATCCATTTGACCTAATTTTTGTAAAAGAACCAATTTCAATGAAATTATTTATTGACAGATCAAGAGCCACTTCTTCAAATAACTCTCTTTTAATTGCTTCTTTTGGAAGTTCCCCATCTTCAATACCTCCACCAGGAAGTCCATATTTCCTAATGCCAGTACCATTTCCTCTATCATCATAATCTTGAACCAGAAGATATTTTTGATCAAATTGACCAAACCCTCTTTTAACTAAAACAATACATAAAACTCCATCTTTAGTTATGGAGTTTGATAAAATTTTTATCTCTTCCATAATCTTAGATTTTTTAATTATTTTATCTTAAACTAACATATAAACTATAATTAATCAATTAAAATAAAGAGTTTCTAATCATCCCGGATAGATGCCCAATCCTTATCTATTAATTTTAAAAGGCGCATCAATGATGCACCTTTTAACTTTTTTCTTTATTTATGAAGTACTAAGACTCCATTTCTTCCAGAAATCTGTTCATTTAATCTTACAGACCTGGAATGGCTCCAAAAACGTGGGTCACTGTAGGTATCAATATTGTCGGTACTTATCCGGTCAACATCTAATCCATAATCCAAAAATTGTTTTTTGATTATGGACTGAATTGATATACCACCATGATGAAGACCAAGAGGAACAGCTATCTCACCATAAATTTCGATAAGATAATCCAAAATCTTTTTATTATCCTCTCCATAGATAGGATGACTTGGATTATAAACGAATGAATTATAGTGAATGCCGCAAACAATGTGTATTTCATAATCATCAGTTTCCGGAACTTTCCCCATGATGTCATCCACCACGCTTTCGTTATATCGTGATGAAAATCCAACGACAATTCGTTGTTTATCAATGATTGAGCCAAAGCCGGCATGGGCAACAATCAGGACATCATTTGTAATATCATGATATATGATTGTCGGGCAATCTGCTGTTCTCATTAATACACTGGACTGGGATGGAAGAATCAATCCTTCTGTTTTACGACCCCCCATTATATTAACCCCTCTAATTTCTCCTCTTTCATAGAAATCAGTTGAATTTAAAATGGTTCCAGTAAAAACAGAAGAATCTGGTAAGTATATTTCCTTTATCTTTTTTTCATAAAGGAATTGCAGTACTTCTGGATGATTAATGATATTATCCTTCCAGTTTTGAGGTTTTCCAAATATTGAAATCTGAACATTCTTCGAGTATAGTTGTCCCGCTGGATTTATGTCTGGAAATGGACGAAAATTTCCTCCATATTCATGAATCCCCTCCAAGCTAGTAATATACACATTTTGCGAATCATTTTCCAAGGTTTCCATATGTATTGATTTAAGAGTTCTTTTTTAAAAATATATCATAAATGAGATAAATATACAAATAAAAAACTCTCAAATTTGAGAGTTTTTTAATTTATTTTTTTGACTTATTTTTTAAACGGTACACCGATGAGTTCAAAGAAATCTGTTGCTTCGGCTTTAGTTTTTGCTGTTGTCACAATTGTGATAGCAAGACCAAATACATCTTTCAATTCTTCATCTCCTGTCTCTGGAAATATTGTATGTTCCTTAATACTCATAGTTAGATTACCAATATTATCTACAATTTTTCTTTCTATTCCACGGAAGTCTTTAGTACGAGGGATAGCAACATTTATAAGTTTATCCAAAAATCCATACATACGTGCTCCTCGTAGAGTAACCATTACTCCCACTGGATCACCAAGTCTAATTTTAAAACTAGCAATTGATTTCTTGGCACTCTTTGTCGCTGGACGTTGGCCTGTGATTTTAGATAATCTTTCTAAAACAAGTTTATTATGATCTTTATTTCTCTTGATTCCAGAACCGGTACCAGAAGCCACAACAACCTTGACTAAACGAGGAGATGCCATGACGTTCTTATATCCATATTTGGATTTAAGAGTACTAAATGATTTCTTTTCTTTTTGTTTAATTGTTTCCATAATAATAATTAAATTTATTCGTGTTTAGCGACATTTGATGAATGAATAGGCATAGCAATTTCTAAAATCTGACTTTTATCGCCTTTATTTCTAGCTTTATGAGCTTTCTTTCTCATGTTAACACCTTCAACAACAACCTTATTTAAAGTTGGGATAGCTTTCAAGACTTTACCTTTTTTACCTTTGTTGCTACCAGCGATAACTATTACATTGTCTCCTTTCTTAATTTTCATTGTATTTAAAATTCTTAATTACTTATATAACTTCTTGTGCTAATGAAATAATTTTCTGATAACCACGTTCTGCAAGTTCACGAGGAATTGGTCCGAAGACACGACCTCCTTTTGGATCAAGTTTATCTTTTTCCAAAATAACTACAGCATTATCATCAAAACGAATATATGAACCATCTTTTCGACGATATGATTTGACTGTTCGGACAACGACAGCTTGGCAGACATCCTTTTTCTTAATCATTTTTCTTGGTTCAGCAACTTTAATTGAAATTATAACTTTATCTCCAATCCCAGCATAACGACGCTTAGAAGAACCAAGTATTTTAAATACCTTTCCGATCTTACCGCCGGCATTGTCTGTAATATTTACTATTGTTCCATCTTGAATCATATGTTTAAGTAGTAAGGGATAAGTAGTATGTAGTATGTAGAAAAGATTTGATTCCCTTGCTACTTACTACTTGCTACTTACTACTTACTTAATTACTTTGAAATGTTTATCTTTTGACATTGGTTTTGTCTCTTCTATTTCGACACTATCTCCAATCTTCTTACTATTATTTTCATCATGCGCTTTATATTTCTTTGTTTTCTTTATGCGTTTACCGTATTTTTTGTGTTCAACAAAACGAGTAACTTCTACAACAATAGTCTTTTCCATCTTATCAGAAGTAACTATGCCTTTTAAAACTTTATTTGTTTTTTTTGTTTGTTTTTCCATATTTTTATCTCGCAACAATACGAGTAGTAACTGGCAATTTGGTTCCTGCTTTGCGTAAAGATTCTTTAGCAACAGCCTCTGGAACTCCATCGACTTCAAATATAATTCTTCCTGGACGAATATCTAAACAGTATCCTTGTGGATCTCCTTTACCCTTTCCCATTCCTACTTCTGCTGGTTTTGCAGTAAAAGGTCTATCTGGAAAAATTCTAATCCACATACGGCCAGTTTTTCCAAGAGTACGTGAAGTTACTTTACGTGCTGATTCTATCTGATTTGAACGAATACGTCCACCTGAAGTTGCTTTTAAGCCAAAGGATCCAAAAGAAACAGATGTTCCCCTTGTATCAGGAGTAACCTTTTTCATATCAGTACGGCCTGTTTGCCATTTTCTAAATTTTACTTTCTTTGGTAATAACATAAAAATTATTTAGATTGCTTATTAACTTCATTAAAAACTTCACCACGATATATCCAAACTTTAATTCCAATATCTCCATAACTCATATGAGCTTTTTCGCGAGCAAAGTCTACATCAGCACGAAAAGTCTGAAGAGGAATAGAACCACGTTTGATTTGCTCTGAACGAGCAATTTCTGCTCCTGCAAGACGTCCCCCAAGATATATACGTGCTCCTTTTACTCCACGAGCCGCCATTACTTTCTCAATAGATTGTTTCATTACACGACGGAAAGGAAGACGCTTCTCAAGACCCTCAGCAATAGAACAGGCAACGATAGCCGCATCAGCATCTGGGTTTGTAACTTCAACAATATCAAATTTAAAATCTTCAGGGATAGCAACGGCTTTCTTTTTAAGAAGAGTAGTTAAATCACTTTTTAATTTACTTGCTCCTTCTCCAGAACGTCCAATTATCATTCCAGGACGGGAAGTAAATACCATAACTTTTGTTGCTTTTGCATTACGTTCAATTTCTACGCGAGATACATAAAAACCGCGAAGTTTCTTAGCAAGAAATTCACGGATAAGAACATCACTTTGTAAAAGATTTTTATATTTCTTATCAGCAAACCAACGTGATTTCCAATCTCGAAGGGTTACTAATCTATGTGCGTATGGATGGACAACTTTTGACATATATAATAAATTCTAGTTTTTAGGTTCTGGTTTTTTAACTTTTTTCGACTTTACAACTTTTTTTTCAGTCTTTTCTTTCTTAACTGTTTTTGCCTTTTTTTCAACTGTTTTTTCAATAAGAGTAAGCATAACATGACTAGTTCTTTTGTTAATACGGGAAGCACTTCCACGGGCTCTTGGCATACTACGTTTCAAAACTATACCTTTATTTACTGTAATATTTTGAACAAAAAGTGCGTCCATGCTAACTCCCACTTGTTTTGCGTTAGAAATAGCTGACATAAGTAATTTACCAACAGGGCCTGAAGCTCTTTTTGGTAAAGTATCGAGCATAAGAATAGCGTCGGCAACCCTTTTGCCTTTGATTAGTTCCGCTACAAGGCGAACCTTGCGAGGTGACTGTCTGTAATTTTTTAAAAATGCTTTCATGTTTGTAAATTAAACTATTCTATACTTAATTCGTTGCTTGCTGTGACTATAACTAATTTTTTAAAAATGCTTTCATACTAATTTATTATTTTTTCTTTGAATCAACGGTAGCTTTTGCGGCTTTGGAAGCGGATACTTCAGCTTCTTTCTTTTTCATTTCCAATTCTTTCTGCATTTTACCTCCATGTCTGACAAATTTTCGAGTGAGGGAGAATTCTCCCAATCTGTGACCTACCATATCTTCACTAACCAATACTTCAATATGTGTTTTACCATTATGTACACCAAACACAAATCCAACCATTTCTGGAGAAATCTGACATGCTCGAGACCAAGTCTTTATCATGCCTGTCTCAATAGGTTTTTTTCCGATTATCTTTGAGAGTAATCTTTCATCAACATATGGACCTTTTTTAAGTGATCGTGTCATATAATATAAATAAGCTCATTTGAGCTCGTTGTTTCATACTATCAAATCTAAAAATAAAGTCAACACCCTAATAAAAAATAACCACCTGTCGACTTGTGGTTATTTTTTATGATTATATTTGTTATCTATACCAAACAGAATTCCAAGTATTTAATTCTTTAATCCTAACTTTATAACTCTTGCTAACACTTTGACCATTATCATTCGTAACCGTAAATCTAATTGTATAATTCCCGGGTCTTGCATAATTATGGCTAAAAGTAGCTGTTTGTTTATTCGTTTCTCTAAATGCTGTATTACTTGCTTGATCATAACCTATGGCAATGACATCTCCCCAATCAACAGAGTATGATAGATTACCCTCTTTTGGGTTTTTAACTTTCACTTGCCATGTTCCTGTTTGCCCAATTCTTAATAATTTTGGTCCTAAAATTTTAGAAATAATTATCTTTGATGATCCTATATCTAATCCTTTTACATTTACACTCAAGCTTGTACTTACGCTTTGACCATTATTATTTGTAACAGTAAATGTTACAGTGTAATCACCTGCATGTGCATAATAATGAGTAAAAGATGACTCTTGTTTAAATGCAGGCATTGCTGAATTAAAACTATTCTCTTTTGAGTAGATAGGAGCATCTTCACCCCAATTAACCAAGTAAGATAAGTCACCTCCTTGTGGATCATAAGCTAAAATTTTCCAAGTTCCTATTTGCCCAACTCTTAATGACTGTGGCCCAGAAATTCCATTAATAACTGGAGCTTGCTCATAATAATACCCTGACGGCAAAGTCATAGCTTGAACTTCTGAAAATCCTGTTGTTAAAACACCCAATAAAACAAAAAAACCAATATATTTTTTCATGACATATGAAGCAAAACAAATTTTTTTATAAAATAATTTGTGAAGCTTTTATTTTATTAATTAATAAAACGACCTTACAATGAAGTAGACGTATCTCGATTGGATTTCTTACATTGATAATAAAAACGTTTTGTTTTATTATTAGGTTTTAGGAAAGAAAATGTAAGAATAGATAGACTAATACGTCTTAATATATGAATCCCGAAAACACAAATACATTTCAAAAAATATACGATGAGGAATCAGATGCAATATTTCGGTTCTGTTTAACACGGGTTTCAAGCCGTGAACAATCATTAGATATAACTCAAGATACTTTTATGCGTCTATGGGAGAGCATTGTGCAAAAGAAAGACATCACAAACTACCGCGCTTTTTTGTTTACAATTGCCCGTAATTTGATTATTGATTGGTACCGTAAAAAGAAAAATATTTCTTTAGATAAAATAATGGAAGAAAGTGACGGAAAATTCGACCCAATAGATGACAGTATAATAAACAATCTTGAAATCAAATCTGAGGGAAAATATATTTTGAATAAAATTAGTGAATTAGGAGAAACATACCAAACCCCACTATATTTAAAATTTGTTGATGATTTGTCAATCAAAGAGATAGCCGAAATTTTAAATATTTCAGAAAATGCTACTTCTGTCAGAATCAATCGAGGGTTAGAGGAGTTAAGAAATAAAATAAAATAATTATGGAAAATATGAATGATGAAAAAATAAATAATGGAGTAAATGAAATCAAAAATATAAAAATGACTTCTTTTGAGAAAGATCATATTCTTCAAAATATTTTAAATAAGGCAAAACCATATCAAAAGCCTGTCCGTAGCCCTTTCTTTTTATTTAACTTTAATTACTCAACTTATTTAAAATTTGCTGTTTTTCTCATTATTATTCTAGCCGGAGGAGAAATTATCCTTTCAAATAATAGCAATAAAAAAATAGCTATTTCCCCTATCCAAAATTATTACAAAGAAATGAATCCAAATAATAATGATTCTTTAAAAACTCAAAATAACGATATAAATACTACTGAAAATAACAAAGTAGTTGCAGTAATTAATAAAAAAGAAAATAATAATATTACAACAAATCAACCACAAGTAACCACCTCTTCAGTTGGGATGTCAGCTGCACTAAGCCCTAGTATAATTTATAAAACAAAAAAAGATTATTCAAATAATATCAGTGTCTGTTATAAAAATGGAGAAATAACTTGTTTTCCAGGACCAACTGATGTAATACGTCAAAGACCCACAAAACTTGCTAATGGATATCTATTCAAAAAAATGTCCGGAGATGTCTTTTTAGATATAACTATTGATGAATTTATTAAATATGAAGGAGAATGGTTTAGTCTTATAAAAATTGAAAATATAATTGACTACAATCCATATACTGAGATTTATAGTTGCCAACCTGGTCTTAGTGAAGAAGAGATAAATGAAATAATCTTATCCAATAATATACAAAATAGTTGTGTAAATATTTTAAATAAAAATTAAAAACATAGATCAATTACCTTCGGTAAGAAAATTAAAAGTCCCATAATACCAGCAATAATAATAGCTATTGAGACTGCTCCAGCTGCCACATCTTTAGTATCACGAGCATAAGGATGATAACCTGGACTTGTAAGATCTGTATTTATCTCAATTGCTGTATTCAATGCTTCCGTCATAATAACAAGACCAATTGCAAAAATAACAATAGCCCATTCTACATTTGATATTTTTAAAGTAAAGCCTAAATAAATCGCAAGAATAGCAAAGAATATATGGACCCATAAATTATGAGTAGTTTTAATCAAAATTCCTAAACCACGCCATGCATTATCTGTACTTCTAATTCTAGCAATTATTGAAAATCTTTTTTTCTCCGATATCTTTTGTTCGGTCATATTTATATTATACCCTTTAAAAAAATTTCAACAAAATTATATAAACATATTATTTATCTAAAAAAGTATTTAAAAATGCCTAGATTTCTGTTAAAAATCGAGGCATTTGTAATATTTCATCTTTACTATTTATTCCGCAGAATAAACAAAGAAAATTTCTGCATGAGAACTATAAGAACACTGTAAACAGAGTCCTCTGTATATCTTATCTGAAGTACTCTCGTTCTTTTTTAATTTATCATAGAGAGTTTTATTCAACCACAAGATTGTAGGCTTAGGCTTACCCCCATCCTCATTATAAACAGCACCCCAGATACCAACTCCTAATGCTCTATCATAATCAACAGGAGTATCAAGAACAAAAGAACATGGACAATTCTTATAACTACTTGCCTTATCAAGAGTACTACCTCCATTAAAACAAGAAGATAAGGTTATTATCATACAAAATACCAAAAAATAATGAAAATTTTTCATTTTATTTAGATTTGTGAAAGATTTGAATTATTACTCCATTTCTTTCTAGTTAATACTTTTTTCTATTATAGCACATATCTTCTAAAAAGTAAAACAAAAAATACCCAGATGGGTATTTTTTGTTTGATAGATATTTTTACTTTTATGATTTCTTTGCTTTTCCAACACGTCGTCTTGAAACAATCCACATATTTGAATATTTCTTTGGTGTACGTGTTTTCTGTCCTTTTCCTGTTGGTTTACCCCACATACTTTTAGCACGACGTAGTCCACGTCCTTGACGTCCTTCACCTCCACCGTGTGGATGATCAACTGGATTCATAGCAGTTCCACGAACAGTAGGTCTTATACCTTTCCAACGTGAACGTCCTGCTTTACCAAAATTTTGAAGTTTATATTCACTATTTGAAACTTCTCCAATAGATGCCCATGCATTTTCAGAAACTTTACGAATCTCAGTTGAAGGCATTTTGATATTTGTGTAACCAAGGTCATTGGCAACAACTTGACCAAAAGTACCAGCACTTCGAGCTAATTTTCCTCCATTGCCTGGCTTTATTTCTATATTATAAACAAATGTTCCAACTGGAATAATTTTAAGAGGTAATCTGTTTCCAACAGCTAAAGGAGCTTTTTCTCCAACCATAAATGAATCTCCAACTTTAACAGTTTTTGGGACAATAACATATCTCTTTTCACCATCAGCATAACAAACTAGACTGATGAAAGCATTACGATTTGGATCATATTCAATAGAAGTTATTTTGGCAGGAATATCATGCTTGTTGTACATAAAGTCGATTTCTCGATAAAGACGTTTATGCCCACCCCCTTTATGGCGAGTAGTTATTCGTCCTTGATTATTTCTTCCCACTGATCTTTTGAATCCATGAGTAAGAGACTTCTCAGGAGAACTTTTTGTCAAAACATTACGATATGAAACAGTAGTTTGGTGACGTTTTGATGGAGTTGTAGGTCTATATGTTTTCATAATTATGCAAATGTTATTTTATCTCCTTTCTTTAAATGTACGACCGCTTTTTTACCTCCTTGTTTTGTACTAACGATTCCACGTCGAGTTACTGTTTTCTTGGCAATTTGAGTAATAGCAACTTTTTCTGGACTTACTCCATATATCAATTTAATAGCCTTTTTTATTTCATTTTTAGTTGAAACAGAAGCTACGTTGAAAGTATAGATTCCACGTTCCGCATTAATAGCAGATTTCTCTGTTACTCTAGGTCCTTTGATAAGTGGATGAGTCTTTTCTTTTTTGGTTTTATCTACTTCTTCAACTTTTTTTGTATTCTTTTTTGTTTTTGTTTTTTCCATAAATTTTCTACTTATTATCTGCTACTTTTTTCTCAATTTTACCACCAAGAAAAGCAAAACTTTCTGTTGGTTGAGAGATAATAATGTATTTGAAAGAAAGCAAATCAACTGGATTTATGTTTCTGATTTCATCAATCTCAACTGTTTGAATATTTGCAAAACTTTTCTTCAAATTATCACTTTTAGCAGGACAAGTTATGTATGTATTTGGTCTTTTACCTCCGACCATTTTTTCAAAACCTGAAACCTTACTCAAATTACTGATTACAGCAACTGCGTCTTTTGTTTTTATATTTTTAAGAACTAATTCTTCTACAAAAAGAATTTGTCCTTTTCTAAATTTTTCAGATAAAACAGTAAAAAGAGCTTTTATTCTCATTTTCTTGTTTATTTTTTGTTCATAACTCTTTTCATTACGAGGTCCATGAGTTACTCCTCCACCTTTCCAGATAGGGGAACGTGTTGATCCATGACGAGCTCGTCCTGTACCTTTTTGTTTCCAAGGTTTTCTTCCTCCTCCACGAACATCAGATCGGTCTTTTGTATGGGCAACTGGAGTGCGAGCATTAGCTTGCATTGCAGTCACAACTTGATGAACAAGATCTCCATTCCAAGGTAAACCAAATATTGTTTGAGGAAGACTAAGTTTCCCTACAGATTTTCCTTTTTGATTATATACTTCTGTTTCCATAATATTATCCAACGATTTCTACGAGCGTCCCTCGACGACCTGGAATCGCACCCTTAACAATTAATTGGTTATTTTCTTTATCAACCCCGATGATTTCCAAATTTTTTACTGTGATACGATCTCCTCCCATTCTTCCACCCATGCGCATACCTTTTGGAACTTTATTGCGGAGACCACCTCCAATAGAACCAGGTTCACGTTCTGAGTGTTTTTGTCCATGAGATCTTGGTCCTCCGTGGAAACCATGGCGTTTAACTACACCTTGGAAACCTTTACTTTTAGATACACCAGAAACCATAATTTGATCACCAACACTAAAGACACTAACAGTGATCTGATCACCTTCTTTAATATCTTCTATGTCACGAAATTCTCTTAAATGCTTATAAGCACCTATTTGAGTTTCTTTATCTCCTTCTTTTTCTGTTTGAGAAGCTAAAATATGACCAAGATGAGCTTTCGTTGCACGACTTGTTTTCTGTTCTTCAAACGCAACCTGAACTGCGGTATAGCCATCTACATCAGGACTCTTAACTTGAGTCACAACAAGAGGACCAGCCGATATCACGGTTGCTGGGACGACAGTACCATCTTCTTGAAAGCACTGCATCATATGCTGTTTTTTACCTAGAATAAATTTCATAATTTTTATGTGGCGTTAAGCTCGTATTACATCATTTTCACATCAATATCAACACCAGAAGGGAGTGATAAATTTGTAAGTGCCTCGATAGTTTTCGGATTAGGATTGAGAATATCGATGACACGCTTATGGATTCTTATTTCAAACTGTTCTCGAGCATTTTTAAAAACAAACGATGCTCTATTTACAGTATACTTTTTAATTTCTGTTGGAAGTGGAATTGGGCCAACTATTTTTGCATCATAACGAAGAGCTGTATCAATAATTTGCTTGACAGAAGCGTCAAGAATCTTGTTTTCATAAGCTCGGACGCGGATACGAAGTTGGACAACTGCATCCTCTTTTCCTTTTTTTGGTTTTAGAACTTTCTTTGTTGTCATAAGGTTAGGTTCTAGCTTCTAGGTTTTAGGTTCGAGTATTTCTGTTACTGGAACCTAGTCACTAGTTACTAACAACTAATTATTTAATGATCTTTGTTACAACTCCTGCACCGACAGTCTTACCTCCTTCACGGATAGCAAAGTGCATTTGTTCTTCAAGAGCGACTGGAGTTACGAGCTTAACTCCAAGTTTAACAGTATCTCCTGGCATAACCATTTCTACTCCAGCTGGAAGAGAAGACTCTCCAGTTACGTCTGTTGTTCGGATATAAAATTGTGGTTTGTATCCAGTAAAGAATGGTGTGTGACGTCCACCTTCTTCTTTCTTCAAGATATAAACTTCACATTCAAATTCAGAATGAGGAGTAACTGTTCCTGGTTTAACAAGAACTTGACCACGAGTAACATCTTCTTTCTTGATTCCACGAATAAGAATACCAGCGTTATCTCCTGCCATACCTTGTTTTAGGTTTTTATTAAACATTTCAATACCAGTAACTGTTGTTTTTGCTGTATCTTTGATTCCAACAATTTCAACATCTTCACCGACATTCACAATTCCACGTTCAATCTTACCAGTAACAACTGTTCCACGTCCTTCAATTGAGAATATATCTTCAATAGGCATTAGAAATGGTTTTGTAACATCACGTTCTGGAACTGGGATATAAGTATCAAGAGCATTTACAAGATCCAATATTTTAACAGCCCATTCATTTGTATTGTCAGTTGATTCAAGAGCTTTCAAAGCTGATCCACGAATTACTGGAGCTTGTCCATCAAATCCTTGTTTTACAAGCAATTCACGGACTTCTTCTTCTACTAGATCAAGCATATCAGGATCATCAACCATGTCGCATTTGTTTAAGAATACGATTATTTTTGGAACGTTAACTTGTTTAGCAAGAAGGATATGTTCACGAGTTTGTGGCATAACTCCATCTGTTGCAGCAACTACGATAACAGCTCCGTCCATTTGGGCAGCACCTGTGATCATGTTTTTAATATAGTCAGCGTGTCCTGGAGCATCGATGTGCGCATAGTGACGTGCTGGTGTCCAATATTCATTGTGAGAAAGAGCGATCGTGATACCACGAGCTTTTTCTTCAGGAGCTGAGTCGATTTGATCTACTCCTTTTATTTTAGCTCCGTAGCCAGTGCCTTGACGTGCTAAAACCTGTAAAATAGCCGCAGTTAATGTTGTTTTGCCGTGATCAACGTGACCAATAGTACCGACATTAACGTGAGGCTTATCTCTGTTAAATTCTTCTGTTGCCATATTTTTTTATTGGTTGATAACTTTCCAATTAAATTAATTAAAAGATACCAACATAAATTATTAATAATATTTATCCCCACTAATAGCGAGGAATAACGAATGAACTCTATACTAACAAATATAAGAAAAAAAGCAAGCCCGCATAAAAATCCCCTCTCGGGGATTTTTATGCTTGATATTTTAATTATTTTCTCAATTAATTCTCAATTATAACTGGCACAATAACTTGAATTGTAGCTTCACTAGTTGGGTTTGAACTACCACCATCTGTACAAGTCAAAGTATAAACAGTAGTTAAAATAGGAGCAACAATATCACTTCCAGTATTTGAATTTCCTGTATTAAAGTTTGTTCCCGTACAAGAAGTTGCAGATGGAGCACTCCAAGATAAAACTGAGGATTTACCTTTTAGAACATTAGTGGGTGTTGCTGTAAAATAATCAATAATAACATTCCCTTTAAGCTCTTTGCATGAATCATTAGCTCCTCCTCCAGTACCTTCGCAATCCCAATACCAAGAATCAGGGTCTTCACCTCTATTAATACTATTCCCTATTCCACAAATATAATGTGCATTTGGATTTGAACATAAACCATTCACAGGAGTACCAACCACACACTTCGTCCCATCCCAGACATTAGTTCCACAACTTGCCGTGATAACTACACCAGATCCACTTGGAGATTCTGCTGTTGGAACAAGTGATTTATTATTGTTGTAAAGGAAGAATGTTCTACTTGAATACGGAACAG
>CAILJY010000082.1 GCA_903834665.1 uncultured bacterium | reverse complement strand
CTTTACCTATAATAAAAACATCATCTTCATTTTGATATTTAAAAATATTGGCTTTATCATCAAAATATTTCTCCATACTATTTTTATAATAATTCATATGATCAGGCATAAAAGAAGTGAAAACAGATATATTGGGAGAAATTTTATCTTCTCCAAACCCCTGCAATTGCCAAGAATCCAATTCACAAACCAAAATATCTCCTTCTTTAATAGTTTTCAAAAATGGCAAAGTTGCTACTCCTCGAATATTCCCTCCAAGATATACATTTCGATCTTTTATATTATCTTTTAATAATTGATAAATAAGCATAGTCGTCATAGACTTTCCACGAGTACCTGTAATACCTACAACTTTTATTTTTGGTGCAGATTTTATAAAAAGAGAAACATCCATTTCTATTGGAATATTATTCTTTTTGGCTTCTTGTATATAGATAGAATCAAGTGGCACACCTCCAGCTTTTACAATAAAATCTCTATTTTTAAAATCTTCTAATCTATGCTCGCCTAATACAAATTTAATATTTTTAAATTTATTTAATTGCTTTAAAGAAGTTGCAAGTTGATCTTTCGTCTTCAAATCAGTCACTATCAAATCTGCCCCAGTTTCAGCTAAAAATTTTGTATAACCAATTCCCCTCCCCAAAAGACCCAACCCCATAATTGTAATTTTCTTATCTTTAAAATTTTGTTTGTAATTTTTCATTCTATTTTAAATATTTTTCTAATTCTTCCATATCGTCAAAATGACTTTTCATCCCATTGGTCTCTTGATATTTTTCATGACCCTTACCAGCGACTAAAATATAATCTCCTCTTTTGGCTATTGCACAAGCTTTCTCAATTGCCAAATGTCTATCAATAATTATTTCAACTTTATCTAAAGCTTCTAAAGAAATACCATTTCGCATATCATTTAAAATATCTTCTGGTTTTTCGGTTCTAGGATTATCTGAAGTCATGATCAGAACATCGCTCATATCATAACCAATACGCGCCATTAAAGGTCTTTTGCTTTTATCTCTGTCCCCTCCGCAACCAAAAACCGTTATAATCTTGGCCTTACCGAAGCCTTGCTTCGGTAAACCCTTTAGATTATTGATTGTTTCTAAAACATTTAAAAGAGCATCGGGAGTATGAGCATAATCTACAATTCCTATTATTCCATCTTTACTTTTTATATATTGGAATCTTCCATCAACTGATTCAAGTTCTTTAATTGCAGTCTTCACCTTTTCCTTATCTTGCCCCAATAAGACCGCGACTGCATATATACCTAAAATATTGTACATATTAAATTCACCAATTAACTTCGTCTCCAGTCTTTCTTTAAAATTTACTTCGTTACCAGACGAGTCCGCTTCCTTTTTCAAACTCAATGTATATTTATTTGCTTTCGCAGAACCGAGCATATACTCACCTTTTTCATCATCTATGTTTGCTATTATAAATCCAGAACTTGAGATCATATCAAAAAAACCTTTTTTAGCTTCCGCATAATTTTCTAAAGTTTTATGATAGTCCAAATGGTCGAGCGTCAAATTTGTAAATATCCCACCAATAAAATAAAGACCCGCAATACGTTTTTCAGAAACAGAATGAGAAGAAACTTCCATAAAACAATATTCGCATCCGTCATCTACCATTTCAGCTATGAGTTTATTTAAACTTACCGGATCAGGAGTTGTCCTTATTGCTTCATAAGATTTATCATTAATTTTATTCACGACAGTCCCCATCATTCCTGCTTTATAACCTAAATTTCTAAAAAGTTTATGCAAAAGTGTAGCTGTTGTGGTTTTGCCATTTGTCCCAGTTACTCCAACTAATTTTAATTTATGAGAAGGATTATCGTAAAAATTTGAAGCAATAATTCCAACAGCACTATGGGAATCTATTACTTTAATATAAGTAATTCCTTCTTTATAATCACTAATATTATTCTCATACACAATAACTACTGCTCCTTTTTTAATAACTTCATCAATAAAAATATGCCCGTCAATTACATTTCCTTTTAGAGCAACAAAGATTGAATGTGGCTCAATAACTCGTGAATCAAGTGATACAGAAGATACATGAACATCGAGATTGCCATGATTTTCTAAAACTTTTACATTTTCCAATAATTCACTTAATATTTTCATATTATTTATTTAACCAATTATAATATTCTGTGATTATTTTTTCTGAAACTTTCTCAAGAGGGATCTCTTTTGTATTAATTACTAAATCAAAATTGAGAGGAGAAGTATTATCTTCTATTTGATATAGTTCTTTATATCTTTTTTTCTCACTCAAAAGACGTTTTGTTGTTTTTTCTATAATACTTTCTTTTGTATCAAATGAACCGGTAGCTTCTTTATTTCTATTAGGATTATTTTTTTTATCTTCTAAAATTCTTTCTGCCGCAGTTGAAGAATCAAGTTCTAAAAAAACCTTAAAAGAATCTGGTATAAAATGAAAGCCTAATCTTGAATCTAAAACAATATTATTCTTATTCCCTATTTCTATATTACGATCATCTAATTGTTTATCAATAGATGAATCAGTTTCAGCTATTTTACTTAAATCCCCAAGAGAAATTCCTTTAGATTCAGCAATTGATCTCATAAAATCACCAGTCGAATAATGTTCATACTTTAAAATATTCGCAATCATTTTTGCTGTTGATGATTTACCGCTACCAAGAGATCCAGCGATAGTTATAATATGCTTTTTATCCATAATTTGATTTTATCATAAATATAGTCAAATAAAAACCCTTATGGTATAGTAATTTTATGAAATTGTTGGCGATTGAGACATCGTGTGATGATACTGGAATAAGTATATTAGAAATTAAAAAATCTGGTAAAAAGGAAATTTTTAAAATTTTAGCTAATAATGCAAATTCTCAAATTAAAATTCATGCTGAATATGGAGGGGTCTTTCCCGCTCTTGCTAAAAGAGAACATATTAAAAATCTACCAATTCTTTTTGAAAAAACCTTAAAAGAAGCTAAAATAAAAATTGAAAAAATAGATATAATAGCGGTGACTTATGGGCCAGGACTTGAACCAGCTCTCTGGACTGGTATAGTTTTTGCGAAAGAACTCTCAACAAAATACAATATCCCAATCGTACCAGTAAATCATATGGAGGGTCATATTTTTTCTATCTTCCCTAAAAAAAGTAAAACATTTAAAGTAGAGAGTGATAAAAAAATATTTCCAATGCTTTCTCTTTT
>CAILJY010000081.1 GCA_903834665.1 uncultured bacterium | reverse complement strand
TCAAAGTCGACATTATCATGCCAAGGAGTGATAGTCATAACTCCTGTTCCAAATTCCATATCTATATTTTCATCTTTTATAATAGTAGCTGTAATTGGACCATTTATCCATTCTAGATCAATTTTTTGTCCATCTTTATACTCCATGTATCTTTCATCTTTTGGATGCATAACTACATATTTATCTCCAAATTTTGTTTCTGGTCGAGAAGTAGAAATAGTGAAAGGACCATATTTTAAATAATAGTATGGCTCTATTCTTTCTTCGTCTTTAATTTCTAAATCAGAAAAAGATGTTTGGTGTTTTGTACACCAGGAGACTATTCTATTCCCTCTATATACGAGTTCATCATCGTAAAGTTTTTTAAATGTTTGATAAACTGTTTTTACGACACTATCATCGAGTGTAAATTTTTCACGAGACCAATCACAAGATGCTCCCATTTTTTTTATTTGAGTTTTAATATTTGAAGAATTAAGAAGAGTAAAATCTAAAATTTCTTTATATAAATCATTTTTATCCATTCCAAATCGAGTACGGCCTTCTTTTTCTAATTTTCTTTCATATACAACTTGAGTTTCAAATCCAGCATGGTCAAGTCCTGGGAGCCAGAGAGTTTTAAAACCTCTCATTCTTTTATATCGGACAATAAGATCTTCTATGGTCATTACGAGCCCATGTCCCGCATGAAGTGATCCATTTGCGTTGGTAGGAGGCATTATCAAAGTGAAAGCTTTTGTATCCTTATTTATTATTCCTTTTTCTATACAGACATCAGGATTGAAGAATCCACTCTCTTCCCATATTTTATAAATGCGATCCTCCGTTTCTTTGGGGTTATATGGTTTTAATAATCTAGAATCGATATTTGGTTCTTGCATATATAAAATATAGCATATTTTACTATAAAGATAAATTTCCTTGAGCTTTTATCTTATTTATATTTTTTGTAATTTTTTTATTTTTATATTGGAAATATCCAGCAATACCTATCATGATAGCATTATCACCTGTAAGAGTTTTAACAGGGAAATGAACTTTTACAGAATAAGGCAAGACCTTATTCTGTTTTTTAGTAGTTGAACTACTAAAAGTTATTTTTTTAACTTCTTTGTTTATGATTTTTTGTAAATAAGTATTGGCTGAAACTCCACCTCCTACGATGAGGGTTTTGATTTTATATTGTTTGATTGCTTTTATTGTTTTATGAACTAAAGTTTCTACTACCGCATCCTCAAATTCTCTTGCAATTTTTTGTTTGATATTTAGATCTTCTAAGATGTTAGGATTTTTTTCTTTTAAATCACGGATTAAATATAAGACTGCTGTTTTTAATCCAGAAAAAGAAAAATCATAATCTTTTGAATAAAACATTGGGTGGGGAAGTTTAATTGTTAATTGCTTCAGCGGATCATTTAATTTTTCAAGTCCTCGGACGAGGGAGGACGAGGGGCCAGACTGTGAAAAATCAAACGATCCGCTTTTGCTACAGTTTCTTTCAATATTTGCTAGTTTAGAAATTTCTGGCCCCCCTGGGTATGGTAGTCCAAGCATGCGAGCTACTTTGTCGAAAGCTTCTCCTGCCGCATCATCTCTCGTTTGCCCTATTTTTTTATATTTCATTCCTTCTTTTACAAGAATAAGTTCTGTGTGTCCACCAGAAACCAAAAGAGAAAGCATTGGAAATATTTTTTTATCACTCTCTACTTTAAATGTTTTACTTTTTTTAGGGAAGATAGAAAAAATATGACCCTCCATATGATTTACTGGTACGATTGGGATATTGTATTTTGTTGAGAGTTCTTTC
>CAILJY010000080.1 GCA_903834665.1 uncultured bacterium | reverse complement strand
GTGCAAGAAAATATCTCCTATGATACCACCAATGGAATGGAAAAAGACATTACTAAATATATGGCACAATTAGAAAAAGAAATAGAATCTGGAACAACCAAAGAACAAAGGCATAAAGATGCATACGAAAAAGGATTGGAAACAATCGAGGAGTTAGAAGCTAATATTTTAAGAATTAGAGATGAAGTAAAAATAAGCCACATGGAGCTGGATGACTACAAACAGCAGTCATCCTTAACCACGCAAAAAGGTGCTAATACACGCAAATTAATAGAGACTATCAAGGACTTTGATACCTGTTGGGACACTATAGAACTAGACGAGAAAAAGATGATTTTACGTAGTATTATAAAGGAAATAAGGGCTGGAGATGGGCGTGTAGAAATAGACTTTATTTTTTAATTCCTATTGAGATGACAGTTCTTGTACTTCTTGCCAGAGCCACAAGAGCAGGGATCATTCCGTCCAAGTTTTTTAACTTCCCTTCTTATAGTTCCAGGGTTATCACTCCCATCAGAAGAGCTTAATATCAATTCAGGCTTCTCTTCTATCGTCTCATTTTGATCATTTTCTTTAATCCCAGCATTTATAGTATTGATTAAAGAAAAAACCTTCTCTTTAAAATTAACTTCCATTTCTCTAAACAAATTCAACCCCTCTTTTTTGTATTCGATGAGTGGTTCTCTCTGGCCATAAGCACGTAGATTCACTGAACTTCTTGTATATTCCATTGTTTCTAAATGCTCTACCCATAAAGTGTCTGTAGTGTACAAAGCAATACGTCTAATTGTTTCAAAAAACAATGCATCTCCTAAGGCCGCTTTTTTTTGTTTAACTATTTCTTCTAATCTAGGATAAGTAATATATATCGAATTTAAGAAATCTTGTATTTCATCATAATTACCAGAAAGCATAATGCGACGACGTTCATATATAACTTTTCTTTGATGATTCATAACATTATCGTATTCAAGAGTATGTTTACGAGCATCAAAATGGAAACCTTCAATTTTAGCTTGTGCATTTTCAAGAGTATTAGAAATAAATCTATTTTCAATAGGCTGGTCTTCTGGAACTCCCAATTTGCTCATAATAGATTTTATACGATCTGATCCAAAGATGCGCATCAAATCATCTTCAAGAGATACATAAAATTGTGTTGCCCCTGGATCACCTTGTCTACCTGAACGACCACGAAGCTGATTGTCTATACGTCTTGCTTCATGACGTTCTGTACCTATAACAAATAAACCACCAAGAGTTTTAACTTCTTCATATTTTTCTTTATCAAATGGAACACCTCCTAATTTAATATCCACTCCACGTCCTGCCATATTTGTCGCAACAGTTACCGATCCCAAGCGACCAGCATTAGCAATAATCTCCCCTTCTCTTTCGTGATTTTTAGCATTGAGTGTCGTGTGAGGAATACCAGCTTGAGTTAGATAAGCAGACAAAAGTTCATTTTTTTCTATGGATACAGTCCCCACTAAAACAGGTTGACCTTTTTTGTGAAGACCTTTGATCTTTTCAGCCACAGCCAATAATTTACTTTTTTCTGTTTGATAGATCAAATCATTATAATCTTTTCTATTTATTTCTCGGTGAGTAGGAATTACAACTACGTCTAAACCATATACTTTCAAAAATTCTTCTTTTGAAGTTTCTGCTGTTCCAGTCATTCCAGAAATCTTTTCATAGAATCTAAAATAATTTTGAAATGTGATCGAAGCTACAGCTCTTGTTTCTTTTTCAATCTTAACTCCTTCTTTAGCTTCTATTGCTTGATGAAGCCCTTCGCTCCAACGTCTACCTGGCTGAAGTCTACCAGTAAAAGAATCCACAATAATTACTTCTCCATCTTTAACAACATAGTCTTTATTATTTTCATACAAAGCTCTAGCTTTTACTGCTGTCTCTAAATGATGAACATATTTAATTCCTTTTTCTGTATAAATATTTGAAATACCCAATAGATCTTCCGCTAAAGTTATACCATGATCAGTTAAAGAAATAGCACGAAGCTTTTCATCGACGGTATAATCTTCTTCAAGTTTTAATTTCTTAGCAATATCAGCAAAGGTATAATATAAATCTTCACTATCTTCTGCCTGTGATGAAATAATTAAAGGGGTACGAGATTCATCTATTAAAATCGAATCCACTTCGTCAACAATAGTAAAATAATGACCTCTTTGAACTACCTCATTTATATTATTGGCAAGATTATCACGTAAATAATCAAAACCAAATTCATTATTGGTTCCATAAGTTATATCTGCATTATAAGCTTCTTTTCTAGTACAAGGACGAAGAAATTCATATTGAACTTTAAAAGATTCAAGCTCACTATCAACTGCTTCTCTGCTCTGATGAGTTTCGTCATATATGTATGATGTGTTTTGAGAATTTATAACACTAACGCTAATTCCTAGCATTGCAAAAAGTGAACCCATCCAAACTCCATCACGACGAGAAAGATAATCATTAACTGTAACTATATGCACACCTTTTCCTGTTAATGCATTTAAATAAGCAGGAAGTGTCGCCATTAAAGTTTTACCTTCTCCTGTTCTCATTTCTGCAATATTTCCTTTATGAAGTGCAATACCTCCGATCAATTGAACATCATAATGACGTTCATTGTGCATACGGATAGACACTTCTCTAATCAAAGCAAAAGCTTCTGGTAAAATATCATCCAAACTAATTCCCTCTTTAATTTTTGATTTAAGTTCTTCTGTTTTAAGCTTAAAAGAAGATTCATCCAATCCTTTAATATCAGACTCAATTTTGTTTATCTTATCAACAATTGGTCTCCACTTCTTTATAAGTCTATTACTTTCAGTTCCTATTATATTTTCTAATATACTCATAGTATTAGGTATTTTAGCACCCCGAAGCAAATTTTGCTAATCTAATACCCTCTCCTAAATATAAAATAATCAGCAAAATTGTTACGGGGCAAGCAAAAAGAAAATCCCCGATAGAGAGGGGATTTTCTTTTTGTTAGGAAGAATATTACTTCTTTCCTTTCTTAGCTTTTTTAGCTACTTTTTTTACTACTTTTTTTACTGCCTTTTTAACTGCTTTCTTTTTTGCTGCCATATAATTAAAAAAAATTATTTTTAAAGATGTGTGATTTCACGACCTTACAAAATTTTTAAAAAAATATTTTGTAAAAAAAATTATCACAATCACATTTATATTATCTAACATAAGAGAATATACTGCAATACTTTTTTATTAAAATGTGTGGATAACTTTTTTATTTTTTATTTTT
>CAILJY010000079.1 GCA_903834665.1 uncultured bacterium | reverse complement strand
ATTTAACTTTTTTTCTTTTAATATTTTCTTTAATTCATGAAAAACTTCTGCCCCCCATTGTAGAGCCTGGCTGAAAGATTTCGCACCAATAGGCATAATCATAAACTCTTGAAGGTCTGTAGAATTCTCTGCATGCTTTCCTCCATTTAGAATATTCATCATTGGAACCGGAAGACAAACTTCTTTTGTTTTAGATATATCTTTAAAATATTTCCACAACGGCTTTTCTTCTGACATAGCCATTGCTTTTGCAAAAGCCAGAGATACTCCCAAGATGGCGTTCGCTCCGAGATGACTTTTGTTCTCTGTGCCATCGAGCTTTATCATAATAATATCTAAAGTTTTTTGATCCCAAATCTTGCCTTTCAGTTTTTTATTAATTTCTCCGTTTACATTTTCTACAGCTTTTAAAACTCCTTGCCCTTCATATCTTTTCTTATCACCATCTCGAAGTTCTACTGCCTCATGGCTTCCAGTGGAAGCACCCGAAGGCACTCCCGCTCGTCCGAAAGACCCATCGGAAAGTAATACGTCCACCTCTACTGTTGGATTACCTCTTGAGTCTAAAATTTCTCTTCCAATAATTTTTGATATTTTTACTTGTTTTTTCATACGTTCATTTTATCATAATATCAAATCTTGTGCATATTATTCTATTCAACAAAAAAGACCCAGATGAGTCATTTTGTACGAGCGGAGCCGGCTGGATTCGAACCAGCGAGGGCTTTTACACCCTGCCTCTTTAGCAAAGAGGTACGTTAGACCACTCTGACACGGCTCCATTGTTTAAAATTAACATAATTAACACTATTTCTCAAACATATTTTATAAATTAAATAAGTGTGCTAATATATCGTAACAAGGAAGTGTGGATGAGTGGTTTAAATCAACGGTTTACTAAACCGTCGAACCTTAATCGGTTCCGTGAGTTCGAATCTCACCACTTCCGCATGTACAAAATATGAGCCCGTAAGGGCCATTTTTGTTATGAGGAAGTGAGTAAATGAACTTCTTTATTTGTGTGTGAGATTCGAAAAGATGTACTGAGCCTGTAAGGTTCGAAAAGTGTACTCGCTGTCTCATCTTTTGATTTAATTTGTACCCGTTGACTTTTTTTATAATTTATGTAGAATACAAATAAATAAATCTTTTTAAAAAACAAAATTATGAGCAATGTAGTTGTTAACGGTGTTGAAAAAAAACGTTATTCTGACGAAGAACTGGAAGAATTTAGAGTAATTATTTTAAAAAAACTCGAAAAAGCCCGTTATGATCTGAACGATTTAAAAGGTGTTTTAGTCAATGCCAATGGTACGGAGGATACATCACCAACCTTTAAGAATCTCGAAGAAGGTTATCAGACTTTATCGAAAGAAGAAAATAGAAAACTCTCTGCTCGGCAAGAAAAATTCATTAGTGAACTTGAAAGTGCATTAATCCGCATCGAAAATAAAAGTTACGGAATATGCCGTGTCACAGGTAAACTGATTGCAAAGGAACGTTTACGTATTGTGCCCCATGCTACCTTAAGTATGGAAGCTAAAATTGGGCAGACTCAGGGCCCAAATAATGGAGGGGTAAGGCAGCTCAGAGAAACGAGTTATAGATAGATAGAGGATCTTCGCTCGTAAAAAAATATTTAATTAAAATTATAACCGCAGGTCCATTTTAGGTCTGCGGTTTAAATTTGCCTATTTAATTAAATTTTATTTTAGTGATATAATAAACTTATATGAAACTTGCTTTTAATAAGTATTGGATTATTATTGCCTTCATTATTATTATAAATATTTTTATATTTGTTTTTTTATCTAACAAATTAGAAAGTTATGTTGCTGATCAAATGATAGATCAACAAATTGCTAATTTTTAATTTAAAATTTTATGACCGAAAAAGTGAAACTTACAATAGAACAAACAATAAAAAAAAATATATGGAGACATCTATATCGTTTTTTCCCCTGGGTTCAGAAACATTTTTTAAAATGGCATTTAGTTTGGCACGAAAAAGGACGTCAGCCTTATCATATTGGTTGGCTCGCTCCTGGTAGAACCTTAGAAGAACTTGAAAAGCATTTACACGATGAATGGGGTTTTGGTAATCATTTCGTTGCTTGGCATGATAATGGTCAGGTTCTTTCTTGGCGTAAATTAGAGGATTTTGATAATCAATATCATCTTCGAGTATTTAAAGATGGTGAAATAAGGGGGCATCATGAATTTACCCCAGAGAGTAAGCCTTTTGATCATTTCGTAGAAATAAACGAAGAATCAAGAATTGAAGATTTTAAGAAATTTCTTGGTCATTATATTGTTCAAAAAAAATATATTTCACATTTAAAAAGAGATACCAGAGAAGCTCCAGACTCAGAAATTACAATTGATCAAGGGCTAGATAAAAATGGACGAATCAAAAAACAAAAATAGTTTTATAAAAATTGTATCAGAGTTAGAAGATATTAATGGTATTCATAAAGAGATATCGATAGAAATAACTCAAGACGGAGCGCCTCGCGCTGTGGCTTTTTTTGATATAGACAAAACACTTGCTGAATTAAAAAATATTCACGGAAAGGCTATTAGAGTTTTATTTAAAGAAGTTTTTGGAAAAGAATTTGATGATATTGAAGATGTTTATTTTAAAGGGTTTAGATTGGGAAATTCTTTTCGTGAATTTGATAGAATGATTGGTATTTATGGACAAAATCACCTTGAATGGATTGAACCAGAAATTTATATAAAAGAAAGACTGAATAAAAAGAAAAGAGAAATCGATAATGATGGATTTGAAGACCATAATATAGCCAAAATGTTTCTTGATCGATATGTAATTATTGCATCAGACATTGCAGATGATATTTTTATAAAAAATAAAGATGAATTTGAATCAGTAAAGATAAAACCAGTTATGGCTCTTGCAAAATATTATAAAATATTAGGAGTTCCAATGTTTGGGATGACAGCAAATGGAAAAAAGTTTGTTCAAACAATAGCAAAGTACCTTAATCTATCTGAAATATTTATAGACATAGCAACAGATGAAGATATGGTTGGAGGTGGAAAAGAAATTATAATACCAAAATTAATTAAAAAACTCGAAGACAAAGGTATTAAAGTTTCAAAAGAAAGATTAGTTATTGTAGGGGACTCACTTTTTGGGGATATTGGAAGTGGTTATAGATACAAAGATAATAGTAATGAAATTTTTATTAAAGGAGTGCTTGTTTTGAAAGACATAGATGAATTAAATAAAATTAAAAATCAAATTAAAAATAATTCTGAACTTAAAAATATTATTGAAAATACAGAAGTTGAAGCTTTGATTATTGATAACGTGAAGCTAGACATAAATGGCAACCCTTTACTATTTTCTAATAATAATTTTTTGAAGAAACTTTAGAAAAACTTATTAGATAAGATCTAGTACCTGTAGTCTATATTTATAATCGTATAGATTATTCTTTAGTTTTAGATTTTGGATAAACTATATCCCAAAGTGCTCCTGCGACGTTGTGAGGTTTACCTACAAGAGGGAAATGATGAAGGTCTATGAAAGGAGCAGAATTACATTCTATTACTCCAGAGCGTGGTTGATCACGCCATGAGATAGAGACATCATCCATTATAAAATCAACCCCAATAAGTGGATCATTTAAAACTTGAGCGATTTTTTCAAGCATTATTTTATTATCTGGGTGGACAATATCAGTCATGTCAGTTATTCCTCCTCCAACTGCTCGGCTAGTTTTTTGCCCCAATGTCATGATCTCATCTTTTTTAGGAATAGTTTTATCTGTATGACCCCAATTACTCAATTCTTTTATAGCCTCATCATCAATTTTTAATTGGTGGAATATTGGTCCTTGCCTTAACAGATTTTTATTTTCGATTTCTACAAGTTCAGTGATATTATGTGTTCCATCTCCAATAACGTAAGCTGGTTCTCTCCTTAGAACAGCAATTAATTTTCCACCGATAAGCGTTCCTCTGAAAACATAACCAGAAAGTTCTTCTTCGATCATAACCCAAGGAGAAAGTTGGCGAGCAATTTTAAAAGCTTTTAAGAAATCAGAATCATTATTTAGATGAGTTGTGGTATGACGACTACGAGATCCAAGATTTGGTTTTGTGATGACTGGTTTATCCAAAGAATGAAATATTTTTAAAGCATGTTTAATAGAATGAGTTACCCCACCACGAGCTACTTTTATACCAGCTTTTTCAAAATGTTTTTTCATTTCACCTTTATTATCCATCCATTCTAACCCCCTCGGATCATAATCTTTAGGTCGGGGTAAAACATCAAAAAACCTAGTATCACCTTTATATTTTGAGACAAATATATCGTGTCCAATACCAAACAATCTAAACTCATACATATTTATACCTCTTTTTATTGCTTCTTCCCAAAGAACACGAGTTCTCCCGCTATCATCATTACTCGGTTCATAAGTTATCTTTCCTAATTTTAAAAAAGTTAAAGTTTTAGTAAGGGCATAACCGATTCTATCAAAAGATGATTCAGGAATTATTTTACCCATCCAATTTGTCCAAGGTTCAACTATCGCTCCCAATAATATTGAAATATAAACAATCGGATGGCTTACTTGGCTTCCTCCACAATCCTTACAATATTTTTTTGATTTTTTATTAGTCATATATCATTCCAATATACCAGAAAAAGGCACTTCACTGCAAAGAAAAATAATTACCCCTCCCTTTACACACACCATACCCCCCCCCAGATAGCGCCCAGATAGCGCTTCGGGCGCTATCTGGGGGAGTTCCTTTGCGGTGGGGGTAATTTTATTTTAATGTGCCACAGTAAATCCTATTACTTTTTTAGCCCCAGCTTTTTTGAGTATTTTTATAATTTCATTTATCGTCCCACCGGTCGTCGTGACATCATCAATAATTATAAAGGTTCTTCCTTTTATAATCTTTTCGTTTTTTATTCCAAAAACCCCATGAACATTTTTAAGCCGTCTTTGCCTATTGTGGATTTTTGCCTGGGGAATGGTCTCTATCTTTTTAAAAATAATCTTATTTTGTAATTCTAAAATATTTAAAGGAGCAGAATTACAAAATTCTTTTGCCATAATATAAGTTTGATTATATCCTCTTTTTTTATTTTTTATATTTGAAATAGGAACAGGGATAACAAAGATAGTCCTACCTGTTGTAATAGTTTTCAAATCAGAAATTTCTTCAATTAAATATTCATATAATAACTGTCCAAATCTTTTGCCCAAGTATCTTTTTTTATGATATTTTAATTCCCAGATAGCTTTTTTTATAAGGAGATCTCTATAATCAAATAAAGCAATTATATCTCTCTCTGTTTCTCTTTCCGCTAATTTTATTTTTGATATACAATTATCACATAATACTTGGTTTTTTATGTTGCAACCAAGGCATTTTGTGGGGAAAAGAAGATCTAAAATAAAATTTATTATTTTATTTGTAAATAATCCAAGATTCATTTCCTAATTTTACAATATTTATGTTATAATAGATACTAATAAACATGGATAATTCATTAAAAAAAATATTTTCTGATGGACTAAATAAATTATCAGAAGTTTTTGCTTCTGATAAATCAAAAAACCAATCTCTTGGTATTGATATTGGTTCTTCGGCAATAAAGGTGGTACAACTTAAAAAGAAAAACGGTAAAGCCGTACTTGAAACGTATGGGGTTATTTCACTTGGCCCTTATGGAAATATGGAGGTTGGTTCGGTTACAAATCTATCAACAGAAGTTCTAGCTCAAGCTCTTAAAGATGTGATGAAAGAGTCAAATGTCACGACTAAATCAGCAGTTATGGCTATTCCTTCTTTATCAAGCCTTATTTTCAACCTATCATTACCTGGCAATATTCCAGAGAGTCAGTTGCCTAAAATAATACCAATAGAAGCTCGTAAATATATTCCTGTTCCAATTTCAGAGGTAAGTTTGGATTGGCTAGTTATTCCACAAGAAGAATCTTTTGAAGGTGAAGTTAAAAATGATACTGAAAAAAAGACAGAAGTTTTAGTTGTCGCAATCCATAATGATACTTTATCCAAATATAGAGATATTTTAAAGAAAACAGAATTACAATCTGATTCATTTGAGATGGAGATATTTAGTAATATTCGTTCTTCTTTTGTCCACGACACACTTCCTTTGCTTTTGATAGATTTTGGAGCTTCTAAAACAAAATTTTCAATCATAGAAGAAGGGATAGTTCGAGACTCACATGTTGTTAATAGGGGAGCACAAGATATCACTAAAAATATCGCACAATCTCTCGGTGTTAGTTTTGAAGAAGCAGAGAAATTAAAAAGATTAATAGGAATAGAAAAAAGTGCAGATGGGAAAGTAGAATCAATTGCCAAATTATCGATTGATTATATTTTTTCAGATGTAAATAGTATTGTACTTGCGTACGAGAAGAAGTATAATAAAAATATAGGTAAGGTAGTTTTAGTTGGAGGGGGAGCTTTGTTAAAAGGATTACTGGATCATGCTAAAGAAAATTTTAAGATTGAAGTTGTTTTTAGTAATCCATTTTTTAAAACAGAAGCTCCAGCTTTCCTAACTCCAATCCTAGAAGTTAGTGGTCCAGAATTTTCTGTCGCTGTTGGTCTTGCCCTTCGTCAGTTATCTTAAATTTAATTATGGAAAATTCATTTCAAACATCATTCATTCCTAAAAAACCAATAAATTTTGGAACTCCTAAAAAAGAACCCAAAAGCTTTTTTTCATTGATTGCTGTTTTTATACTTATCGTCACCATCTTAGCTTCAGGATCTTTGTTTTTTTATAAAAATTATTTAATTCAACAAAAGAAATCATTTTCAGATTCTCTTTCTTTAGCAAGTGATAGTTTTGAAAAGAGTACAGTAGAAGAATTAGATATTTTTAATAAACACACAGAAGCAGCTAGACAAATTTTAAGTAATCATGTTGTTTTATCTCCTGTTTTTTCTTTGCTTGAGAAAATAACCATACCCTCTGTACAATATACAAAATTTAATCAAGAATTTACAGAGAAAGAATCAATCGTTAAAATAGAAGGAGTAGCTCGTGATTATAGATCTATCATTCTTCAGTCAGATGCTTTTAATACAACATTAGGTAAACCCTTTAAAAATGTTGTTTTTTCTAGTTTATCTAAAAATAAAGATAACAGCATTATTTTTAATCTTGAATTTAATGTTGATCCTAGTCTTCTCTCTTATGAAAAGAATTTCTCATCAACCTCTGATGAAGCATTAAAAGATTCAAATAGTACACAATAATTTATGAAATTAATCCTTCCAATCTCATTTCTAATAATCTCTGGTATATTGTTTTTTGTCGTTATTGATCCTCTTTTTATGGAGGTTAAACAATCAAGAATAGATGTGGCTACTTATAGTACTGCAATAGATAATTCGGCCGAATTGCAAAAAACTCGAGATTTACTTATTGATAAATATAAAAATATAAAACAAGAAGATAAGGATCGTTTAAATCATTTTCTTCCTCGTTCTATTTCCAACATAGAATTAATATTAGAAATAGAAAAAATTGCAAATTTACATGGGATGCCAATTAAAGATATCAAATTCGATTCAAAAAGTTTAAAAGATGCAAGTGCGAGTGGAGCTGTTGTTGTGGCGGAATCTGATCCTTCTAAATATTTATCTTATGGAATTTTCCCAATGGAGTTCACTGTG
This sequence comes from uncultured bacterium, assembly GCA_903834665.1. Taxonomy (GTDB): domain Bacteria; phylum Patescibacteriota; class Minisyncoccia; order Phycocordibacterales; family UBA9973; genus UBA8515. Next base: position 6,542 of record CAILJY010000079.1, on the reverse strand, counting down.
GAAGGAGATTATAATAAATTTTTGTCATTCTTAGTAGATTTGGAACACAATTTAAGATTGGTTGATGTCACGGATATTTCTTTCTCCGCTTCTAACAATACAATTCAAGGGGATAAAACAGGTTCAGATATTTATAGTTATTCTTTAAAAATTCAAACTTATTGGATTAAATAATATGAAAATGATATATAACAAATTTTTAATAATATCTACAATAACTCTAATTATGAGTGGAGCATATTTATATTTCTCTGGAGATTTAAATTCTAAAAATATTGTTCCGGTTGCTTATGGAGGTTCTCTTTCCTCTTCTTTGGGATTTGGATTAGCTAGTATTTCTTCTGGGTTAGAAGAAAAAATTGCTTCGGATATTTCATTTTTAGAAACACTAGTCTCTTTAAAAAGAATAAATATAGACGATACTTTATTTACAGATAAATATTTTAATTTATTAAAAAATAATACAGTTAAAATAGATCCTGTTATTCCAGGAAGATCAAATCCTTTTGCCCCGATTGAAAAGAATATAGAAGATACTAATTCTCCTGCTGATGTTGTAACAGATCAACCTACTCAGATAACAGATAAGACCGTAGTCTTGAATGGAACCATAAATATTATAAACGGGGTAGGAGATACTTATTTTGAATATGGAACAACTGAAAATTTAGGGATTACTATTTCTACAATAAAACCTACACTTGTTGGGGTATTTATGAAAAATATTTCAGGCTTAATCCCTAAGACAACTTATTTCTTTAAAGCTTGTGCCAAAATCAACAATATAAAGACTTGTGGAAATTTAATTTCTTTTAAAACAAATTAATTATGTTACTTTTAGATGAAATAGTAAAACGTGGATTACTTAAAGAAGAACAAGTTTCTGAGGTTGTTAAAATTGCTAAAATAAAATATGAAGGTAATATAGAGCAAGCTCTTGTAAATTACGACTCTCGTATTGATGAAGAAAAAATTTTAGAGATAAAAGGAGAGATTTTTGGTGTACCAATTAAGAAAGTTAATGTTAAAAGTGTTTTACCTGCAACCTTAAAATTAATTCCAATTGATGTAGCTAAATCGTATAAGTTTGTTCCTATTAATTTGACCAATGATTTTTTGGAAGTTGGGATAGTTGATCCAGAAAATATTCAAGCCGTAGATGCTTTAACTTTTATTTTATCTAAATTTGATAAACCCTTTAAATTATTTTTAATTTCAGCTTCAGTTTTTACTAAATTAATAGAAAGATATGAAGGGGTAAGTAATAGTGAAGTCGATCAAGCTCTAAATGAACTTGATTCTGAGATAGCTCAAGTTAATAGTGGAGTAATAAAAATAGACCAAAACACAAAAAATCCAGGTAGCTCAAAACCAGGGGAAGAAGAAAAGATCGTAGAGGAAGCTCCAATCATAAAAATAGTGGCAGTAATATTACGTAATGCGACTGACGGCCTTGCTTCAGATATTCATATTGAAAACACAGGGGAGAGTGTTAAAGTGCGTTTTCGTGTCGATGGAATTTTGCACACTTCTCTTGTTCTCCCTATTAGTGTTTATAGTGGGGTGATTGCTCGTATTAAAATTTTATCAAAACTTAGATTGGATGAGAAACGTAAACCACAAGATGGAGGTTTTTCGGCAAAAATTAATGGGCGTAAAATTGATTTTCGTGTTTCAACAATGCCTTCTTATTTTGGAGAAAAGATTGTTATGCGTATTTTAGATTCACAAAAAGGTATACAAAAATTAGACCAAATAGGATTCTCGAAGGAAAGTTTAGTTATAATTAAAGAAGCTTTAACTCGTCCTTATGGGCTCATCTTAATGACCGGACCTACTGGGTCAGGAAAGACAACAACTTTGTATTCAATGCTAAGTGAACTCAATAAAGAGGATAATAATATTGTTTCACTGGAAGATCCTATTGAGTATAAGATCGATGGAGTGAATCAATCTCAAATAATGGCAGAAATTGGATATACTTTTGCTTCAGGATTGCGTTCTATTCTTCGTCAAGATCCAAACATAATATTAGTAGGAGAGATACGTGATAAAGAAACAGCTGAACTTGCTATTCAAGCTGCTCTTACTGGGCACTTAGTTTTATCTACTTTACACACCAACAATTCTATTGGGGCCGTTCCTCGTCTTATCGATATGGGAATAGATCCTTATCTTATTGCTCCAACTTTGATTCTTTGTATTGCGCAAAGACTTGCTCGTAAAATTCATCCAGATTCTAGACACCAAATTCCAATGGATGAAGCAGCAAAGATGATGATTGAAAAACAATTTAGTGATCTAGCTCCTGAATTTAGAAAAAATATAGAAATAGGAGACACTGTTTATGAAGCAGTGGCTTCCCCACAATGTCCTTCTGGGTTAAGTGGACGTGTGCCTATTCTTGAAATGTTTAAAATAGATAAAGAAATGCAAAATGTTATTCTTAAAAATCCAGTTGAAAATGAAATATATAAACTAGCGCGTTCAAAAGGAATGATAACCCTAAGAGAAGATGCCATAATAAAGAGTATAAAAGGGGATATCCCATTTAAAGAAGTTTATAATTATTAAATAGATTGGTAATTATTATATAATCGTATATAATATATAGACTTATGGAAAATGAAATTAAGAAAATTCTGATTGTGGATGATGATAGTTTCTTATTAGATATGTATTCATTAAAATTTAGTAAATCTAATTTTGTTGTTTCTGCTGCTTTGGGTCCTGAAATTGCTTTAGATAAACTTAGACAAAGTTTAAATCCTGACATAATTCTTCTTGATATAATGATGCCCGTTATGGATGGTTTTGAATTATTAGAGAAAATAAAAGAGGAAAAATTGTCACCTGATTCAGTTGTTATTTTTCTTTCAAATAGAGGCCAAGAAGCTGATATAATTAGAGGAAAATCTCTTGGGGCCTCTGGATATATTGTGAAGGCATCAAGTACTCCAAGTGAAGTTATAGAAGAAGTAATAAATATAGTTAATAATTCTAAAAAATAATATGGATTATCAAAAAGTTTTAAATGATTTAATTGAAAATTTAATAAATCAAGATGGATCTGATTTGCATATAGGGGTAGGAAGGAAGCCGGCATTAAGAATCAATGGTCAACTTATTTTTTTATTGAATAATGACATCATGAAAAAGGAAGATGTTATTGGTATTTTGGAGATTCTTATTGGGAAGGAAAGAGTCAAAAAATTTATAGAGGAAAAAGGAGTTGATTTCTCTAGTAATTTCAATAATGGTAAAGTTCAATTAAGAGGAAATGCTTTTTTTCAAAAAGGTTTGATTTGTATAGCAATACGTTTAGTTCCAAAAGCAAAATCTTTTGAAAATTTAAACCTGCCAATGATTTTGAAGGACTTTACAAGGAAAAAACAAGGATTTTTTCTTGTTGTTGGACCTGTGGGGCAAGGTAAATCTACAACATTATCTACTATGGTAAATATGATAAATAGTGAAACTTCGGCTCATATTATAACAATAGAAGATCCTATTGAATTTATTTATCAACCCGATAAATCTATTGTTGATCAGAGAGAAATAGGAGTTGATGCGAGTGATTTTCTTGTTGCTCTTAAAGCGGCCTTCCGTGAAGATGCCAATGTTATTCTTATAGGTGAAATGCGTGACAGTGATACTATCTCTGCCGCCGTCACAGCTGCTGAGACGGGGCATTTGGTTTTATCAACACTTCACACCAATAATGCTTCTCAAACAATTGATCGAATTATCGATTCATTCCCGTCAGATCAACAGGGCCAGATAAGATTACAATTGGCTTCTAGTTTACTTGGAATATTTTCACAACGTTTGATCCCTCGGGTAGCAGGAGGGCGAATCCCAGCTTATGAATTATTGATAAATAATAAAGCGGTAGCCAATTTAATCCGTGAAAAAAGAACCCATGAGATAGATACGGTAATCGAAACCTCATCTCATGAAGGTATGGTTGATATGAATAGATGTCTTATCGATCTTGTCCAAAGAGGTGAAATAAGCTTAGAAAGTGCTTATGAATATTCTATTAATCCTAAAGCCTTAGAGCAAATGTTTTAATTTATGTTATTTAATTATGAAGCTATTACAAATACCGGAGAAAAAAAGATTGGTACGGTAGATGCCAGTTCTCGTGATGTTGCTATTGTGGCTGTCCAACGTAGGGGATTGATACTTTCTTCTATTAAAGAGGGAGTAGAAGATAAAGGATTGTTTAATCTTTCTTTTCTTGGTAAAGGTAAAATTTCAATGAAAGATGTTGTGATTATGTCACGACAAATGTCGACTCTATTTGAGTCTCAAGTTTCAGCTTTGAAAGCTTTTAATCTATTGGCTGGGAATACTGCAAATAAAAAGTTAAAAAATGTATTAGAAGAAATTTCAGAAGATATCAAATCAGGAGTTACAATTTCAGGTTCTTTGGCCAAGCACCCAGACGCTTTTTCTGATTTTTATGTAAACATGGTTAAAGCAGGAGAAGAATCTGGTAAATTAACCCAATCTTTTTCTTATCTAGCAGATTATTTAGAGCGTCAATATAGATTAACTTCCAAAACTAAAAATGCTCTTATTTATCCAGGATTCGTTATTGGGGTTTTCGTTCTTGTGATGGTGATGATGTTTACTTTTATTGTTCCCAAACTTGCATCTATCATCAAAGAGTCAGACGTTGCTATTCCTCTTTCTACTAAAATTATTATGAAAGTGAGTGATATTTTCGTAAATTATGGACTCTTTGTTTTACTCGCTGTTGTTGTCTTTGTTGTCTTTGTCATTAAATTTGCAAAAACAGACGCCGGTAAAAGATATTTTGATAAATTAAAAATTAGTGTTCCAGTTTTTCGCAATATTTATTCTAAACTTTATCTCTCAAGAATCGCTGATAATATGGAAACGATGCTTTCTTCTAGTATCCCGATTGTTAGAGCGATTGAACTTACTAGTAACGTAGTAGGGAGTAGTATTTTCGAAGATCTTTTAAGAGAAGTAGCTGAAGATGTAAAAAGTGGTAGTTCTCTTTCTGATGCTTTCTCTAAACATGAAGAAATACCTCAAATCATGGCTGGAATGATAAAAGTTGGAGAAGAGACTGGTTCCATGGGTAATATCTTAAAAACACTCGGAAGTTTTTATGGTCGAGAAGTAAATGAAGCAGTAGATACGATGGTCAGCCTAATCGAACCAATTATGATCATATGTTTAGGATTAGGAGTAGGAATACTTCTTTCATCTATCTTAATGCCAATTTATAACATTGCCGGGGCGCAGTAATTAATAAACATAAAAAGATATCCACAGTTGTTTGTCTTATTGTGTTTATTGATTTGTTTTATGATATAATAATATTATTAAAATAAGGTCGCGTCTTTTATAAAGACAATTATTAAAAGTTAAATTTAAATATGAAAAAAAATAAAGGTTTTACATTGATCGAACTCTTAGTTGTTATTGCAATCATTGGAATTTTGTCATCAGTCGTTTTGGCCTCTTTAAATGGAGCTAGAACAAAAGCAAAAATTGCCGCTGTTCAATCAACGTTAGCTTCAGCTAGAGCCCAAGCAGAAATTGGTGTAAACAATGGTAAATATATTGCAAATATTTGTTCCTCTTCTGCTGCTGGTGGTTTGAAAACATTGATTGATTCTTTAAATAAGACATCTTCAAAAGTTACAACAATAGCGTGTGGTTCAAGTGCAACAGATAATACAACTTTGGCCAATAAATGGGCCTTAGAAGTACTAATTTATGGAAAGTATTATTGTGCTGATAGTACAGGATTTGCTGGAGGAGGGTCTTCGTCTTATACTATTGCTCCAAGTAGAATAGCCCCACCAACCGCAGTTTCTGGTACTTATAATGCTGCTCAAGATCTTAGTTGTAATTAATATATAATTGTCGATGTTTTTAAATAAATTATTAGTTAATTTAAAATAAAATGAAAAAAAATAAAGGTTTTACACTTATCGAACTCTTAGTTGTTATTGCAATCATTGGAATTTTGTCATCAGTTGTTTTGGCCTCACTTTCAAGTGCTCGTGAGAAAGGTAAAGATGCGGCTGTTAAATCACAGCTTGCAAGTGCTAAAGCTCAAGCGGAGCTTTGGTTATCAGCACATGAAGACATCGGTTATGCTGGTGTTTGTACTGATCCGGATGTCGGCATTAATAAATTATTAGTTGCAGCTCACTCTTCTTCAGGTTCAGCTACTACAGGCCCAACTATAAATGCATTAGCTACTACTGCTCAAACGGCGGTTCAAACTGCTTGTAATGATAGTGCTGATGCTTGGGCCGTCTCAGTTCCATTATCATCAAGTAGTACATCCCTGGCTTCTTTCTATTGCTCTGATAATAGTGGTTTATCCAAAGAGACATCAGCTCCATTAGCAGGATCCACTGATTATATTTGCGATTAACATACCTATAAATAAAAAACCAATCATTAATAAATGATTGGTTTTTTATTTATAGGTATGATATAATTTTTGTTATAAATATAATTTTTGTTTATAACTCATGAAATTTAAT
>CAILJY010000078.1 GCA_903834665.1 uncultured bacterium | reverse complement strand
AGCTTGTTCTTGTGGTGTCATATTAATTATTATAACAAAAAATTACTTAGAATAAAAGAAATTTTATAAATTTAGAACTAATAAAATATTTTTATAATTAACACATCTCGTGCTAGCTGTCAATTGCGGGCGATGAAGGAATCGAACCCTCGCCAATTCTTTTGGAGAGAATTGTACTACCACTATACTAATCGCCCATAGCCTTATTTATACCTTTCCATAAACTTTTTTGCAACTGCATTAATAATTCTACCAATTTTAACATTATGATATCTAACCTGAATACAACCCTGATATCCATCTTTTTTATAAATACCTGTATTTGGTTTATTATATGTTTTTAAAAATTGATTCATCGGAATTCCTGTAATTTTAGACCAAAATTTCTTTTGTGTCTTTTCATTATGATAACCATGTAAATGCATTAAAACCCTAAATTTATCTTCTTCTAAAACAAAACTTTTTCTAAATAAATGTAAAAATGTTCCTATTAGTTCAGGGCCAGAATTTGTAAAAGTAACAGGATCTTTTATATATTTACTTCCTTCACATTGATATAACATAGAACACAGAAGTAGTGAGCAATCCGAATTTATATTTAAATCCTTAAGTTTATTAATTGCAAAATTATCAGCTTCAAAATTTTTTAATCTTGTTTTTTCTTTAATTGTTTTTTGAGAAGCCAACTGACCTTTTGAATAATTTTTATCAATTCTAACTTGAGCTTCATTGGAAAGTTTTATATCAGCAACCCATCTAGAAATTGTACTCTTTGATACATTTAGTGTTCCTTTTAGCTCATTTATCGAATATCCTTCTTTTCTTAATTCTTTTGCTTTTTTCTCTAATTCCTTTTTCATAATAGAACCCATATAAAGGGCTACATAACATTATATCAAATGAATTCAAAATTTAAAAATCCCCAATTGGGGATTTTTAAATTTAACCTGTAATTTTTGCTTCTTTGTGTTTAACGTTCTTTTTGCAAGTTTTACAAAACTTCTTCAGTTCAAGTTTTTTTGTAACTAATTTTTTATTTTTACTTGTAAAATAATTACCATTCTTGCAAGTAGTACACTTAAGTTTTAAAAGTCTATCTTGTGACATGTCATATACAATACTATAAAAGACCTAAAAAAGCAACCTTATTTTATAACCCTTGGCAATAAGGCACTTATGCGCGTTGTGGCCTCATAATTTATAGTATTTGACTCTTTAGCTATTTGTTCAGCAGTTATCTTACCTTTCCCTTGTTCTCCTAAAATCACAACTTCATCATCAGGCATAATATCTTTTATATTTGAAACATCCACCACAATCATATTCATGGCTACACGCCCCAAAATCTTTGCTTTCTTACCCTTTATTAAAACTTCACCATTATTAGACAATAATCTAGGCAAGCCATCAGCATAACCTTGTGGAATTACTGCAATCTTTGTGATTTTTTTTGTTATGAAAGTTAACCCATAACCTATTGGATGATTGGCTGGAAGAATTTTAACTTGAGCAACATGAGTAATCCATTTCATCACTTGTTTTAAAACTATTTTCTTTTTATTTAAAAATTGTAAATGCTCACTTGGCCACATACCATAAAGACCTATCCCAAGACGAACAATATTATGTAAACTATTTCCTTTTTCATAAACAAGAATTCCAGAGGTAGCAGAAATATGAGTATTTATATTTATATATCCATTCTGTCTAAAGATTTCTACATATTTATGGTACATATCAATTTGTTTCTCTGCATGAGTAAAATTCATTGTATCCTCAATATTGGCAAAATGAGAATAAACCCCATCAAGTTCAATATTCTTTAATTTTTTAATTTCAATTATAAAATTTTCAATTTGTGAAGGCATAATTCCTTCTCGTCCAAGATATGAATCTATCGCAACATGAACTTTTGTCTTTTTCTTCAAAAGTCCAGAAATATAATTTATTTTTAAAAGGTGAATAAGATCAAAAGCTGAAATAATTGCATTTAATTTTATTGCTCTTTTTATTCCATCCTCATTTAAATAACCAAAAACTAAAATTGGTTTTTTTGTTACATTTCTCACTCTTTCCAATTCTTCGATACTATCTACTTGAAAATAATCAGTATAAGGAGCGATTATGCGAGCAACCTCACAATCCCCATAACCATAAGCATTGGCTTTTATTACAGAAGCAATTTTTGTCTTTTCCCCTACCAAACTTCTAAACTGTTTGATATTATGGATCAAATTTTCTTTCGAAATCTCTATATATGAAAGCGGTAAATTTTTCTGCATATTTTAGTATTCTAGCATTTTGGCAGAAATTTGGTATACTAGCCATGTATTTGCCGGAGTGATGAAATTGGTAACCATGCGCGACTCAAAATCGCGTGTCGTAAGACTTGAGGGTTCGAGTCCCTCCTCCGGCACAAACTAAAATGACTAAATTTTTAAATTTAGTCATTTTACAATTTAGAAACGGCCATTTCTAAATTGTAATTTTTTAACTTAAAATCAATTATACAATCTCAGGCTCTTGTTCTAAGGTTATTTTAAATTTATCAAAAACTATTTTGATTATTTCATTCTTTGCATAAATTAAGTCATCAAAACTAGCATTATTGTTGTTGACTAGAACAAGCGCACTTTTATCATAAACAGAAATATTGCCAAATGACTTCCCTTTTAACTCAGCATTCTCAATAAGCCAGCCAGCAGGAATTTTCGAATAATTCTCGTCTATTGGAAAAATTTTAATATTTAAATAATTTTCCTTTAATTTATCTGCTAAGATATTTTCAATGATTGGATTTTTAAAAAAAGATCCAACGTTAGGTAATCTTCTAAAATCTGGTAATTTACTATTCCTTATAAAAATAATAGCTTCTCTTATGTTTTCTAAGCTTGGATTTAAAAGATTTTTATCTGCAAAATATTTAAGAACATCTGGATAATTGGGGATCCTTGGTTCTTTTTTAGAAAGACGATAAATTACATAAGTTATAATATATCTATCTTTTTCTTCATTTTTAAAAATACTATCCCTATATCCAAATTTGCAATCTAGATTTGAAAGAATCTTAAATTCATTTATATTTTTATCAAAGACTTCAACGTTCAAAATAATATCTTTGACTTCTACCCCATAAGCCCCGACATTTTGGACTGGGCCCGCCCCCACAGTGCCAGGAATAATAGACATTGCTTCTACCCCAGATAAATTCATCTCTACTGATCTCTTCACGAAATCATCCCAATTTTCACCAGCTCCTACCCTTATATCAAGATATTCATCTGTTTCATTTATAATTTCAAAACCCTTAATTTCAATTTTTAAAGCTACAACATTTATAACTCCATCAGAAAAAACAATATTAGATCCTCCCCCTAATATAAAAATTGGAGTGTTTTTATATTTTACATCTTCACGCGCGATAACGTAGATTTGTGAAAGTTCTTCTATGGATGAAATAACTACAAAATAGCGAAACTGGCCTCCTATTTTAAAAGTTGAATAATTTTTGATATCCACATATTCTTGTATTTCCATATATTGCAATTATATCATATATGAGATAAAATATACAATATATTATTAACAAGAGAAGAGGTTCATATATTAAAATTTTACGAATAGGTGTGGGCGCGCGCCGAGCGAAGCGAGGTAGGGATAAATGAGTAAAATTTTAATATATGAAACTCTTTAAATTAAAATATGAAAAAACAAACAGAGCAACAAAAAATTGGTTATTTTATAAAAGAATTACGTGAACGTCGCGGGATGACCCAAGAAGCTTTTGCTAAAGCTCTTGAGACTTCCCAAAGCTCTATCCCCCGCATGGAAAAAGGTGAACAAAACTTCACCACAGAATTATTATTAAAAATAAGCAATGTTCTTGACCATAAAATTGTTTCAGTTAATAGTTCAATTGATTTTGAAGTTAAGGGTGGTAAAAAATTAAGTGGGACAATAAAAACAAATTTTTCTAAAAATGGCTCGGTTGGTCTTCTTTGTGCTTCCCTTTTAAATAAAGGAACAACAACTCTTCATGGTATTGCTCGCATCGAGGAAGTAAACCGTGTGATTGAAATTTTGGAAAGTATTGGGGTGTCAGTAAAATGGATAGATAAAAATTCAGTTCAAATAATTCCTCCTCAAAAATTAGCTCTCGATAAAATAAATATTGAGTCAGCTATTAAAACCCGTTCTGTTATAATGCTTATTGGACCACTTATACATTTACTTCCTAAATTTTCTATTCCGCATGTTTCTGGATGTAAGCTTGGAAAAAGAACTATCAGTGCTCACACTTATGCTCTTTCCGATTTTGGAGTAAAAATAAAAACTACAAATAATGAATATATAATTGAGACTCCTAATCTAAAAAGAGCTGATATTGTTATGTATGAAGCAGGAGATACTGCTTGCGAAAATATTTTAATAGCCGCTTCTAAAATAAATGGAATAACAACAATAAAATTTGCGAGTGCAAATTATATGGTTCAAGAAATATGTTTTTTCTTAGAAAAACTTGGGGTTAAAATTGAAGGGATAGGGACAAGCACTCTTACTATTCATGGACTAAAAGATTTAAATCAAAATATTGAATACTATAATAGTGAAGACCCAATAGAATCAATGATGTTTATTTCCGCAGCTATAACAACTGATTCTGAACTCACAATAACTCGCTCTCCTATTGATTTTCTATCTTTAGAACTTGAAAAATTAAAAAGGATGGGATTAAAATATAAAATTTTACGAAAATATAAATCATATAACGAAAGAACAAATCTCGTTGATATAAAAATATTTCCATCAAAACTAAAAGCTCTTGAAGATAAGATTCATGCAAATCCATATCCTGGAATAAATATGGACAACCTACCATTCTTTGTTCCAATTGCAATAAAAGCCAAGGGTCAGACAATGATTCATGACTGGGTCTATGAAAATCGTGCAATTTATTTTACAGAATTAAATCGGCTCGGAGCGAGTATTACTCTCGCTGATCCACACCGGGTCTACATTCAAGGTGGGACACCCTTAAAGCCAGCTCAAGTTGTTTGCCCTCCCGCTCTCCGTCCTGCGATGATAATACTAATCGGTATGCTTGGAGCACCTGGTACCTCAATTTTACGCAATGTTTATATGATTAATCGTGGCTATGAAGAAATCGCCGAACGATTAAATTCTATTGGAGCTGATATTAAAATTTTAAAATAAAAAACTGCACAGGTCTGACCTGTGCAGTTTTTTATTATTTTTAAATATTTTTAATTTCTATACACATAAACATTGGGATTTCCTTACGGGCTTTATCTTCGGCAAGCTGGCGAGGACCAGTACCACTTTGTTTATGTGAGATCCATTCTTCGAGTCGAGTAATTGCAAAACCATTTTTAGCAAATAATTTAACATAATACTGAAGTGATCGATGGAAAGAAATAGTTGAAATTTTCTTTTTTAGATTTTTCTCTCCTGGAGTCATATCAATTGAAAGTTTTGATTCCGATAAATATTTTGAGACGATTCGTGATTGTACTCCATCTTGAAAAATCCAGTCGCTAGCCTGTGGCACACGAAAAGCTGGATGATTTAAAACCATAACTATACGTCCATCTTTTTTTAAAATTCTTTTACATTCAACTAGAACTTCATTTATATTTTCAATATTCTGAATTGCTAAAACAATTACAACTGTATTTACAGAATTATCTTTCAAAAATTGTGCACGATGAGCGGGTGTAATATAAAAAGCTATTCCCCCTTCGCCTAGGTCAGACCTATGCGAAGTAAATTTTACTTCTTCTTTGGCTTTTTCAATCAACTTTTTAGATAAATCAGAAGCCACAACATCTGCCCCCATATGTGCAAAAACATTAGCAAAATAACCTTGTCCACAAGCAAGATCATAAACCTTCTCCCCCTTTTTTAAATCAAGCACTCTGAGTAAATTGGGTAATATAACCTTAGCTTGATAACTATCATCATTTTTTAATAACTCATCATACCAATCTGCAACTTTATTCCAAGAAGTATCTTTATTTTGTTTTTGTTTTTTTATCATATTTTTTATTAATTACATATATCAGCTATAGCTGATATATGTAATTATATTACTTCTTGTTGATAACATTTTTCACAATAAATTATTTCTTTTCTTTCTGGAGAATAATTTGTCTTTATATCTTTATCACAATGATCACACTTGCGATCCCAGAATTTATAAGGCCCTCGTCTTTTAATTCTATCTTGATGACGACAATAGAAACATCTTCTTGGAATTGGTAAATTCATCTTTCGATAAAATAATAATTCTTGTTCTATAATTTTATAATTCCTCTCACAATTTATACATTTCAATATTTCACTTGTTATAGAATCTTTAATATCTTTTATATTATCTTCTATTTCATTTGACTGTATAGTCTCTTTGCCTTTAGTCATTTGTATGTCATCTTCCCATCTGAAGCCTTGAGATAATGATTCCTCTTTAGTTAAGGGTATATTATCTTGTGCTATTGTTTCATTATATGCAAATGGAGCAATCTCTGGTGGCATCATTAATCCATGAATACCCAAAGCTATAAGTTCTTTCACTATATGATTTTTAAGTTCTTCATATTCTTCTTTTGTATATTCTTTATTAAAAATAGAGTATTTACCATTTCTTAATGCATCACAACCAATACAATCCTGACAATTTCTCAAATCAAAAGAATACATTATATTACTAGAATTTTCTGCCCAATATGAACCTATTACATTACTACAATACCCAGTGGCAACTACTTCCAATAATTGTTCTGATTTTGTTCCAAAACCTGTAGTGCCTAATGAATCCTTTATCACTTTTGAAGAAAAAAGATAACGACAATTCTCTGATTTAGAAACTTCAAAAGAGTTAACAACATTTTTACATTCTGTTAGATAATCTCCTACACAATCTACTGTTTTTAAATTATTATTCTCTCTATGTGGATGCTGTAAACAAAATTCTTGAAACTTTTTCTGAGCTTCCACAATTTTTGTATAACTACCCATTACCTCACTCAATCTTTTTTTGTATTCTTCTGATGTTAATTGTTCATTGAACCAACAATTACTTTTGTTCCTTAAATTTACACAGCCAAAACAGTTTGTAAGTCCACTACCATTTAATATAAAATAGGATTCAACACAACCTGTAACATTTTGCCCCCAGAAGACATTAGCTGATTCTTGAACACTGACACAATCATAACAATTCTCAAATTTCACTCCAAAATATACATCAGAAGAAAAAGTTCCATTTTTTACACCTCTTGAGTATAATAATTCTTCAGCAGGACTTGTGTTAAAAACAAGATAACAATTCTTGCAACCAGAAGCCATATTTATATAATCACTATTTATATTTTGACCATCACCAGTAGAAATACCCAAGCAATTCTTTGGAACTTCTTTTAAAAATTCTCCCATTTGATCAAAAAAAGTTTTTGATTTATCATATGGTTTAGTATAATCTTTGGGGCTCCACTTTTCAGAATAAAAACAATCATGACAATATTTAATATATGATGATTTAGGATTATAAATAGTTATAACCTTCTTCCCACACATTTCACATTCCTGACCAGAATATAAAGTCATTTCATTCCTCCACATTGCTCGCATTTTGAAACGACAGTCTGGACAAATGTTTGGTACTGACACTTTCATCTTCTCATAAAAAGAAAAATCATCTTGTTCAAGAGTAAAATTCTGCCTACATTTTTGACAATTTTTTGTTTCCATAATAAGAATCTTACATTTTTAGCATTATTTTGTCCATTACTCCACTATTGTCATATCTTCGGCTCTGATGCCACTTTCTTTATAATTAATCTCATTTGTATTAGTTTTTTGTTTAACTATAAAAAAAGAAGTGATCCCAATACCAATAATCACAAGTAACCCAATAAGTGGATAAGCTGATTTTGGAATATTTTTACTAGAATCTAAGGCATTGGCACTTAAATCATTTAAATTTATAATTTTAGAATCAGCCAATATAGGATCAAGCTCATTTTTTGTAATGGAAGATATTGAATTGTTATTTGTATTTTTAGATACCGAATTTGTATTATAAATTAACTTTTTATTCAATTGCGGATAAGTTACAATTATCTCTTTATTGGGGTTTGTAATAGTTATAAAAGAAAGATCTTCTTTAGTAAATCCAGTAACTTTTGGTGATAATTTAATTTTCTTTCCAGACATAATAACAGTCCCATCTGGAATCAAAAAATAATGAATTCCGGCCATAATTACCCAGTTTGATAAAACAATATCATAATTTGATTTATTCCCAATTTCAATAAATGGATCACTAATATCTCCAACAGAATTTATGTAAATCTCAGATGGTACGACTTTAATTATTATTTTATCAGTTGCATCAGGAACTTTACTAAAGACACTACTAAAATATGACAAAGTGGCCATATATTCACCTTCATATTCATACGAGGACAAAAATGGTTCTGATGTATTTAGAGTTCTAGAAGTCCCATTTCCAAAATTCCAAACAAATTTTCCAACAGCATAAGTATTGCCTCTATTTGATGTCGTCAAAGAATTGAGATAAAAAGGAATCCCTGCTATTGCTATTTTAGGTGATATTATTTTAGATGATATTTTTAATATTTCTGGTTGATCCTTTTCATTATTGTTTTCATTTTCTTCTATATCTTGATCAGAAGTATTACTCTCAGTTAGATTTGATTCACCAGGAGTTGGAGTATTAGTAACCCAACTACCCTCTACAAGTTGAATACTTTTAGAATCAATTGGATTTGGGGCACAAATTTTTCCACAATCAGTTACATCTCCCCATCCAATTTTATCTACCAATTCTTGGTTAGAATTTTTTAATTGTATTGTATTAGATTCAGTTAAAGTTAACCCTGGATAAATAATATCTGATTCATTCATATCACTCCTTGAAATTACAAAATAACTATTTGATTGAATATTTTTACCTTGAAAATATGTTTTAGAAACTAAAGACCCAAAAGTACTTCCTCCTATTGTTTTTCTTTGAATATACCAATCGGTAAGATCAACCGATGAACTTCCATTATTATATAATTCAATAAATCTATTTTCTGTCGGACTTAATTGAACTTCATTAATTACGACACTAGCGTCTGCAAAATTTATACCAAACAAAAACATAACGACAAATACAATTTGTAGTTTGATTATTTTTTTATTCATAAAAATAATAAATAAGTTATTCTAAGACCTTTAATAAAATATCCTCTGGCACCTCTTTTTGTGCTTTACGTTTTTTCCAAGAAACATCTTTACTTTTTATATCATCTAATATAATTTCTTCTTTATTATCAATATTTTCAGCTTCTATTGGTTTTTTAATTTCATCTTTAGAAGGGGTAACCTGCTCTTTTGTTTGTTCTTCTTGTTTTTCTTCTATTTTTATAACTTCTTCTTTTTTTGATTCTACAAAATCAGATTTAATTTCTTCTTTTACAATGACAGCTTCTTCTTTTTTTTCTTCTATGTGATTTGAATGCATAATCATTTTAGAAAATGCGTCTTTTAAGGAAGCTTTTTTTTCTTCTGAAGCCTCTTTTACTGGAGCGTTTGTTTCGATTTTAACAGTATGATTATTATTTTCTTTCAATTTTGATAAAGACATTACTTCTTTAGGATGAGTAACTACTTCTTTTACTTCAAAATTATTTTTTTCTTCTTTTTCTTTTTTATTTCCTAAGGCAATTTTTTGTAACAATCCCTTAAGTAAAGGAGATGGTCCTAAATGTTTCTTCTTCTCAATAAAATTTGGTTGATTAACTTTATTAGTATTATTAGATGGTGTAAATTGAGGTTTATCTTTAAATGATGATTTTGTCGAATCTCTCAAATCGGAAGATTTATTCTTCTGAAAACCATTATTTTTTGAATCTGATTGATTAAATTCAATCCCTAAGATAGCTAAAGCCTCATTGGAAGCTTTTTCTTCTTGATTTGAAGAACGGGAAGCCAAAAATCCCTGTTCTGGTTTCAAATCACCAGTTTTAATTTTAAACATACATTCTTTACAATATACTGGCCTTCCTTCTTTCGGCTCAAAAGGAACCATTGTGGATTTTTTACAGTTAGAACAATCTGCTTTATATTTTGCTTCACCTTCTCCAACTTGAAGCATTCCACTCCATTTAGATATTTCATTTTCAACTTCTATTCTTGAACGAGTATAAAGTTTACGAGATGATTCTATAATCTTATCTTTTACCCCTTTAGATAAATCAACTTTAATAGGAGGAAGTGTTGTCGCTGAAAAAGGACGACTAGTGACTCCGTCAATCATTAATTTTAAATAAACATAAAAGTTTGGAAGATTCACTAAGTCTTGAGCTGTAAATTCTGGTTCAAATTCTTTTTCTAGAAAATCTGCATCATCAGCCCCCACACGAAAAATAATCATTGTCCCAACGTTCCCAAAAACAGCATCACGAACCTTAGACCCATCTTTATTCTCAAGCTGAGCTGTATATTGGTGAGCAATAGTTAGATTGAGTCTATATTTACGAGCTTCAGATAAAATATTGGCAAATGAATCTGTTGCAAAATTTTGGAATTCATCAACATATAAATAAAAATCTTTTCTTTCATCCTCAGGAATACGAACACGCTCCATTGCTGCAAGCTGGATCTTAGTAATTATCATTCCTCCTAACAGAGCAGAATTATCTTCTCCAATACGTCCTTTCGAAACATTGACCAAGAAAATTTTTCCTTCATTCATTATTTTAAAAATATCAATTGTTGATTTTGGCTGACCAACGACATTTCTAATAATTGAAGTTGAAAGGAATTGTCCAACTTTATTTTGAATCGGAGCAATCGCTTCATTTCTAAATTGTTCTCTCCATTGTTCATATTCATGAATCCAAAAAGCCTTAACAACAGGATCTTTTAAATTCCCTATTATCATTTGACGATAATCTTTATCCACTAACAATCTTGGAATACCTAAAAGAGTTGTTCCTGGAGTATCAAGTAAAGCTAAAATTGCATTATTTAAAATATATTCCATACGAGAACTCCAAGCGTTAGCCCAAATCTTTGTAAAAATTCCCATAAGACCAGAAGCCACTAGATGCTTATATTTTGGATCATCTAATTGAATAACATTAAAACCTATATGAAAATCGGAGTCGGCTGGATTAAAATAAATAACATCTTTAACCCTATGATCTGGAATTAAATGTAATATTTCTTCTACAAGCTCCCCGTGTGGATCAACCACACAAACACCTTCTCCGTTTTGAATATTTTGAACAATTAGATTAGAAAGGAGTACAGATTTACCTGTACCAGATTTTCCTAAGATATACATATGCTGACGACGATCTTTTCTTTTTATACCAAAAACATCTTCACTATTACGAAAGTTCGTCTTCCCAAAATAAGTTATATCTCGATTGTGTGGAATTTCAGTTCCCATATATTATATATATTATATATTAATCGATTGACAATATCAATTTATAGGATTATCTTAAAGAGAAAACCTATAATTTACAAACAATGGAAGCAATGATTCCCTATTCATTTACATGGTGACTGACATTTGTAATAGCCCTATTCCCTTACACCCCATTAATAGTAGGGTTGGTAAAAGAGCCAGAAGACAAAAGTCATACATTTTTAACCTGGATTCTATATTTAATACTAGACGGAATAACAATGTTCTCTGGTGGCAAAATTAGAATTGAAATGGATCCTATGGCTTTTGGTTTTACTGTTGGTTCACTTATTATGTCTTCGATACTTTTTTACCAAAGACGATTTATAAAATGTACCATCATTGAAATCACTACAATAATACTCATAAGCATTTGTCTTATTGTATGGGTAATACTAGGTTCATATGTAACTTTTATTTTTTCAGTTTCGTCAGAAACTATTATTGGAGTATATTTAATAATACAAACATTTAAATACCCTAAAGTTAAATATAATCTGACTGGGTATATATTTTTTGTCATTGTTAGCTTCATATCAATAATTCTCACAAAAGCATGGACAATAGCAGAAGTTGGCTTTGCTGTCTCTGAAATGATTTTATCATCTGTAATTTTAATTCCATTAATTAGAAAATGGAGAAACGAAAAAGAAAATAATATTTTAAAAAAATAACCGTCCCAATGTGTTCGGTTATTTTAATTTTATAATGATTATTTATCTTTATTTAAAATTGATGAATGAAAAATTTCTGGCTTATATGGATTTCAGTGTATAATTTTTATATTTTTAAGAATTCCTTTTTTTATTACTTTATTTAAATTATTAGAAAGATCTTGTTGGTCATAACCAAGATAAATAATATCTGGATTAATTTCCATAAGTGTATTATATGTTTCAATATAAAGATCTCCCAATCGAACTAAATCAATATCTTCTATTTCTAAAAGTGAATTAATTCTTTCAACCTCATTATATTTTGGAATTTTACCTTTTAATTTCTGAACCATTTCATCACGTGCGACAATAGCCACAAGATTATTGCCTTGCTTTTTTGCTTCTTTTATAAAAGCTAAATGTCCTTCATGAATACCATCAAAGACTCCAAAAATTACAACTTTTTTATTAGGCATAATTATTCTATAACTTCCATCATCCATTCTTTATATGGGTGATTAATACGACGAACATCTACTCCTGCAATAAGTGGAATACTATAAGTATGATTCTCAGAAATAATTTGATTGACTTCTTCTAATTTAGCTTCAAAAGTTGTAATTAAAAGCATTGCTTGAGATACACACTGAAAAGATCCTTGCCAATCATAACAAGATGAGATAGGCCAAAAATCAACACAAGCAGCTATTTTTTTACTTACAATTAGAGTCCCGAGTTTTTCTGCTTCATCCATATTTTTGCATGTTGTATATATAAATACCATAAAATATATAGATATATTAGATTACGACCTTTACAAATTAATTATAACATTATATATAAATTTGTTAATAACATATAACTAAGACGGACTTATTGGTATTTTTAGTTTAGATTTTGCTTATAGCAATTTTCACAAGCAATATTTTTATATCCCCAATCTTTCGGATAATAAGCATCTATTTCTTTCTTACAATAACAACATTCATACAATGATGTATCTAAAACAGTTGAATATTTAAGTAATTCTTTTATTCGAACATCAAAATGATACCTGGGTAAGGGAATATTATTTTGTTTATAAAAAATTAATTCATTTTGAGCAATATTAAAACGCCAACCTGTCTCCGGACAAATCAAGGCTTGGGAGCAAATTTTTTCATCAACATCATTAATCGAATCAGGCAAATGACTAGTCGGTATCCCTTCAATGTGACTTTCATCCAAATCTTCCCAATAACCACCAAGTTTCAAAACATCCTCTTTTTTGGTTTTAGGAAAATATAAAAAACTTGTCGAAAAATTAAAAGGCCCAGTTGACATAGAATATGGTAAGAACTGTCCATATTCACCCCGCATTTTCATATCATCTATTATTTTATTTTTTAGATTTTCATACTCATCTTTTTCATATTGTTTATTTAAAATACAATATTTCTTCTTTTTCAATCCAACACAACCAAAACAATATTCACATTCTACACATAGGTCAAGATATTCAGAGAATCTTGATGGTGACCAACTAGAGTACTTTAGAGAATAACCGCTTGGTTGACAAGAACTACAATTCCCTGATAATTCCAAATTCATACACCCTACAATATCAATAGAAGATTTTAACCAACCATTACGAACACAATTATAGCAATCTTCAGATCCTGATATTGTATTACAATTGCTACAATCTTTTGTATCTAATAAATAATTTCCACTACAATTATAAGATCTTAAATTAAAATTCTCCTTGTGCACTATTTCTTTTTGAGCAATTTCTTCAAATATTTTTTTATAATTTTTAACCGAATTATATGAATCAATATTAAAAGATTTTAACTTTTCAAAATATTCTTCTTTGGTATATTGAATATTTTCTATACAATATGATTTCCCTCTTAAATTCCAACACATAAAACAGTTTTGACAATTACGGCAATCTCCCAAGAAGTAAGATTCTATACAATCTTTTGAATTTCTAGAATAAAAAAGTTTGTAAGAATTATAACAATTAAAACACTCAAAACACCTTTCTGAATCAAAACAAACAACAAGGTCAATTGAATTCTTTACTTTTATGTTTCTGTATGAATAGAATAAATTTTCGCAATCAACCATTGAGCGAGATAGATAAGAATCTTTACAACTCCAAACATCATCACACCAGTCACAGTTAGTACTCTTCGCTCCATTTTGATGTGGACGTGGAATTTTTTCTTGTAAATTTTGCAACTGTTTAAAAAATGGTTGCATCGGATCATAATCAACCCCAAAATCCATTGCATCCCAATTATCACTATACCATTCATGTAGAGTATAAATTGGATATCTACTATTAACAGGAAGAACTGTAATTAAACTTTCTCCTGATAAATCAGATGTTCCTTTTCTAAACTTTCCAAATGTCCAAAAATATAATAGGTGTTTTATTCTACACAAAAAACACTGTATCGGTATCTCTATCCCAACCTTTTCATACATAGAAAGTTCCCCTACTGAAATGTGGAATTCTTTCTGGCAGTGTTCGCATTTTCTATCCATAATTCTTAATCTTTAATTCTTAATTAAATTAGTGGCTCTCCACCTTTTTCTTCTTTGACTATTTTATCTTCTTGCTCTTTATCAGTATCTTCTTCTTTTGTTTTATTACCAGTTATAGCGGCCTTTTCTTGAGCACTTCGGATAATAGTTGCTTCTTCTTCCGCGATTAATTTCTGAGCTTCATCTGCTAGAATTGCGTATTTACGACGAGAAGCATCCATAACTTGCTTGCGGTAGGAAGGATGAGTAGCAGGAAGCACTTTAAGAGTCTCAGCTGAAAATGGATCATAACTCTCTCCATCTATTGTCATTTTTATATAAAATTCTCCAACTCCCAGATTGATCATATCTTTAACATCAAAAACCGGAGCAAATTCTGGCTTGAGCTTGGTCGCATCATCTCCACCAACACGGAACGAAATAATTGATCCAATATTTCCAAGAACAGCTTGTTGCACTTTCGGCAATAATTGACCTACGTATTGATGTGCCACAATAAGATTGATCCCATATTTACGAGCTTCAGAAAGAATATTTTCAAATGTATCTGTCACTATATTTTGAAACTCGTCTACATATAAATAAAAATCATGACGATCTTTGGGTTCTAATTTGGCACGAGCCATACCAGCTTGTTTAATCTTAGTCAAAAACATAGCTCCAAAGAAAGAAGAATTTTCCTCCCCTATTTTTCCTTTTGATAAATTAATCAAAAGAATCTTTTGTTCATTCATCAATTGCTCTATATCTATTTTATTTTGTTTCTGTCCAAAAATATTACGAAGCATTGGATCAGAAAGAAACTGTCCTAATTTATTAACCAAAGGAATAATAGCATCTGTATCAAACTTTTCAGACCAATCAGCGAATTCTATTGCCCAGAAACGTTTTACCATGTCATCTTCTATATACTCAACAACCTTTTGACGATAATTACGATCAGTCAGCATTGAGATCATCCCCCTCATTGTCGCATGAGGATAATCAAGTAAAGCTAAAACCGTAAAACGAAAAACGTGCTCAAGACGTGGTGTCCAATTTGCTCCAAATTGTTTACGTAAAACTTCTATCAATCCTTGAGTGAGTTGATGTTTGAAAGTAGGATCAATATTAGCAAGTGGATTAAATGATGAGGGATATTCAATATCACCCGGATCAATAACACAAACATCTTCGATTCTTTCTTCAGGAATAAAATTTAAAATATCTTCAATCAATTCTCCGTGTGGGTCAATAATACAAATACCATGCCCATAAGCGATATCTTGACGAATCATCAATTCTTGAAGTTTAGATTTACCAACTCCTGATTTACCAATGATATACATATGGCGTCTACGATCAATACGCTTGATCCCAAAGACAAACTTCTTTTCTTCAAGAGCTGCGACATAATTTGTTCTGCCAATAAAAACAACCTCACTCGAATCTGATTTGCCAAGTGTGGGTAAATCAGGAGGTGGAGGAGCATATTTAATTATTTGAATTTTATTCGGTTTATTTAAAGACATAATGTTACTTATACATTGTATCAAATTATAATAAAAAGTATAATAGATTTATCATGAACGAAGAAGAAACAATATCCCCTTTAGAAACAATACCACAAGTTCAATCTTTTCCGCCTCCCGAAATTAATAAAAGAGAAAATTTAATTAAAGAAGGAGAAAACTATTTAAAAAAACTCGGACCCGGAATTATAACCGGGGCAGCTGATGACGACCCTTCTGGAATTACAACTTACTCACAAGCTGGTGCTCAGTACGGTAATGGTTTAATTTGGATGGCTGCTTGGGTATATCCACTTGTAGCAACGGTGCAAGAAATGTGTGCTCGAATTGCTCTTGTTACTGGTCGTGGTTTAGCCTCTAATATAAAACACAATTATTCTAAGAAGATACTTTATGTTTGTACTATACTTTTATTTTTTGCTAATACTCTAAATATCGGAGCAGACTTAGGAGCGATGGCAAAAGCTATTCAACTCCTTGCTCCAAAATTTTCTTTTATATTTTTAGTTATTTTTACGGGGTTAGCTGGATTACTGTTAGAAATAATTGTCCCATACAGAATATATACAAAATATCTTAAGTGGTTAGTTATTGCTGTTTTCGCATATATTGTAACAGGATTGATTATAAACATGGATTGGCTTTTATTATTGAAAGATGGATTTATACCCCAAATTACCCTCTCTAAGAGCCAAATCCTTCTCATTACGGGGATTCTAGGAACAACCATATCCCCTTACTTGTTTTTTTGGCAGACTTCGCAAGAAATAGAAGAAGAAATATCAATGGGTAAAAAAACTATTCTCTCTCGTAAAAATACAAATCATGCTGAAATAAAAGAAATGCGGATAGATATATGGGTTGGAATGTTTCTATCTAATCTTGTAATGTTTTTTATAATCGCAGTATGTTCACACACTCTTTTTGCAAATGGAATTACAAATATCGAAACAGCCGCTGATGCCGCTCGAGCATTACAACCTCTTGCTGGATCATGGGCATTTCTTCTTTTTGCAATAGGAATTATTGGTACAGGATTATTGGCAATCCCTGTACTTGCAGGATCTGCCGCATATGCAATAACTGAAAGTTTCGGGTGGAAAGAAGGTCTATATCGTAAATTTAAAACTGCTCATGCTTTCTATGGAGTTATAGCTGTCTCAATAATTATTGGTATCTTAATTAATTTTATTGGTATCGATCCAATAAAGGCTCTTTTATATTCCGCTATTGCCAATGGGATTATCGCTCCTGTAATACTTGTATTTATTGTGAAAATAAGTAGTAGTAAAAAAATTATGGGAGAATTTAAAAATTCATTAACAACAAAAATAATAGGATGGGTAACGACAGTACTGATGAGTATCACAGCAATCGCCGCAATAATTTCAATGTTTTAGACTATTGCAAAAAAATATAAATATAGTAATATATGAATATCTTAATTATTAATTCTTAATTAGTAATTATTAATTGTCATGGGCCCTTAGCTCATCTGGTAGAGCACCTCATTTGCAATGAGGGGGTGGCAGGTTCGAGTCCTGTAGGGTCCACAGCGTTAAGAAAACAGCACCTGCGTGCTGTTTTTTAGCTGTGGAAGGCGGAGTTATGTTTCGTTACCAGACGAAACTAATGAGCCAGGGTCGTGAAATTTTTGTTGTGGCGACAACAAAAATATTCCTGACCACAATTAGACTCCAAACCTCTTTACTTTTCGTACAGGACGAGAAGACCTTGAGTATATTTTCTGGAATTTAATAATTATAGAAAATACGAAAGGTATACTGTCCATGTAATGGAAGAGTCCTGTAGTCCCCACTGCTTAAAATAATATTATTTGATAATGATTTTTGCGTATATCAGTAATTGACACTGGGTATTAGAAGTGATAATGTGATAAAAAAATAATTTAAAATAATTTTTATGACAGCCAAGGACAGAATAGAATTTATTGGGGTTAATTTTTGTTTTAAAATGGCAATAACCGCAACTCATGGTTTGGGGTTGGGAAAACCTATTTATCCTATACCTCATCTTTGTCTTATCTATGGAGAGACTCTTGATTCATGGATAGGGCGTTTATTTTTTGATTATGAAAATATGTTTGACATGGTGTTCCCAAAAGAATCAACCCGTCAATTAGACGCTCTTGAAGAAGAAGAATATCAGGATGTTATTAATAGTAAAAAATGTAAATTATTATTAATTAAACATTATCCTGATTCTTTAAGAAAAAAAGGTAAAGGTTTCCTTAATGAACAACTTTTACTTTAGCCAAACTAATAATATTAAGAAAGACAGCACCTTCGTGCTGTTTTTTGCTATATAAATATAGACTTAACACCATAATATGTACTCGCGGTCTTGTTTGACCGAGAGTCCTGTAGCATTTTAATTTTTTTTGTTATAATTACCCCATGAATCCCGAAACTAGAATATGCCAGAATTGTAAGAATGATTTCATTATTGAGCCTAATGATTTCTCTTTCTATGAAAAAATCAAAGTCCCCCCTCCAACCTTTTGCCCGGAATGTAGAATGATAAGAAGAATGATTTGGAGAAATGTTAGAAATCTATATAAAACTAATTGTTCAATAGAAGGTCATAGTGAAAAGGTTATTTCCGTCTATTCTAACGATAAAGATCTAAAAGTGTCAGATAAAGAATTTTGGTGGTCTGATAAGTTTGATCCTTTAGTTTACGGAAAAGATTATGATTTTTCTAAACCATTTTTTATCCAATTTTTTGATCTCTTTAAAGAAGTACCACTTCCTAATGTTGGTGGAATAAATATGATAAATAGTGATTACACTAATATGACGATTGACTCAAAAAATTGTTATCTTGTCTTTTCTGCAAATAGAAATGAAAATTGCTGTTACTCAGATGGTATAAATGATTGTAAAAATTCTTTAGACTTACTTTCTTCACGTAATAGTGATTTATTATATGAATGCATTGATTGTAATAATTGTTTTAATGTTTATTTGAGTATAAAAGCAAGTATCTGTATTGATTCTATGTTTTTATATAATTGTAAAAATTGTTCAAATTGTTTTGGTTGTTGGAATCTAAGAAATAAACAGTATTATATTTTTAATGAAAAATACACAAAAGAAGAATACTTTGAAAAAATAAAATCTTTAAAATTAAATTCATTTATTAATCTCGAAAAAATAAAAGGTATTTATAAAAACAAATTATTAAAATCAATTAGAAAATTTGCTGATATCACAAACTCTAAAGATGTTTCTGGTAACAGTATTGAACATTCTCATAATTGTCATAATTCATTTGATATTTATGAAACAAATAATTCAAAATATGTTTGGCGTTTCTTAAAAGGAGGAGGCTCAGATAATTATGATATTACTACTGCTACTAGTCCTGAACTCTGTTATGAATGTAATGGACCAGGATCAGCCAGTAATACAAAATTTGGAGTCGCGATTAGTAATACATCAGACTCTTCTTTTATTTATAGTTGCGTGTCTAATTCCAGAAATCTCTTTGGTTGTGTCGGACTCAATTCCAAACAATACTGCATCCTCAATAAACAATACACCAAGGAACAATACGAAGAACTAGTCCCCAAAATCATCAAACATATGTCAGATCAGCCCTACATAGACAGTTGTGGTAGAGTATACAAATACGGAGAATTCTTCCCAAGTGAATTATCCCCATTTGCTTACAATGAGACAGTAGCTCAAGAATATTTTCCATTAAACAAAGAACAAGCCATAGAACAAGGATATAAGTGGAAAGACAAAGAAGAACGTAATTACAATATAGATATATATAGTAAAGACATACCAGATGATATTAATGATGTAAATGATGATATAACCACCAAAATAATAGAATGTGATCATAAGGGAGAATGCAATCAACAGTGTACAGAAGCCTTCAGGATCATCCCTGAAGAACTATCTTTCTATAAACGAATGAATCTACCATTACCACATCTTTGTCCTAACTGTAGACACTATGAACGCTTATCTCAAAGAAACCCTATGAAATTGTGGCATCGCTCTTGTATGAAAGAAGGATGTACAAACACCTTTGAAACTTCTTATGCACCAGATAGACCTGAGATAGTGTATTGTGAGAAGTGTTATCAAAATGAAGTATATTAATTAAATAAATAATTTGGTACAAACTCTGCACGTGCAGAGTTTGTACCAAATTAAAAATATGGAATATAAAGAAGAAACTAGAATATGTCAGAATTGCAAACTTAAATTTATCATCGAGCCGGATGATTTTCTATTCTATGAGAAAATTTCAATTTCTGCTAAATATAAAATACCAGCACCCACTTGGTGTTCGGAATGTAGATT
Organism: uncultured bacterium; assembly: GCA_903834665.1. Taxonomy (GTDB): domain Bacteria; phylum Patescibacteriota; class Minisyncoccia; order Phycocordibacterales; family UBA9973; genus UBA8515. The sequence goes on along the minus strand of CAILJY010000078.1, from coordinate 13,099 downwards.
CCAAAGAAGATGTCTTTTCCGTAATGAGAGAAAACTTTTTAGAAATGTAGATGGTGTTACTGGCAACCCGATACTTGCTCTTTTCCCTCCCGAAGCTAAATTCCCAATATATGAAGACAGTTATTGGTTTAGCGATAATTGGGATCCATTTTCTTATGGAATAGATTTTGATAGATCAAAACCCTTTCTATTTCAACTTCATGAATTGAGTTTAAAAGTTCCACACCGTCAATTAGATGCTACAAACATGGTAAAAAGCGATTATTCTGGCAATGCTGATAATTTAAAGAATTGTTATTTAATTTTTAATGCATCAACTGATGAGGATTCAGCTTACGGTAATGCTATAGATTTTTGTAAAAATTGTTTTGATAATTCTCATATAACCTCATCAGAAAGATGTTATGAATCATTTTGGTTAAATAAATGTTTTGATACTCATTTTTCATCACAATGTGACGAATGTGTATCTGTTTATTTTTCTAAGAATTGTACCGGATGTTCTAATTGTTTTGGTTGTGTAAATTTAAGGAATAAATCCTATTGTTATTTTAATGAACAACTATCTAAAGAAAAATATAATGAAAAAATAAAATCTTTAAATATATCAAAATGGTCTAACCTTAAGGAAATAAAAGAAAAAGCTAATAATTTTTGGTTAAATTTTCCTGTAAAATATACTCAGGGAGTTAAAAATTATAATTGCCTAGGTGAATATATATCAAATTCTAAGAATGTTAGAAATAGTTACTTAATTAGAGGAGGAGAGGATTTAAAATATGTGCATTATAGCCAAACACCAGGGAGTAAAGACTGTTTTGATGCGACTGTAAGTGGTTATAATAGTGAACAGATATATGAGAGCATGACTTGTGGTTGGAATTCCTCACAGGTACGTTTTTCTTTTGAGTGTTGGGATGGAGGAATAGATTTTGAATATAGTATGTTTTGTGGTAAAAAGGCTAATCATATTTTTGGAAGTGTTAGTGTTAACAGTGGAGATTATGTTATTTTAAATAAAAAATACAATAAAGAAGAATTTTATAAATTGAGAGATGAAATACGTAAACATATGAATGATATGCCATATATAGATAGTAAGGGTAGAGTTTATAAATATGGTGAGTTTTTCCCACCCGAATTCTCTCCGTTTGCATACAATGATACAATAACTCCTGAACAATTTCCTTTATCAAAAGAAGAAATACTATCTTATGGTGCTAATTGGTATGAGGTTCCTAAAAATGAATATACTGTCTCAATAAATTCTATCAATATATCTGACGATATAATAGATGTATCTGACGATATTTTAAAAGAGATTATTTCTTGTGATAAATGTAAACGTGCCTATAAAATAATTCCTAATGAATTACAATTTTTAAGGTATAGCAAATTACCAATTCCACGTTATTGTGTTGATTGTCGTCACAAAGAACGCATTTCTCAAAGAAATAAAAGTAAACTCTATAAAAGACAGTGTTGTTGTAGTGGAGATCATTCATCAAATAGTAAGTATAGTAATACTATTGAACATTCTCATGGAAAAGAAAAATGTCAAAACGAATTTGACACATCATACTCTCCAGAAAGACCTGAGATAGTGTATTGTGAGAAGTGTTATCAGCAAGAAGTATATTAATTACATCTCAGCTATAGCGTAGATGTAAAATTATAAAATTGTTCTTTACACCCAGATAGGCCCTTAAGGCCTATCTGGGAAAATATATGATAATAAATATTTTTATTTTTTAGTGAAGGCCTCTTTAGGAGAAAGTCCGGCGGCACGGTGGGCTGGCCACCATCCAGAAACGAAACCAATAACTATTGAAAATCCTAAAATAAGGAAGATAAACCAAATTGGTGAGACAAATAAATCGATTGCTTTCCCTCCGAATCTAGTTGCCACCAAACTCAAAACATAGTTTAAAATTTTACCAATACCAAATCCAATTAATATCCCCCCTGCTCCTCCTAGAAATCCCATGATTGAAGCTTCAACTAAAAATAAATTTCTAACATCACTATCTGTTGCTCCTAATGATTTTAAAATACCAACTTCATATATACGTTCAAGGAAACCGACAAGCATTGTATTAAACATTCCAATCGCTGAAACAACTAAAGCTGTAACTCCAAAAACTCCTAATATAATAGTAATTATATTTGTTATCTTACGAGCTTGATTCACCAAATCAATACGAGCAGAAACTAAATATCCTTCTCCTAAAAGTCTATCTCGAAGCTTTTCTATAACTTCAATACTTTGAGCTTTAACTAAAGCTTTACTATAAAAAGGTGGCTCTTTGGAAAGAGTGTTATTAAAAATAATTGCCGTAGGAGAAATAGAATCGTCAGTTATAATTCCTTTAATAGGAACTGGAGCAGTAGAATCGGCTTCATCTGCAACCATGCTTATTTGATCTTGATAAAATATTTTAAAATTAAGTAATTTATTTAAAGATGATTCATCTACAGTTAAGTTAATAGGAACAAGCATTTGACTAGAAGATACCAACCCTGGATTTTCTTCAGTGGGGATTGTTCCTATGTCTGGCAATAAACCTGCAAGCCTAAAATAAGAAGGTTCAACAATACGAGTATCAATCAAGAGACCTCCTGTCGTTCCATCTATTCTAATCTCTCCCGGGAATTCAGCTATAGGACTAACTTCTGCTACATCTAATGAATTTTTTAAAAGATCTAAGGTATCTTTTTTAATTAATAAATTACTTTCTGAAGGATAAGAAACTTCCATAGTAACAAGTGAATCTTCTGTTGTCATCAACTTCCCTATCAAAATATATTGGAAACCATAACCCAACGAAACCAAAAGAAGAACTGTTGCAATACCTACTGACATGCCCATAATCGTCAAAAAAGCTCTCTGTGGCTTAGTTTTAAAAGTTCTAAGAGAAAGTATTATTAATTCATGAAATTTTAATTTATGGTTAAGCATGTTTTTTAATTATAAACTTTTTTGGAATACATCTTCAATACTTCTTCCTCCGCTTAAAATAGATTCAAATTTTTCTCCCATCTGGTGAGAAGTACGAAATGTTAAACCAGCTCCAAATTTGTTTTTAGAAAGATCAAGTAACTCAATAAATTTTTCAGGAGAAACAAATCCTCTTAATCGATCTGAAATCAGTTGATCAATAGACATGATTTGAGCCGAGGAAAGTTTTAATTTATGTTCTTCTAATAACCAATCACGAATACGACGAACTTCTTCAGAAATAGTTAATTCAGGATGTTTCTCTATAACATTATAAACAGCTTCAATATCTTTTCTTTTATCAATAATTTCATCTAAATAATGAACCACTCTTTCGGCTTTTTTCTTCCACAAACCAACTCCTCCATCTTTAAATGGTTTATGCAACAAATCAGTTAAAGTTATTGGATCAATCTTTTCTTCTAATCTTTGATTAATAATTTCTTCAAAACGTTTTATCTCATCAGAAGAATATCCTCGCAATAAGAAGCTAGCAAGGACTCGAGAAGAAAGTTGGGCTGTTTTAACATCAACAGGTTTATCAGATTCTGAAAGTTCTTTTGATAATTGTTTATATAAATGACCAGAAAGTGTTTCTGCCACTGTCTTTGGATTTATTTTCTCAACATCAGTAACTACTCCATCCTTTAAATGAAAAATAGTTTTCACATCTCTTAAACTCCAAGCTTCGTGAGTAACCATGATGACAGTTCGTCCATCTTTTTCATTTAATTCTTTCAAAAATTCTAAAACCTTTTTTGCATTAACAGAGTCCAGGTTACCTAAAGGTTCATCGGCAATTATAATTGGGGGATCATTTATTAAAGCTCTCGCAATTCCAACTCTTTGTTGTTGGCCCCCTGAAAGTTCATATGGGTATCTATCAGCTAAAGAAGTAAGATTTAATCTCTCGAGAAGTTTACGAGCCTCCTCATCTGCTTTTTCTGATGATACTCCAACGAAAAGCATTGGTAATGCAACATTTTTAAGAACAGTTAAAGAAGGAACAAGATTAAATTGTTGAAAAACAATACCAATACCTGTCTGTCTAAAAATTGCTAATTCTTGATTTGTAAAACCTGAAATATCTACTCCATTTATAAAAATTTTACCATCCTGAAAACGATCAATACCAGAAATAGCATAAAGCATGGTTGTTTTACCACAACCAGATGAGCCAAAAAAGGCTACATAATCTCCCTTATTTATCTCAAGATTAATATCTTTTAAGGCATGAACTTCATTCGGTTTTCCTAATTCATACCAGAGATTAACTTTTTCTAATTTAATTATTGGATCCATGAAGTTTATCTGTATAAGCAATTATCTCTTTTGGGGTAAATTCCCCTTTTATAATGTAACCATTTATTCCTAAATCATAAGCTTCTTTTTCTAAAGATTTATGTATATGTCCTGAATAAATAACTATATTTATTTTAGATAATTCGGGATGCGATTTGATTTCTTTTATAAATTCTAAAGATGCCTTTATGTGTGATTCTGAATTACTATTTCCTCCTTCCGTAGGAATCATTGCATCAAGAAATATTATATCTGGACGGGTTTCCTCTTCTGTTATTCTTTTACGAGCTCCTAATAAAGAAGATACAACAGAAATTTCATATTTATTATTATGACCATGTACCCAAAAAATATCACGAAAGTAGATAGACATCATCTCATCGTTATCAATAAGAAGGATTTTTATTTTCTTTTCTTTATTATCCATATTCTTTTAATATAACATACAATATGGCTCTTGCACCATCTTGTATGTTGTTTCAATATTATTTGAAATTATTTATAAAATTGAACGTTTCATTGAAGTTCTTAAAGATAACATCAACGATAGATTCAGTTCTACGAGGGGTAATTATAGTACGTATAGGAGGTTTAACGGTATTATTGGCACTATCTGTCGAAGCTACTTGGAAACGATAAACTGTTCCTGGTTTTAATGAGGTTAAGACGATAGAATGATTTGTGGTAAATGTATTTAGATCCTCTTGTTTATTTGCTAATTCTTTACTCAAAATTCCAGATCCTTCTTCATAATAAACAATTGAAGTAGAAGGTTCATCTGTTTGCCATGAGATTATTGTTTGAATTCTATCTGTACGTCCGAGAACTAAAGCACTATCAACTTTCACATTATTAATTACTGGGGCGATAACATCCACAGAAGTTGTCACAAATAAAGATGCGGCTGCTTCAAATATATTGCCCTCTTTATTAAGACCAGAGATATCGACTTGATACGAAGTTCCAGGAGTTAGATTTTCTATCTTTATAGAGTGAGAAGTATTTTGGCTATTATCTATTGTTCTAGAAGCTCTACCTGTAATTGTGTTTTTGTAATCAACAATAGAAGTAGTAGGTTCATCTGTCGTCCACACAACAGTAAATGAATCTTTCTTTTTATCTATTATTGCTCCTGAAATTTTTGAAGGTAAAGTTGTAAAGACTATATCATCAGACTGTCCAACTACTTGAGGGAGAGAGAAAGCTTTTGCCATAATATGATATTTAGTATTTGCTTTCAAACCTGAAAGAACTAAACTATGAGAAAAACTTTTTTCTGCTGTTGTATCTGATATTTCTCCATCATAAGGTTTATCTTTTGTTTTATTATAGAACTCATCAGTCGAGAAGCTTACAGCTGGATAAGCTTTAATATTTGTACGATATGTTACCATTGCTCCATTTTCTGTAATATTAACGATGTTTGGTTTTTCAATAAATGGAGGAATTAATGATGGAAGAATTGATTCAATTGTTGCTTCTATCTCAGCTTGAAATTGTTCAAGATTATCAATAGTTTTAAGACTGTCAGTTACTTCATTGAAATATTTTGTTTTAAATACTTCATCTTCTGTTGTTGTTGAATTACCAGATTTATCTACCACCGTAACTCTCATATGATAATCTGTTCCTATTCTTAGCCCACTTAATTTTATTGAGTGAGAAGTTAACCATTTACTACTACCCATAGTATCTCCATAAGTTGTTTCTTTTCCATATTCCACAAATGACATTGTCTCTTCATTTGTATCAAAAGAAATAGTTGCTCCAAAAGCATTTATGTCTGAAACTTTTACATTAGAGATAGAAGGAGCAGTAATATCTGGAATTAGATTAGAAGTATTATCGTTATTGTTAGAGGAAGAACTTACTACGACAACTTGTCCATCTGCTGTAGTTGTAAATGTTTGTTCAGTGGATTCAGTTTCATTTCCAGCATTATCAGCAGATTTAACTGTAAAGAAATAATTAGTTGTAGGTTCCAAAATATTAGAAGAATCATCTAAATCAAATGTACCTGAACTAAGTGATATAACATGATAAACAGATAAGACTTCATCTATAACAGTATTTCTTGTTAAATTACCTGTTGCTGTTCCCCAAATAACTTGAGAAGTTGCTGGTTCATTTGTTTGCCAAACTATAACAGCAGCATTGGCTGATTTAACAGGAGTTTCTATCCCAGAAATAATTGGAGGAGATATATCTACAACATTAACAGTTCTTTCAGCTGTTGCAGTATTTCCTAATGAATCACTTGTAAAGTAAGTTATCTGATAAGTTCCAGCTGTTGAATTATTTACATTACCAACAGTTGTAACAACTAAAGCTTCATTGGTAGTAGAATCAACAGCAGTTGCTCCTGGATCAACAAAGGCTTCCCCTGTATTAATCGTCATTGGATTATCTCCTAAGATGGTTATAGTAGGAGGTAAACCATCAACAGGAGAAAATGTCACATCTATCTGATGTGGTCCTACAACGTTTGTAAATGTATAACTAGATTCTACAACTAGGTTTGCATCATCAACTACAAGAGTGGCTATTTTGAATCCTTCGTTAGGAGCAATTGTGTAAGTTTGACTAGTCGTGGAAGGAACAGCTGTCTCTCCTAATGGGTCAATAGTTCCATTAGAACCAGAGGATGATCTTATTATATAACTAGAAGCATATTCAACGTTAACAATTCTTGTTTCTGTAGATTTATTATGAGATGAATCAGTCGCGGTATAAGTTATTGTATAAGAACCAATACTATTTATATTAACCGATCCAGTTATAACAGGAACAATTACTCCATCAATACCATCAAGAACTGTTACTCCTGGCTCAACATATGTTTCTCCTTTTATAACAGTCATAGGATTATCTCCAAGTAGTGTTATAACTGGAGGAGTAACATCTGGATCAAGAGAAAACGTCACATCGATAGTATGAGTAGTCACTACATTCGTAAATGTATAAGTAAGAGCTGAAGCCAAAGGTACTCCATCCACAACTAAAGTATCTACTCCATACCCAGCCTCTGGAGTTATAGTATAAGCTTGATTCGCAGTTGAAGTCACAGCAGTAATGCCAAGTGGACTAATTGTTCCACCTGCTCCCGCAGTTGATGTAATATCATAAGCCAAAGCAAGTACAACATTTACTGTTCTTTCTGCCGTCCCGATATTATTAGAACTATCTGTCGCTGTATAGGTCAATACATAAGAGCCAATTAAACTAGTATTAACAGATCCAGTAATAGTCGCCGTTAACCCTACGTCGACATTATCTGTTACGATTGATCCTAATTCTGTATAAGAATCTCCTCTTGTAACTGAAATAGTTGCATCTCCATTTAACGTTACTGTCGGAGATACCGTATCTGTATCATTATTTATAATAGTATAAGTATGAATAGTTTTTGTCCCCAAAGATGCATTTGTAGGATTAGATAATGTTACAATTATTGTTTCGTTTGATTCAATTAATAAATCATCTACAACAGTGAAAGGAATTTCAACGGTAGTTGTATTAGCTGTAATTGTGGCAGTACCATTTGCTAAAGTAAAATCTGTTCCATCTCCTGTTGCTGTTCCTCCTGTGACTGTATAATCAACAGTTACATCTTGAGATGAGACAGAAGCCAAAGTTAAATTAATTCCTTCTGAAGTAATACTTTCAAAACCAGAAGAATTAGAACTTACAAAAGCAACATTTAGATTAGGTTCATTATCTGTAATTGTATAAGTGTAGATAGTATTGACTCCAAGAGTTGAGTTTACGGGAGATGATAATTCTACAATAACAGTTTCATTTGCTTCTTTGAGTGTATCATCAATTATAGCTAATGAAATATTTGTACTCATTTGTCCGGCATTTATTGTTGCAGTTCCAGAAGAAAGAATATAATCGACTCCTGAAGTTGCAGTTCCTCCTGCTTTAATAGAATATCCAACTGTTGAATTTTTAGCAGAAACTGAAGGCAAAGAAACTGGAATATTAACCAAGGAAACATTTTCTAATCCATTCCCTGTAGTATTAGTAAATGCAATAGTTGGGTCAGTATCATTGTCTGTAATTGTATAAGTATAAACTGTATTTGTTCCTAGTGTTGCTCCAGTTGGACTTGATAATGTTATAACAATATTTTCAGTTGCTTCACTAAGTAAATCATCCACAACTGAAAGTGATATATCTACACTTGTCTGACCTATTATTATTGTTGCAGTGCCAGAGGCTAGAACAAAGTCATCAGTACTCGTTGCTGTTCCACCTGTGACAGCATAAGAAACAACTGCTTCTATTCCAGAAATTCCTGAAATACTTACAGGTATATTAATAGAAGTTACATCTTCAAGATTAGAGCCTGTTGTGTTTGTAAAAGCAATAGTTGGAAGAGAATCATTATCTGTAATTGTATAAGTATAAATAGTATTGACTCCAAGAGTTGAGTTTACGGGAGATGATAATTCTACGATAACAGTTTCATTTATTTCTTTGAGGGTATCATCAATTATAGATAATGAAATATTTGTACTTGTAGTTCCTGCAGTTATTGTTGCAGTACCAGAGGCTAGAACAAAGTCATCAGTACTCGTTGCTGTCCCACCTGTGACAGTATAAGAGACTGTTGTATCTTGATAAGATGCAAATAAAATACTGATAGGTAAATCAACAGAAGTAACACTTTCTACTCCACTTTCATTTGTATTAGTAAAACTAATTATTGGAGTTGTATCATTGTCTGTAATTGTATAAGTGTAAATAGTATTGGCTCCTAATATTGCTCCATTTGGGTTTGATAAAGTAATTACAACATCTTCATTTGATTCATAAATACTATCATTTATAATCGCAAGAGAAATATTGGTGCTCGTATTTCCTGCTGTTATAGTAGCGGTGCCATTTATTAAAGTAAAATCTACATCACCTCCTGTAGCTGTACCTGTAACTGTATAATCAACAGTTACGTCTGAACTTGAAATACTAGGTATTGAAACATTTATATCAATAGGCGTTATATTTTCTTGGCCACTTGAACTTGTAGAAGTAAATTGAATCTCTGGATCATTGTCATTATCATTGATGGTATAAGTGTAAACCGTATTGGTTCCCAAAATAGATCCTGTTGGATTTGATAATGTTATAACAATGTTTTCATCAACTTCATTCAACAAATCCTCAATTATTGCTAATGAAATATTTGTACTTGTAGTTCCTGCTATTATTGTTGCAGTGCCATTTATTAAAGTAAAATCTACATCACCTCCTGTAGCTGTACCTGTAACTGTATAATCAACAGTAGAATTAATGACGTAAGCTCTTCCTAGAGTTAACGGAATATCAACCGAAGAAACATTTTCATCTCCATTTGAAGATAATGCGTCAAAAGAAATAGTTGGAGCAGTTAAATTCAAAGAATCCAATGTTCCAATTTCAGAATAATCAGATTGAGTTGATAATGGACCAGATCCTGCACTTTGATTATCATGAACTAAAACTCTTATTCCGACATTACTATAATTTCCTCCGGCAAGACTAGACTCATCGTAGGTAGTCCAAACAATAGAACTGTTTTGACCTGTAGGTATTGAAGAATTTGTAATAGTTGTTGGAGCTACGGTCGAAGCCATTATCCAAACAGGTGTACCTTGGAAGAAAATAGAATTTTGTCTAGTTCCTCGAGGAGATGTCGGCCAAGTGCCTCTAGTTAATCCAGTTAAAACATTTCCTGTTTTTCCACTATAAGCGATAACTTCATTATTAATTTGAATGTAACCTGAAGATTTCAATTTGGAAGCATCAGAAACAGCAAGAGTATTATCTCCATATGCATTTGCTGGTAGAGTTACACCGATATTATAGAAAAGACGGGCTTCATAAGAAGGAGATATTTTTTTAGAAAATGATCCGTCTGTTAAACGATAATTTACCGTAACATTTTTTGTTGTAGGATCTTGAGATGGAACAACATTCTCAACTTGAGAAGCAGTCGCAACTCCTCCACCTCCACCACCCTCTCCGTAATTTTGAATTCCATCAGGTTTTGCTGTAACTGGTGAACCAGCACGAATAGAAGTATTGCCATCTGTCCCAGTAACACCTAAACGATATTTATAATACCAGCTAGAGTTTAAATTTCTATGAACATAATAATTTGTCATTGTATCAGACATTCCACCACCACCAACAGAACTATATGCTGTATACGTGGAATTATCTGTTGACGTAGCAAATTCTAATTTATAAGAAGCAAACCCAGTTGAACTAGCTACTGATTCCCATCCGATATACATATCATAAGAAGGAATATTTGGGTTAGACGCATCTTGAACTAAAAATGAAGTTCCAGAAATTGGAGCAAGGGTTGCTAGGGTTATCTCATTAGTTGTATTTCCATATGAATCTCTATATTGATATTTCAAAGTTTTTATTTCTGTATCGATATCAAAAGTCCAAGGAATAGTTGTACTACTAGTCATACTAACCCAGCCTGTATCTTCTACTGATGAATTAGTTGTAATATCATCACTGATTCGGTAAAAAACATTTGATACGTCTGTTGGTAATGGGATGGTAACCAATCCTGTACCAACAGAACCTGCAACTCCTGCGTCAAAATAAACAACTCCACCATCAGGTTCTTCGGTATCAAAAATCAAATTAGAAACTGTATTACTAGAAATATTATTACTTGAGCCAAGATCGTTTAAGGTTATTTTAAATTGACCAGCTTCTGTTTCAACTCCAAGTGGAATTGTCCAATAAGCTGTATAAATATGAAATGAAGATGACGAAACTTTATTATCTAATAATCCATCAGTATTTTGATCTACAACTTGTCCTCCCAAAGGAACATCACCATAAGTTATATCCCCTTGTGATATTAAGTTCCAACCACTTCCAGTATCATAATTAAAAGAAGGTGTGACAAAATAAGGAACCACATCTCCTTCTGTATCTATATTTCTAATTGAATATTGAATTTTAACTTTTCCAAAATTTATATCATCTGGATCTGATATTTGAGATACCGTCAAACCTCCATTTCCAGTTGCTGGATAATTAATATTAAATTCTGGAGGAGCATTATACTCTGTAGTATTCATATCTTCTATTGAAGTATTTTGAAAACTATCAGTAATTCTAACCACTAAAGTTTCTGCTCTTGATTGCATCGTCCATGGCCAAGAAATAGATCCTGTATTTGCTAAACTTGAGGCAAACCCTGAGCCTAGAGTTCCTTCTCCAGAAAGTGTCCCATTTTCATTTGCTCCATACCATGTACCACCTGCATTTCTTGAAAATTGAACAAATATATTTTCATTTTCTGGTTGACCAGTAACATTTTGAATTTTTAAAACAACTTCAGGAGAAGCACCAAAAATACTAGTGGCAGAATCATTGATTAATAAAGTAGAAGAATCTGTTAAAGGTCTTGCTGCATCAATAGCAAAAACCGGAGAAGAAAGTGACCCAATCATTGAACCAGTTGATCCGTCATTTGCGACTACTTTAATAACTCCATTACTACTATAATAACCATAGGCATCATCTCTTGCTGACCATGCAATAGTTTTGTTGGGGCCAATACCAGATAAACCAATACCATTACCAGTCACATTATTAGCTTTTATATATACTTGAGTACTTGTATCATGAGAAAAAGCTGTTGTACTTAAAGCTCCTCTTGTTAGATCTTGTAAAACATTACCAGATTTACTTGTATAACTAATTATCTCATCATCAATCAAGATGGTTCCTGATAAGGGAAAATTTGTTCCACTAGAAACTGTCAAAGAATTTACTGAATCAGAAATAGTTCCATTTAAAGTAGCTTCAACTCCATAAAATAGATAGTTGGTTGTTCCGGATGATTCAATATCATCAACATCATAAGTAACATTAACAACACCACTTGCTTCTTGTGAAGCAGTAACAGAAGAAACGGTTGGTGGAGCATTTGTAAATTTAAAAGACAAAGATCCTAATAAACTTTGTTCATTGTTTGCAATATCTATAGCTTTTGAATTAATCATATAAGTATGATCAATTGTTAAGGCTACAGCAGATGAATTAAATGACCAAGTATCAGTTCCTGTTGTATCTAAAAATGTTTCAACGTCATTTATAAAACTAGACCCACTGTACCATTTATTGGCAGTCACATCTTTGATAGATATAACTACCACGTCAAGACCTGAACCTCCTACAACATCTGAAGCATTACCTGTTATAGACTGTACATTATAAGACTCTTGAGGATTTGTATTTTCTCCAACCAAAGTACATCCATTTGTCCCAGTTGAACAAATTGCTGTAATTTCAGAAGATGGACTAGTTCCATCATAATTTATAGCGAGTTGTGTAGCAATAACGTTTCCATTATTTGCAGTATCAAATGCTACACCTGGACCTATATCTACAGTTAATAAACCATCACCAGTTGGTGTTAAGTCAAAACTATAAGATGCACCTGTTCCAGATAAAACACTCTTTGTACCTCCAGTTACTATTATATCTGCTGTAGTAAATCCAGTTACTGAATCCTCAAATGTAATAGTAATTGGAATTGGAGAATTTTTTGTTGGATCAATTTCTATTGTAGAAATTGTTGTACTTGGTCCTACGGTATCTATTGTAAAAGTATTTTCTGTTGGAGCACTTGATGAGTTCCCTGCAGTATCAACTATTGTAGATAAACTAACTGTTGCAACTCCATCAACATATGTACTTCCATTAGCTGCGACTACTGTGTATGAATAAGTATATACTGTTCCACTTCCCGACATTGCAACTGTTGTGATGTCAGTT
>CAILJY010000077.1 GCA_903834665.1 uncultured bacterium | reverse complement strand
TTTAACAACAGCATCAATTTCTGCTTCCGTGTACCAAGCTCCAAAGTTAGGCTCACCCCACCAAGGTACATCCTTTGGCTCTGGTTTCCCTTGATGAAAGTAGTTCTCTAATTTCATTTTCAGCTGCTCCATCTCTTCTCCTCTATTCTTATATTCCAGCAATTATTATTGCACTTACATTAAGTTTTGTTGTTTTTAAACATAATAAAAAAGATAATTCCGCTAAAGCATTCTTATTTTTTTCTATTTTATATTCATTATGGGTTATTAATGCCATATTCCAATGGATACTTATACCAAATAATGCCTTGTTTTTTGCATGGCATTTAAATGCCTTATTTGAGGTTGGTTTTTATCTATCAGCCTTGAGTCTTTTGATTTCATTTGTAACTAAAGGAAAAATTTCGTCCAAAGTAAAAATTGGTTTTTTTGTAATATTCTTTCTCATATTAGTCATAACTCCAAGTATATTAAATATTAAAAATTATGATTATGAAAATTGCGAAGGAGTACTTGGTACAATTTGGAATGTTATTTATGGTTTTGAATTTTTAGTTTCTGCCGTTATTCTTATTTATGGGATAATTAATTCAAGAAAAAAAGAAAACAGATTAAGAAAAAAAGAAATTTTATTATTTTCTATACCCCTTTTCTTTTTTATTACTCTATTTACCTTATCTAACGTTAGTGGTGGATTCCTTGAAGATTATTCTTTTGAACTTTTTGGCCCAATAGGAATGGTTATTTTTATAAGTTTTATATCTTATCTTATTGTAAAATATCAATCTTTTAACATGAAATTAATTGCGACTCAAGCATTAATTTGGGGTCTTATAATTCTTATTGGTTCACAATTCTTTTTTATAAAAGTAACTACTAATTTTATATTAAATGGAATTACTTTTTTAGGGATTATTATATTTGGTAAATATCTTATAAAATCAGTCAAAAAAGAAATAGAGCAACGTGAACTTTTGGAATCATTAACTTTAAGATTAGAAAAATCAAATTCTAATTTAGAGGTAGCCAATGAAAAGCTCAAAGGATTAGATAAGTTGAAGACTGAGTTCGTTTCTTTGGCCTCACATCAGCTTAGAAGCCCTCTCACCGCGATTAAAGGGTATACTTCTATGTTGTTAGAAGGTGATTATGGGGATATCAATAAAGAAGCAAAAGAAACAATTGAGAGAGTGATGGAATCAAGTAATAATCTAACTATTGTGGTTGAAGATTTATTAAATATTTCTAAAATTGAATCAGGTGGAATGAAATATGAAATGATTAAATTTGATTTAGGTGAATTAGTTTTGCATACATCTAAAGAACTTTCAATCACTGCAGAGAAAAAAGGATTGAAATTGATTTGTAATGTTTCCGAAAAAGATAATTATTTTGTAAATGCTGACAAAGATAAAATAAGACAAGTCTTGGTTAACCTGATAGATAATGGAATGAAGTATACTCCTAATGGGGAAATTATTACTGATCTTAAAAAGGATAATAACAAAATTATTTTATCTATAAAAGATACTGGTGTTGGAGTTAGTCCTGAAGCAAAAAAGAATCTTTTTGAAAAGTTTTCTCGTGGAGATGGAGCTAAATTAAATGCAGGAGGATCAGGTTTGGGGCTTTATCTTGTGAAAGAAATATTAAAAGCTCATGGTGGAAGAGTATGGGTAGATTCAGAGGGGGTTGGTAAAGGCTCAACTTTCTCTGTTGAACTTGATGAGGTGAAAGAAATTAATTAAGAATGAAATAAAAAAATGTTATCATTTTTCACAGGGGTGTAAAAATGATAACATTTTTAATTTAAATTTTAGATATTTTTGTTTCAGAATCGGTATCTTTTATTTCGTATCCAAGTTCATTTATTTTTTTTCTTAATTCATCACTCTTATCCCAGTTTTTTTCTTTACGAGCTAATTCTCGTTCTTTAATTAAGATAATAACCTCTTCTGGTATATTTCCCTCAGATTCTTTTGGTATTTTGTATAAATTAAGGCCAAGAACCTTATCAAGATCAATTATTGTGGCCAATTTATCTTCATTAGAAATACCATATTTAAATATTTCTCCTACCGTTGCTAGAGCCTTAGGCATGTTTAAATCATCATTAATATTATCTATAAATCTTTCTTTAATTTCCATATTAATTTCACCAACAGTTATACCTAAAATTTTAATTTTATTTATTAAATTATTATAACCATTTAAGGCAGCTGTTTCTATGTCAGAATTCCATTCCATTTTTTTCCTATAATGAACTCCAAATGTTGCGAAACGATAAACAAGTGGATTGATATTTTTATCTGCAAATTCTCCTTTGAGAGTCAGAAAATCACCAGTACTTTTAGCCATTTTTTCACCATCTTTAAGATTAAGAAATTCTCCATGTAACCAGTATCGAACCCAAGGAGTCACCCCTGTAGCACTTTCTGTTTGAGCTATTTCATTGGTATGGTGAATATTAATATGATCTATTCCTCCAGTATGAACATCAAATTGCTCTCCAAGGTATTTGACTCCCATAGCAGAGCATTCAATATGCCAACCAGGGAATCCGACACCCCAAGGGCTAAGCCACTCCATTTGTCTTTTTGTATCTTTAGGAGAAAATTTCCATAAAGCAAAATCAGTGGCATTTTTTTTCTCATTATTTATTTCGATTCGAGCTCCTTCTTTTAGATTTTCTAATTTCTGGGGAGAGAGTTTTGCATAATCATTTACTTTTGACGTATCAAAATATATACCATCACTAGTTTTATATGTGTAACCTTTATTCTCAAGAACTTTTATCATTTCTATCTGCTCGTTTATATTATCTGTTGCTTTGCAAAATATATCAGGAAAAATAATATTTAAATTAACTAAATCTTCTTTAAATTTATTTGTGTAAAATTCAGCAATTTCCCAAGCTGTTTTATTTTCTTTTAAAGATTCTTTTTCTATTTTATCTTCTCCCATATCTTGATCACCAGTTAAATGACCAACATCGGTAATATTCATAACATGTTTTACTTTATATCCATTATAGACAAATACTCTTTTCAAGATATCCTCAAATATATAGGTTCTCATATTCCCCAAATGAGGAAAATTATAAACCGTTGGCCCACAGGTATATAATCCAACATCTTGGCCTTTTATAGGGATGAATTCTTCTTTTTGACGAGTAAGGGTATTGTATAGATCGG
>CAILJY010000076.1 GCA_903834665.1 uncultured bacterium | reverse complement strand
ATTATAATAACAAAAATATAAAATAAAATACTAAGCATATCATTATATTATACTACAAAATTACTTTTATTATTAATTTGTGCGCAGGAGAGGATTTGAACCTCCACGCCCTTGCGGGCACTGCCACCTCAAGGCAGCTTGGCTACCGTTACAACACCTGCGCATATTACTTAATATATTTCTCCTGTTGTTTTTCTTCTATTTTTAGAGCTTTTTCTATTTTAAGCTTCTTCCTAGAAAGACAAACAACTTTATTATTATAATATATTTTTTTTATAACTACCAATGCTTCTTTTTTAGCATATTTCAACTGAAAAAATGTTTTCTTTTTCCTCCCAGAAACATGTCCATTAACCCCCACAAATTTTTGTATACTCTTTTGAATCCAATCAATATGATTAAAACTTGCTGAAGTAAATTCTAAATAGAACATATGGCTAGACTTCCAGCGAGGATCCCAATAAGAATAAAAACATCCATCACCATCAAAACAACCTCTCAAAAAATCAAAAAAATACTCGTCTGGTATTAATAATTTACCTATTATTAAAGATTTTCTAGGTGTTAATCCAATAGATAAAAGAAAATCATAAAAAAATCTATTTTTAAATTGAATCCTTAAACTTTTATCTCCATTACCGTTATATTTTATACCTATATGAAAATCAATCCCAATACATTTTGAAAAATTTAATAACTGTTCTTTGTCTTTTGAAGTTAGATCAATTAATAATCCATCATTTGACAAGCACCCATCAGTGGTAAGTAGCCCAATAGCATAAGCTAAATTGGCACTCCATTCTTCATTTATAATTTTTTTTGGTTTTGGTCCCCTCTTCCCCATATTTATATTATATCACCTCAAAGTAATAGCGTCTACTAATTAATAGAATTAAAAATCACAGGCGAACCTGTGATTTTTAATTTATTCTTCTGTTTTTATTATTTCTTCTTCAACTTCTTTTGGTTGTTTCTTTGCAGACAGAGTCACACTCTTTAATCTCTTTTTAACTTCCTTAACTGCTTTTGTTCTTATATAGTAGAGCTTACTTTTACGTGTTTTTGATTTTCTAATTATTTCAATTTTATCTAAATTAGGAGAATATAATGGGAAAATACGTTCTACTCCAACACCAGATGCAACTTTTCTAATTGTAAAAGTAGCCCCAGACTCTGTCCCGTGTTTTCGAGAAAGAACTAATCCTTCAAAAGCCTGAAGACGTGTTTTGCCTTTTTCTAAAATCTTATTCCAAACTCGGACAGTATCCCCAGCTTTAAAATCAAGCTTTTTTCGGTCTTCTTGTTCGACAGGAGTAAATTGTTTCTTTGTTATTTCCATGGGTTATACTTTATCATATAAAGCTATTTTAGGCAAGATATGTCTTTATTACTTTTTTAAAGTCAACTGGTAATGGAGATTCTACTGTTTTAACTTTTCCATCTGGCAAAGTAAATGTTATAGAGGAAGCATGCAGAGCTAACCTTTTTATTCCAAGGGCTAAATCTTTATTCCCTCTATATAAAGGGTCAGACACAATTGGATGATTAATATAGCGCATATGAACTCTAATTTGATGAGTTCGTCCAGTCTTAGGATATACTTCTACATATGAATATTGATATTCTGTTTTATTTTCCTCTTTATAATTTTCTTTATCAATAAATCTATCTAAAACAATATATTCTGTTATTGCTTCTCGTAATGGCTCTCGTGCTCCTCTACCTGCAGTATATGCTTGTATATCTTTTGAAGATCTACCAATTGGGACATTTATAACTCCCCTTTTCCCAGTTAAAAGTGAGGCTCTTGGGTCTGAAACAAAACCATAAACAAAAGCTCTGTAAACTTTTTTTATTTTGTGTTTCTGAAATTGGTCTTTTAAAAATAAAAAAGTTTTTTGATTTTTTGCGATAAGCAAAACCCCCGAAGTTTCCTTGTCTAGACGATGAACAATCCCAGGTCTCTTAATTTTTAAATCTTCATTATTAATTCTTAATTCCATTGGTTCTCCAACATTTTTAAGAGAAGGATAATTTAGTAAAATCCAATCAGCAATTGTTTTTATTTTATTTTTACCATCAGCATGAACAACCATTCCTGATGGCTTATCTATAACTAGGATATTTTTATCTTCGAACAAAATCTTTATATTCATAAACCTATCTTAGCATATAGTTGAAATATATTAAAAATATGCTATTATTTAAGAATTCGATGATTTGCGCGATTAGCTCAGTTGGTAGAGCAACCCGTTTACACCGGGAAGGTCGGGGGTTCGAGTCCCTCATCGCGCACAGCGACATAAAGCAAATTTGTTTGCTTTATGTGAGGGCGAGAAAGCCGGAACGCGTCGGCGCGAGGCAGGGTCGTGCGAATTTTCAACAGAAAATTACGCCTGACCGAGTCCCTCATCGCGCACAGCGACAGATATATTGCCCTTGTAGTTCAATGGATAGAACAGCGGACTTCTAAGCCGTCGATGTAGGTTCGATTCCTACCAGGGGCACAAATTATAAACTTGGATCTGAGTAAGATTTCAAATTATTTTTTATTTCTTTTTCAATTATTAGTCTCCTCTCAAATGATTCTTCTACTTTTTTGAGAAGTTCTTCTTTCACAATATTAGGTGAGCTAGGAGCACTATAAATAATTTTAAATATCTGCTGGTTTCTAATTTGATACAAAAAATAGAGACTAAATAATATTAGTAAAACAACTATTATAAAAAAAGTGAACAACAAATTTTTCCAACTTGTATGTGGATTTATTTTATTTAGAGAAAAAAGATCATTTATTTTATTTTTTATTTTTTTAAATAAAGAATTCATATAATTAATTTAATGCTAAAATATTAAAAGAGATATCTGCTTGCCAGACTGAGGATGTGAGTTTTTTTGTTTCTGTAACTTCTACATATTTATCTATATTTTTATTTAAATACACTTGCATAATCTTTATTTGGTATGGAATATTTTCTAATAGTGTAATTGTTTTCATCACCTCTTCAAAAGTACCATTCGCAGATAATTTGAAAGAGATTAAATTATTTTCTTTTTTAAGTACCTCTATCCCCTTTACTGTTACTTGAGCTCCTGTCACTAACCCAATATCTTCTAAATAACTAACAAATTTATCTATTTGATTTGAATCAATAAAATATTGGTTCAAACTACTTTGCAGTAATTTAATCTCTTGTATTTTACCTTTTGAATTGTCTGCTCGTTCTTTTTCTGTTATTTTTTCCTGAAGAGTATTAAATACCGCTGATATATGTTGATTTTTGTTTTTAATAATATTTAAAATAAAAAGGAAAATACCAATTAAAACAATAGTAACAATAAGTGAAAATATAAAATTTAAAATTGTATTATTTTTTTTCATATTATTCTTTTAAAGTTATTGAAATAATAAAAGTTAAATCTGATTTTTCTAAGAAATTAGAAACTGGTAAATCAACTTTCAAAAAATTAGTATTTTTGTCTAATGCTATCTTAAAATTACGCAAAGAATCACGATTTTCAGCTGACCCATATATTTCTAACATTGGAACCTCTTTTTTTTCTATATTTTTTCTGCTAAAAAGAATTTGGGAAAACTTTATCCCTTCTGTGCGAGTAGCCAATATTTCACCAAAAACTTTATCACTAATTTTATAAGTTTGACTTGATTTATCTAATATTTCTAATTTAGAATTTATATTACTAATAATTTCATCAATATTAGTATTTTCTAAATCCGGATTGTCTTTATTAAAAACCTCAAGACTGTTTTCAATAATACCTTCTTTGATCCCTGACATAGAATATGAAGGAAACAACAATAATGAAGCTGTTATTCCAATCAGAGAAACTAAATTCAATAAAATAGTAAGATATCTCAACCAATAGCTCTGAACTATTTTTCTTTTTTCTTTTTGGGGTAAAATATTAATGACTGATTGTGAATTATAAATATATCCACCAAGAGCTAACCCTAAAACAGTCGCGTAACCAAGAGAATCTTCAAATGACATCTCTGGAATTTCTTTATTTTTATCTAAAATATTTACCCAAACATTGGCATTTTCAACTTTTATTTTCATACTTAATTCTAAATATTCAGATAAACCAGCAAGATTAGCATCCCCTCCACAAAGAATTATATGATTAATCTTATTTTGAGCTGAATTATTGTTGTGGGTCTCCCAATACATGTATTGTTTGTTTAATTCATCTCTCAAAACGGATATCCCGTTCAAGATAGCAGGAAAAATATCTTCCGCTTTTGAAACTTGGTCAATACCATATTCATGCTTCATTTTCTCTGCGTCTTCAAATGATAAAGAAAAATTCTTAGCAATCATATTGGTAAGATCTATCCCCCCTATTGATAAGGTAGTTGTCAAAAAAACACGTCCATTGTTTGAAATAGAAATTCCTGTTTTTGTATTTCCAAAATCAACTATCATTACAGGGTTTATATCTCCTGTTGGAATCACCGCTCTTGCGATGGCTTGAGCTTCTAATTCAAAAGAAAGTGGGACCAATCCTACTTGCTTAAAAACAGATAAATAACTAGTCAGTGTTGCTTCTGCTATTGCTACAACTTCAATCAATATATTTTGATCATAAGTAGAAATAATATCATAATCAAAAATACAATCAGGAGCCTTGAGTGGAATATGCTCTTCTATTTGAAGAAGAATCATCTCTCTAATATTTTCATCATCTGTTTTTGGTAAAGATAAGGTGAAAAGATACATTTGCTCTTCTGGTAAAGAAACTCTTATATAATGAAGGTTTTCTTTTTCTTTTATCTTTTTTAAAACTTGAATCAGTTCATCTTCTTTCTCTATTTTTCCAGAAACAACAACTCCACTTGGAATTATTTCTTTACCATATTTATTTAAATAAAGACCCGAACTGGTTATTCCGAGTTCTCCATATTTAATAGATTGTTCTGAAATATCAATCGCGCAAGAATTCATCGTCAAATACGATGGGGTTGGAAAATAATGATTGTATAATCTTTTCATTATAATATTATTATACGACAATAAAAGATTATATAAAAGGCCTTAGTCCTTTTTTCTAATTTTTTCTTTTATTATTTTAATAAAAATCGGGATAAATGAAATAAAGATAATGAGAAGTGCAACCGGAATTATATATTTATCTGGATTGGTAATAAATCCTCCAAAGATATATCCAATAAGAGTAATTCCAAAAACCCAAAAAATTCCCCCTAAAATATTATAAGAAATAAAAGTTAAATAATGCATATTCCCAATACCTGCAACTATTGGAGCAAAAGTCCGGACAATAGGAACAAAACGAGCAATTATAATTGTGTATTTACCATATTTTTCATAAAATTTTTCGGCATCTTGTATTCTTTTCTTTTTGAAAAAGAAACCTGCATCACGTTCAAATAATTTTCTCCCATATTTTTTCCCTGACCAGTAGCCAACACTATCCCCTAGTATTGCCGCAATTGTACAAAAAATTAAAAGGTAATAAATATTAAAAATACCTTGTGAGGCTAAAATTCCAGCAGTAAACAAAAGTGAATCACCCGGGAAAAAGAAACCAAAAAATAATCCAGTCTCAGCAAAAACAATAAGGATAACTCCTATCAAGCCAACTGTCTCAATTAAAAAAAGTGGTTCAAGCATAATAAAATTATCTAACCTTAGCTCCAGAAGATACTTCTTCCTCTGAAATAAGAAAAACTGGTTTACCCTCTTTACCGTCGACAGCCATAAGCATTCCATTTGATTCAAAACCTTTTATTTTCCTTGGTTCTAAATTTACAATATATAAAACTTGTTTATTAATTAAAACTGAAACATCTGGGTAATATTCTTTGATTCCTGAAACAATCTGTCTTAATTTTTTATTACCCTCTTCATCCATTTCTCCAAAATCAATCTGACAGCATAAAAGCTTGTCGGTCTCTGGCACCGCTTCAACTTCTTTTATCGTCCCCACTCTTATATCCATTTTTTTAAATTCTTCGTAAGATACGTATTCCATATATCCATTTAAATTATTTAATTATTAATTATTCTTCCTATCCAAATACCTCTGTAAAATTAATGCCGCGGCAGAGTCGTCTATTTTTTTATTATCATTCTTTTTTTCTTTATGAGCATCGTTTACTTTTTTACCTTCATTCCCCCGAGCAAAAATAGATGTCATAAATTCTTTCTCAAAATAAATTGGCAAATCAAGTTCCGTTTCTAAGTTTCTTTTAAACTCTTCAATACTTCCCATTATTTTATTCGGCTTACCAGAAAGATCAGTAGATTCACCAAGAACAATAGCAGATATTTCCTCTTGCCCACATATATTGTGTATCGTGTCTATCAACTCTAAGTCATTCTTGATAATTTTATAAGGGAAAGCTATCATTCCATTTTCATCAGAAAGAGATAACCCTACCCTTTTAATTCCATAATCTATCCCTAAATATTTCATACTTAGATATTACCATAATTGCCCGAAAAAGATATTATTGTTATAATTTACAGATGCAAACACTTTTAAATAATAACAATATGTGGCTTCTTATTATCTCAATCGTTTGGGTTCTTCCTTGGAAGGGGTATGCTCTCTGGACAGCTTCTCGTATGGAAAATAAAAAATGGTTTATAGCTCTTATCATATTAAACACATTTGCTATCTTAGATATTTTCTACATATTTTACATTGCAAAGAAGACTCCTCAAGAGATACTTAGTGGTTTCAAATCAAAAATATAAAAATTATTAAAAATAAAACAGACTATATAGTCTGTTTTATTTTTAATAATTTTTATATTTTTGATTTGAAACCACT
>CAILJY010000075.1 GCA_903834665.1 uncultured bacterium | reverse complement strand
TAAGGTCAAATTATAATTAATAAAATAAAAAATATATGTTTAATGAAATAAATAAAAATATTGTTTTAACACTAGGAATAAATACTTTACCAGTTGAAAAACAAAAAGAAGCTATGGAACGTCTTGGTGCTATTGTGTATCAAGAAGTTATGTTGCGTGCTCTTGAAATACTTACAAAAGAGGAAAAAGATGAATTCGAAAAAGTAATAGAAAAAAATGCTGACCCTGAGGTAATATTTGAATTTTTATATAATAAAATTCCTAATCTTGGTGAAATAGTAAAAGAGGAAGCGGAAAGTTTCAGAGCAGAAAGCGCTGAAATAATGAACGACATTGGTAAATAAAATGCTACAATAAAGATCATGCAATATATTGATTCTTTAAATGAAAAACAAAAAGAGGCAGTCCTTTATACGGATGGGCCTCTTTTAATTGTGGCTGGAGCAGGAGCAGGGAAAACCAAAACTATCACACATAGAATCATACATCTTATACACAAAGGAATTGAACCGGGATCTATTTTGGCAGTAACCTTTACAAATAAAGCAGCCAAAGAAATGCGTGATCGAGTAATGAGTTTACTGGAAGATAAAATTCATGGAGTTAGTGCGCCGGAGCGAAGCTCCGGCACTGGTGTCCCTTTTGTTTCCACATTTCATTCTCTTGGTGTTCATATTATAAAAGAAAATGCTCATCTTATTGGCCTCACCAAACATTTCTCTATAATAGATGAGAGTGATGCTCTTAGTATCATAAAAAGTATAATGAAAAATCGTGATATTGATCCTAAACAACACGAACCAAGAAAAATAAAATCAATTATTTCAAAATCAAAAGGTGATTTTATTACTGTTGAGACATTTAGTGCAAATGTAAATAGTTCTGTGCAAAGTATTGTCGCTGTTATTTGGCGTGACTATGAAATTCAATTAAAAAAAGAAAAAGCATTAGACTTTGATGATCTTCTTCTTGAAACGGTCTTGATTCTCAAAAAATATCCAGAAATAAAACAAAAATATCAAAATAGATGGAAATATATTCATATAGATGAATACCAAGATACCAATGAAGTTCAATACGAGATGACAAAACTTTTAGTTGGAAAAGAAGAAAATATTTGTGTGGTAGGAGATACAGATCAAAATATTTATAGCTGGCGTGGAGCAAATATAAAAAATATGTTGCATTTTGAAAAAGATTATCCAAATGCCAAAATAGTAATGCTAGAACAAAATTATCGTTCCACAAAAAATATTATCGAAGCTGCAAATAGTATTATTGAAAAAAATATTTACCGTGTTCCTAAAATTTTATTTACAGAAAATATTAAAGGAGAAGAGATAAGTATTTGTGAAGCTTATGACGAACAAAGTGAGGGAATATTTGTTTCCTCAAGAATTGATGAATTATTAAAAAATAATAAACCTGAAGAGATCGCGGTTCTTTATCGAGCTAATTTCCAATCAAGAGTTTTAGAAGAAGCATTGCTCGATAAACAAATTCCTTATCAAGTTTTGGGTGTTAAATTTTTTGAAAGAAAAGAAATTAAAGATCTACTTTCATATATTCGTGCTTCTTATAACAAAGAAAGTCTTTCTGATATAAAAAGAATAATTAACATCCCTGCAAGAGGAATAGGGAAGGTAACAATTTTTGTCATCTGCACTCTACGGATTTCCCCCTGAGCGCGTGTACGAATGGTTCGAATCGCATGAAGTTCCACTCAAAACCGAAGAAGATCAGCGTGTCTTTCCTGTTTCAAACGATGG
>CAILJY010000074.1 GCA_903834665.1 uncultured bacterium | reverse complement strand
ATATTTTTAAATAAAATTAATAAATAATACTACAAACTCTGTCGTGTAGAGTTTGTAGTATTATTAATGGTGTATTTTGAGATAGGGGAATATTTAGGTATAATTAAAATTATAAATATGGAAAAAACAAAACGAAAACATAAAGGAAAGTTGATTGTTATAGATGGAACAGATGGAAGTGGGAAGGCAACTCAAGTGGCTTATCTTACCGATCATTTAAAAAAGGAAGGTCATAAGGTAAAAATTGTTGATTTCCCAGAATATTATAAAAATTTTTTTGGAAAATTTATTGGGCATTGTCTTTCTGAACAATATTACAATTTTTTAAACGTTCACCCTAAAATTGTTTCAATAATTTTTGCGGCTGATAGATGGGAGTCAAGCAAAGAAATGAGAGAATGGTTAGAAAAAGGATATATTGTTATAGCTAATCGTTATGTTTCGGCTAATCAAATTCATCAAGGTGGTAAAGTTAAAAGTTCTAAAAAAAGAGCTGATTTTATAAAATGGCTTAATCAAATGGAGTATGAAGTTTTTGGTCTTCCTCGTCCAGATATAACTTTGTATTTAAGTTTACCGATAAAAATTGTTTTAGAACTTCTCGAAAAGCGTAATAGTAGCAAAATGAAAAGAGCGTATTTAAAAAAGAAAAAAGATGTTCACGAGAGTGATGTTAATTTTTTAATCAATTCTCGCAAAAGTGCTCTTAAGTTAGAAAAAGAAATTCCTAATTTTATTAAAATTGAGTGCTCACAACAAGGAAAAATTTTATCACGTGAAGATGTGCATGATATGGTTTATAAAGAAGTTAAAAAAATTTT
The DNA here is from genome assembly GCA_903834665.1 of uncultured bacterium. GTDB lineage: Bacteria > Patescibacteriota > Minisyncoccia > Phycocordibacterales > UBA9973 > UBA8515. The sequence goes on along the minus strand of CAILJY010000074.1, from coordinate 13,439 downwards.
GAAATGAGAATTCCAATTGTAAATGAAGAAGATGAAATAATATGTTATAAGGAAAGAGAAAATACTAATCCCGAGGATATTGTTCGGGCGACTGGCCTTTGGATTAAAGATAAGGATGGAAATATTTTACTTTCTCAAAGATCTCTATCTAAAAAATTTGGCCCCGGATTGTGGGGTCCAGCTGCGGGCGGTGTCGTAGAGGAAGGAGAGACTTGTGAATCGTGTATAATAAGAGAAGCAGAAGAAGAAATTGGATTAAGGGGTGTAATTTTTAATTCTGGCCCCAAAATTCGTTTGTTTGATTGTTTTGGTTATTTTTTTACAGCGACTGTTGATTCTAATTATGAATTTGTAAAACAAGATGAGGAAGTTGAACAAATAAAATGGTTTAGTCAAGAAGAATTGAATAAATTACTAAAAGAAAAACCAGAAATTTTTATGAAAGGTTTTGAAGAATATATAAAGATACTAAAATAATATGAAAATAAAAATTAAAAGAATTGATAAGAATTTACCATTACCAGAATATCAAACATCTGGAGCAGTTGCTTTTGATTTATATTCTCGTATTGATGTTGTTGTTCCACCAAAGAAATTAGAAAGATTGCCCACAAATGTAATCATTGAAACTCCAAAAGGGTATATGCTTGAAATTAAAGATAGATCTAGTACACTAAAAAAGAAGGGTCTTTTGGTTAGTACTGGATATATAGATAATGATTATTGCGGGGATTCAGATGAAATATTATTACAGGTTTATAATTTAACTGACGGTGAAGTTGTAATAGAAAAAGGAGAGAGATTAGGCCAGGGAGTTTTTGTAAAAATAGATGTAGCGGAATGGGAAGAAATTGAAACAATGAAGAATAATAATAGAGGAGGATTTGGAACGACTGGGCATAAATAAAATGAAAGAACAAATAGAAAAATTAATAAAAGAAGTTTTGAAAAATCTTGGAATTGAAGATGAGGTTTCTTTTGTTGTTGAACACCCAACTGATTTTAAGAACGGAGATTATTCGACGAATGTGGCTATGATTCTTTCTAAAAAAATGGGGATAAATCCAAGAGATTTGGCTGAAAAAATAGTCATAGAATTAAAAGGTTTACCGAAGCAAGGCTTCGGGGAAATCAATAAAATAGAAGTTGCAGGAGCGGGTTTTATAAATTTTTATTTGGGGCGTGAATTTTTTACCGAAAATATAAATAAAATTTTAGAAGAAAAAGAGAATTGGGGGAAAAATAAAAAAGGAGAAAACAAGAAGATTATAGTAGAATATTCTTCTCCAAATATTGCAAAACCATTTACGATCGGCCACTTGCGTTCAACTATTATTGGCGATTCAATTGCAAGGATTTTAACTTCCTCTAGCTTTAAAGTTATTCGAGATAATCATTTGGGTGATTGGGGCACTCAATTTGGAAAACTTATAGTCGCAATAAAAAATTGGGGTAATTTAGAAGAAATTGAAAAAAGTGAAACACCTATAAAATTATTGGTTGATTTATATGTAAAATTCCATGACGAGGCAGAGAAAGATAAAACTTTAGAAGATAAAGCTAGAGCGTCATTTTTAAAACTCGAAAATAAAGATAAAGATGCAACCGATGTTTGGAAAAGATGTATAGATTTATCGATGAAAGAATTTGAGAGAATTTATAAAAAATTAAATATTACACCTTTTGATACAATTTATGGGGAAAGTTTTTATGAGGATAAAATGAAAGCAGTTATAGATGATGTAAAAAAAAAGAATTTAGGAAAAGAAAGTGAGGGTGCTTTTATTATTGAATTTTCTGAAGAGAAAAAATTACCACCACTTTTGTTACTTAAAAAAGATGGTTCATCTTTGTATGCTTTACGTGATTTAGCTACTGATAAATGGAGAAAAAATGAATATGGGAATGATATTAGAATAATAAATGAAGTTGGTTCTGAACAGAAGGGGTATTTTAAGCAGATAATTGAGGCGGAGAATATGCTTGGGTATTTTACAGAAGGGCAGAGAATCCACGTGGCTCATGGCCTTTACCGTTTCTCTGAAGGAAAGATGAGTACCAGAAAAGGTAATGTCATTTGGCTTGATGATATTATAAACGAAGCAGAAAAAAGAGCAGGTGAGATAAATGAGGAAACAAAAGAGATTGTTGCGATTGGAGCATTGAAGTTTAATGATTTGAAGCGCGATAGTTTAGGAGATATTATTTTTAATTGGGAAGAAATTTTAAATATAAAAGGAGATTCTGGTACATATTTGCAGTACACGGCAGTTCGGGCAAATTCTATTCTAAATAAAGCAGATATGAATAGATCTATCATAGATGAAATTATGATACCGAGCGAAATTATTGATTTAGAAAAATATTTATATCAATTCCCTGAGATAGTAGAATACTCTTATCAATCACTTCAGCCACATCATATTGCGACTTATCTAATAGAGCTTGCAAGTAGTTTCAATAATTTTTATGGTAATACTCAAATTCTTGTAGAAGAGAATAAATATATGACATATCATCTAAATTTAATAAAAGCATTTACTCAAACTATGAAAAATGGCCTTTGGCTTTTGGGAATAGAAGTTCCCGAAAAAATGTAAATAAAATAGATTATACTCAAAATCAGCGATAGCAGAATTTGAGTATTAATAAACAGTCAGTTATGAAAGTATAAATATTGCAATTTTGTTATTTTATAGTATTCTTAATATATATGCAGTGAAAGGGCCCTGTCTGCGCAGGCAGGTTATCACCCTAGAGCCCGACGTAAATACAGGTATTTATTTCGGACAGGCATTGGGAAGAAATATCACGAGGTAAGACCCATGATAAAGTAGAACCCTATTAAATGAGAAGTAAGCAAGGTGGTACCACGAGAAACTCGTCCTTGTATAGCAATTATTATAATTGTTGTACGTGGACGAGTTTTTTTGTTTAGTTTATGTGGAATAGTACAAACTCTGCACCTGCAGAGTTTATACCAAAAATATTATAAATTGATAAAAAATAAAACTTCACAAATTATATTCTAAAAAAAGTCCTCGCCCGCCCACTGAATTCGGACGGGCAGGGACGAGGGAGGAAAAGGAGCCAGACCTTTTTTATAAAATAATTTGTTTCGTTTAGTAAAATTATGGAAGATAAAAATCAAAAAACAAATAGTGCACTTCGAGAAGAAGAGGTTTTAAAATTTTGGAAAGAAAAAGATATTTTCAAAAAAAGCTTAGAAAAAAATGCACCAAATGGGGAGTATGTTTTTTATGAAGGCCCTCCAACTGCAAATGGTAAACCAGGGATTCATCACCTCGAGGCTCGAGCTTTTAAAGATGCAATTCCTCGGTATAAAACAATGAGAGGGTATCATGTCGCAAGGAAAGGAGGTTGGGACACTCACGGACTTCCAGTAGAACTTCAGGTAGAAAAGAAATTGGATTTATCTTCTAAAAAAGCGATTGAGGAATACGGAGTTGCGAAGTTTAATAAAGAGTGCAAGGAAAGTGTATGGGAATATACAGATCTTTGGGAAAAGTTTACTGAAAGGATTGGATTTTGGGTAGACCAAGAACACCCATATGTTACATATCACAACGATTATATTGAATCTGTTTGGAATGTAATTAAAGAAGCTAATAAACAAGATTTACTTTATAAAGATTATAAAGTTGTTCCTTGGTGTCCACGTTGTGGAACGGGTCTTTCTTCTCATGAACTTGCTCAAGGTTATCTTGATGTAAAAGATTTATCGGTTACTGCGAAATTTAAATTAAAAGGTCAAGATAATACTTCTATTCTTGCTTGGACAACAACACCATGGACCCTCCCTGGAAACGTTGCATTGGCCGTAGGGGAGAAAATGGATTATGTAAAAATTGAAAAAGACAATTCGTTTTTAATTCTTGCAAAAGAACGTCTTTTGATTATAGAAGGAGAATATAAAATAATAGAAGAGATAAAAGGTAAGGATTTAATTGGCTTAGAATATGAACCGTTATATTCATATTTATCAGATACTATTTCAGATAAAGAAAAAGAAAAAATGGGTAAAGCCTATAAAATTTATAATGCTGATTTTGTAACGACAGAAGATGGCACAGGAGTAGTTCATACTGCTGTTATGTATGGCCAGGATGACTTTGTCTTAGGAAATGAAATAGGTTTGCCGAAGCATCATTTAGTGGGGCTTGATGGTAAATTTTTATCAGGGACTGGTTTTCTAGAAGGTAGATTTGTTCGTGATGAAGAAGTTGCAGTAGATATAATTAAAGATTTGGCACATCGTGGTTTACTTTTTAAGAAAGAAAAGTATGAACACTCATATCCACATTGTTGGCGTTGTAAAACTGCTCTTATTTATTACGCCCGAGATTCTTGGTATATAAAAGTTTCTGACCCTAAAATTAAGGATAAAATGATAGAAGAAAATAAGAGTATAAACTGGGAACCATCTCATATTAAAGAAGGACGTTTTGGTGAATGGCTTAAGGATATAAAAGATTGGGCAATTTCTCGTGAGAGATATTGGGGGACACCGCTTCCTGTTTGGAGTTGTCTTTCTTGTCAAAAAATTGAAGTTCTAGGAAGTATCGATGAAATAAAATCAAAAACTAAAAAATCCGGTAATAAGTATTTTATAATGCGCCACGGAGAAACTGAGTGTAATGTAAGAGGGGAAGTAAGTGGAACTGTAAACAATGATGATAATTTAACCCAAAATGGAATCAAACAAGTTGAAAAATCAGCTGAAGAATTAAAAGAAGAAAAAATTGATTACATTATAACTTCACCTTTTATTCGAACAAAAGAAACAGCAGAATTATTAGCAGAAAAAATCGGTTTTGATAAAGAAAAAATTGTTTATGATGATAGGCTTCATGAAATGTCTGTTCCTATGTATGAAGGTAAGCAATGGTCAGAGTATCACAATGATTTTCCTAAATCAGTAAAAAACTTTAATGAAGCACCAGAGGGCAATGAGTCTTATGAAGATGTAAGACGAAGGTCTATGAGTTTCCTTTATGATATTGAAAATAAATATGTTGGAAAAAATATTCTCATCATTACGCATGGGAGTCCAGTTTGGCAAATGTTTTCAGAAGTAAATGGTCTAAACACAGAAGAGTCTCTTGGATTAGTGAGTACCAATAAAAATTTTAATTATTTGGGAAATGGTGAATTTGTTATATTACCATTTGTCCCATTACCACATGATGGAGAATATAAACTTGATTTACATAAGCCATATATAGATGAAATAGATTTAGTTTGTGATTGTGGTGGAAAATTAGAAAGAACAAAAGAAGTTATGGATGTCTGGCTTGATTCTGGGACAATGCCATTTTCACAAAATCATTACCCTTTTGAGGGTAAAGATATACAATACCCGGCTGATTTTATTAGTGAAGCGGTTGATCAAACTCGTGGATGGTTCTATACACTTCATGCGGTGGGAGTAATAATGGGGAGGGGGAGAGCATATAAAAATGTTATTTGTTTAGGATTGTTACTTGATGCGAGTGGGAAGAAAATGAGTAAATCGCTTGGAAACATAGTAGACCCTTGGTCTATGATGGATAAATATGGCGTTGATACTTTGCGTCTCTGGATGTATTCAGTCAATCAACCAGGTGAGCCAAAAAACTTTGATGAAAAAATAATTTCGGAATTACACAATAAAGTATTTAATTTACTTTACAATGTTTTAGCTTTTTATGAATTATATCGAGATAAGGAAATAGAAAGTAGTAAAAATTATGAAGTAAGTAAGAATGTTCTTGACCAATGGATTATAACTAGACTATCGGAATTAATTGATACTTGTACAAAAGGTTTAGATGATTACAAACTCCTTGAACCAGTTCGAGCTATTCGAGAATTTATAGATGATTTGTCTACTTGGTATTTGCGTCGTTCACGAGATCGAGTAAAAGATGGTGAAATGGAAGCCAAAGAAACTTTATATTATGTGTTTAAAACTTTAGCAAAATTAATGGCTCCTTTTGCTCCGTTTACAGCAGAAGATATTTGGCAGAAATTAAAAAATGAAAATGATGAAGAAAGTATTCATCTTACAGTTTGGCCTAAACAAGTAGAAATTAGTAAGGACAAAGTAGAAAGTATAATAAAAGAAATGCAGGAAGTTCGTGAGATTGTAACTCTTGGTTTGCAATTAAGGCAAAAGGCGGGTATTCCAGTACGACAACCATTAAAAGAATTAATAGTTAATAATTATAAATTAAAAATTGAGTATAAAGAAATTCTTAAAGATGAATTAAATGTTAAAGAAATAAAATCCATAGAAGAAGGTGATAAGAAAGTTGAACTTGATACAGAAATAACAGAAGAGTTAAAAAAAGAAGGGCAATATCGAGAACTTCTACGAGTAATTCAAGATATTAGAAAAAAGAATGGATTAAATCCAAATGACGCTATTACTTTGATTATTGAAACAGGAGTTGAAGAACAAGAGTTGATAAATAAATTTAAAATTGAGTTGATGAAGGCGGTAAGTGCAAAAGAAATACAGATTAAAGAAAATGATGGGCAAGAAATAAAAATTGATGAATTTGTATTTAAGATAATTATTGAAAAATAAATGAACAATAGATTTAAACAAGAATTAGAATCATGGAAGAATCTTGGTTTTTTAAATCCGGATAATCTTTCTCATGATTTAGTTGAAAATTTACCACATAAATATGCTGCTAGGGCCATCATTGTTACAGATGATAAAAAAATTATACTTATAAATGTTGAAAGTAAGAATATACATAATATTGTTGGGGGACAGATTGAAGATGATGAAACTATAGAAGATGGACTTAGAAGAGAATGTATAGAAGAGTCTGGATATAATGTTTCTATAATTAAAAAAATCGGATACACTGAATTATGGAGAGAAAGATATATTTCCTTTTCTTTCTGTTTTTTAGTTAAGGCCATTGGTGATCCTATAGATCTTTCAATAACTAAAGAAGAGGAAGAAGAAGGACATAAAATTTGTAAATATGATTATGATGAGGCTCTTAATCTTTTGAGAAGTGAATTGGAAAAGACCGGGAATGTATCAGTCAAGAGATCTTTATTATATTTAAATGAAATTGAGAATGATTTAATAAATATGGTAAAATAAGAGTATGAAAAAAGTATTTATTATACATGGATTTGAGGCTTGGCCCAATGGTGGTTGGCGTCCTTGGCTTATGGGTGAGCTTTATAGTAATAGAATTTTCTCTGTGTCTTTAGAGATGCCTAATCCCAAATTTCCAAAGATGAATGAATGGGTTTCAAAAATTAAAGAAGAAGTTAAAAACCCTTCAAGTGATAAATATTTGATTGGGCATTCTTTGGGAGTTCCAGCTATTTTAAGATATCTAGAGACATTGAAAGATAATGAAAAAATTGGTGGAGTTATTCTTGTTTCAGGCCCATTTGGAAAACTTGATAAAGATAATCATAGTTCAAGGGCTCGTTTACTGGATGATTTTTTTGATAAAGAATTTGATTTTGATCATATCAAAAAAGTTTGTAATAAATTTTATATTATTCATAATACTTTTGATAAAGTTGTTCCTTATGTTAATGCAGAATTATTTAGTAAAAATCTTGATATTCCAATCATAAAAATTGAGAGAGAGCATGATGGTCATTTAGGAGATGAACCATTTTGTAATAAATTACCAGAAATATTAGATTTAATTTTAAAAAATATTTAAAAAATTATGAAAATTAAGAAGTTGGGTCATTGTTGTTTTGTTGCTGAACCAAAAGAAGGATTAAAAATAATGACTGATCCTGGATCTTTTTCTTCATTGCAGAATAAAGAAAAAGATATAAATATAATTCTTATTACTCATGAACATAATGATCATTTGCATATTGATTCTTTAAGGGAAGTTTTGGACAATAATCAAAATGCATTGGTGATTACTAATACTTCGGTGGGGAAGGTTCTTGATCAATCAAATATTAAATATAAAATAGTTGAAGAAGGTGAAAAATTTGAAATAGAAGGAATCAATATTATTGCTTTTGGTAGTACTCACGCGGAAATATATAATGATTTTGGGAAGGTTCAAAATACTGGTTATATGATAGATAATCTTTGTTATGCGGGGGATTCTTTTAGTTATCCGGATAAAAATGTTGATATACTAGCACTCCCTGTTGCTGGACCTTGGATGAAAATGAAAGATGCAATAGAGTATGCTAAAAATATTAGACCGAGAGTTTGTTTCCCCGTACACGATGCAATAATGCAAGATTTTGCAACTTTCGCATGGCGAATTCCTGAGAATATTTTGAAGGAAGATAATATAATTTTTAAGAAATTAGAAATAGGAAAAGAAGAAGAAATTTAATTATGAAAGAAATTAATAATATTATTGAAAATAAGATTGATAATTCTAGGCGTTTTGAAAATGTACAAGTAGAATTATTGGATTATCAATTTAAATATATTGAGAAATTAGATAAAAAAGATATTAAGGTACCAGAAGAGGATACTGATTTTGTTGAAACCAACAGTTATTTTATATTTAGAAAAAAATTTAAAGATGAGTTGACCACCATTTTTTCAAAACACTTGTTTGAATACACAACTCTTTTTAACCAATTAAGAGAAAATTATGATAGGAGGGTTAGTAAGGAAGATTTTAAAGAAGATATTTTTAACAATTGGGCACAGAATATTTTTAATGAGGTAGATATTATTTATAGTTCTAAAGATATAAAATGGAGAGATAATGTTCTTAATTTTATTAAAGAAAAATTTGATGAAATTGGTCCTGAGAAAGAAAATGAAGAAGATATTGAAGAAAAAGAAAATATTGGCTTAATTCATTTCAATGTGACACAAGAAAAAGAACTTATTAATTTCGGATTAAAATTTCATGATCCTTGTATAGATATACACTTTAGTGATCTTTACAAGCAAAAAGAAAAAAATAAAGATATCATTAATATTTTTTCTGGTGATTCTTTTTCTAAATTAGCGTGTAATATTATTGATAATTATTCTTACGTTAAAGCTATAATTGGTAGGTCTTGGCTTATCAGTTCTCCCTTAGGGGAAAGAATTGGTTTTGTAAAATATAAGGAAAATAAAAACTTACGCAATGGAGGTTTTTGGGGTCAATTTATTAATGAAAAAGGAGAAATAAATAAAGAAAGAATGGATAGATTTTTAAAGACAGGAGAAGCTGATTATTATGTTTCGATGGGTTTTATTAAGATTGAAGATTTTCTTAAAAGATATTTACCAAGAGAAAGAAGAGGAACAGTTAAATTAATGACAAGAACTAAAAATGCTATTAATTTTGTAGAAGAAAAAGAGCATGTTCTTAATAAAATTAATAATGAGTTTAGTATATTATCGTTTCAAGAAATAAATAAATTATTAGATGATTCAGTTGTTTCTGATTTTTTTAAAACAAGTCAGGGGATAGAATTTTTAGATCTTTTAAAAATAGCTAAGAAAAAAAATCTAAAAAATATTAATGAATTGAAAGATAAAAGAACTTTAGAATTAAAAGATAATTTTAGGTATTTTTGTGAAGAAAAAGAACAAGAGTCTATAGTTGAAGAAATAGTAATTGAATAATTTATTATGCATCATATTTATCATACACATGGATTTATACTTTCGTCTCGTAATCGAGGTGAAGCAAATAAAATGCTTACGATCTATACTCGTGAGATGGGTTTAATTTATGCAGCTGTTCAAGGGATACGTTTAAACAAATCAAAATTACGTTTTTCTTTGCAAGATCTTTCTTATGTAAATGTTGATCTTGTTCGAGGTAAAGAATTATGGCGGGTCACTTCTGCTAAACATATAACTTCATTTCCACTAGCTCGAAATAAAACAGAATCTATTCTTTTGATTGGAAGAGTGAGTAAATTATTGGAACGTTTGTGTACAGGAGAGAGTCCAAATGAAAATATTTTTGATGACTTGATTCAAGCCTTATATTTACTTGATGATGAAAATATTTCTGAGCCATCGAGGGAAGCCCTTGAATTACATTTGGTTTTACGTATTATGAATAGCTTAGGATATATAGGTGATTCTGGTATTTTAACAAAATATTTGGAATCATCGTTTGATCACAACAAGACAGAGATGTTATTAAAAGAGCGTCAGTCAATAATTTCTCATATAAATAAAGCCTTGAACGAGAGCCAATTATAATTCATTTTATGATATAATAAATACATATATGGGAGAAGATGATAAGAATAAAATTGAAGATGTAAAGAGGCATTTATATGATCCCAATGATCATGCTTTTAATCACCAAAGAGAAGGTGTTTTACATCAAGTTAATCACGAAGTGCCACTTGAATGGAATAACACTAATTTTAAAAATGAAAATGATATGAAAAATAAATTTAGAAAACCACCCGTTTCAATTTTTAAAAAGTTTTTTATTGCATCACTCATCTTTTTTATATGCGCTTTAGGTTTTGCTTATTATAAATTTACTAATAATGATACCTCTGTTTCGAGCGATAAAATTGATATTGAAGTTATAGGAAATGCTTTTACTAAAGGGGGAGAAGAATTATCCCTTCAAATTGAAATAAAAAATAATAATAATGCCAGCTTAGAATTGGCCAATCTTATCGTTGAATACCCTAAAGGAGCAGAAGATAATAACGTTGATGTCATGAGACTTCCTCGTGATACGATTGGAACAATTAGGCCAGGAGAGAGTGTAATAAAAAATGTGGAAGTAACTCTTTTTGGGGAAGAAAAATCTATCAGAAATATAAAAGTAAGCTTGGAATATCATCCAGAGGGGTCCAATGCTATTTTTACAAAAGATAAATATTATCCTGTAACTATAAGTTTAGCCCCACTTTCACTTATGATAGAAGGGCCAACAACTGCTATTTCAAATCAACCTGTTTCTTTCAAAATCAAAGCGATATTGAATACTACTTTACCTTCAGACAATACAATATTACAAATTACATATCCAAATAATTTTATATTTAGTGAGTCTATTCCACAGCCATCAGTTGGTAATTCTATCTGGGATTTATCTTCTATAACTTCAACAGATCCAATTGAAATTGAAGTTAAAGGACAATTGATTGGGCAAGATGGAGATGAACAAGTATTTCATATTTACGCAGGGACAAGAAGTGGAAGTAATCAATCATTAATTAATATTGTATATAGTTCTGTTATTCAAAAAGTATTGATCACGAAGCCATTTTTAGAAGCACGAATTTTGATAAATGGACAAGACAGTAATGAATACGCTGTCTCTGGTGGATCAACTGTAAACGCAGAAGTATCTTGGGCTAATAATTTATCTAATCGCATAACTGACGGACAAATAATTGTTAGTTTATCGGGGAATGTTTTTGATAAAAATACAGTTAGTTCAATGAATGGTTTTTATGATTCATTAAATAATAAAATTATATGGGATAGGAATTCTGTTTCTGAATTGGCGGAAATTAATCCAGGAGAAAAAGGAACAGTATCTTTTAGTTTTAAACCACTTTCTCTTATTGGTTTATCCACAATAAAAGATCCTAAGGTCTCTATTAATGTAAGTATAAAAGGCAGAGAGCCACTTCTTGGTTCTACTTATAATGATATAAATAATTTTTCTGAAAAAATTGTTAAAATAGTTTCTGATTTTCAAATTGCATCATCAGCTTTTTATCTTTCTGGGAATATGCCACCAAAAGCTGAGACAGAAACTAGTTATACTGTGAATTGGACGCTTTCCAATTCAGCCAATAGTATTACCGGTGCAGAAGCTCGGTCATTACTCCCAATTTATGTAAAATGGGGTGGTTTATCTCAAGGGAAAAATGAAAATGTCTCGTACAATGAAGTTACAAGAGAAGTTGTTTGGAATATAGGAGCGGTTCGTCCTAACACAGGGATAGATTCAAATCGTGAAGCTTCTTTTATTCTTTTGATTCGACCATCGTTATCTCAAGTTGGAAGTGTTCCTCAATTAATGAAAGAAGTTTATCTCTCTGGGACAGATTCTTTTACTAATTCTGTAATAAAGAGTATTCGTAATGCCGTAACTACTTCATTGGTTAATGATCCAAATTTTAAACAAGGGAATAGTAGAGTTGTTAGATAATTATAAATTAAGGAATAAAAATTAAGATGCAAGAAAAAGATGAAAAATTAATGGAGAAGATTATCTCACTTTGTAAAAGACGAGGCTTTATTTATCCCGGGTCTGAGATTTATGGTGGCCTTGCTGGAACATATGATTATGGTCCCTTAGGAGTTGCTTTAAAAAATAACATAAAAAATCTTTGGTGGAAGAAATTTGTAGATGGAAGAGTTGATATGTATGGGATAGATGCTTCTATCATAATGAATAGTGCAGTTTGGAATGCGTCAGGGCATGTGGATACTTTTACAGAGGCACTTGTTGAATGTAGTAAATGTCATAAAAGATTTAGAGAAGATCAGTTAAAAGAAAAAGGTAAGTGTGATGAATGTGAAGCGCCAGTAGGGGAATCAAGAAAATTTAATGGTATGTTTAAGACTCAAATAGGAGCAGTAGAGGATTCTTCTTCAGTTGTTTATTTGAGGCCTGAGACAGCTCAGGGTATGTTTGTCAATTTTAAAAATATTGTTGATTCTTTCCATCCTAAATTACCATTTGGGTTAGCACAAATTGGTAAGGCTTTCCGTAATGAAATTACTCCTCGTGATTTTATTTTTCGTGTTCGTGAATTCGAGCAAATGGAAATAGAATATTTTATAAAAGAAGAAGAATGGGAAAAATATTTTCAATATTGGAAAGATGAGATGCTTTTATGGATGGAGGGGATGGGAATTGATATGAACAAAGTTCATGAACTTGAAGTAGGGAATGATGATCTTGCTCATTATTCAAAGCGTACTATTGATTTTGAATTTGATTTTCCTTTTGGATTGAAAGAGCTTTATGGACTAGCTTATCGAACAGATTTTGATTTAAAAAATCATAATCTTTTTTATCAAGATGAAGAAACTAATACTAAAATTATTCCTCATGTAATAGAACCTACTTTTGGAGTGGATAGGACAGTGCTTGCTCTTTTATTGAGTTCTTATAGAGAAGATGTAAATGGTGAGGAAATAAGAGCATATTTAGCTTTCAATCCGGCTGTAGCTCCTGTTGTATGTGCTGTTTCTCCTCTTTTGAAAAATAAAAAAGAACTTGTTGATTACGCTCATTTAGTTTATAGATCACTTAAAGATGAATTTGGACGTGTGATGTGGGATGACAATGGTAATATTGGGAAACGTTACAGAAGACAAGATGAGATAGGGACTCCATGGTGCATAGTTATTGATTTTGACACTTTGACCGATGATTCTGTGACTATCCGTGATCGTGATACAGGCTTACAAGAGCGAATCAAAAAAGAAGAAATCATCTCTTATATAAAAGAGAGAATGAGTT
>CAILJY010000073.1 GCA_903834665.1 uncultured bacterium | reverse complement strand
TCCATATATTATACCTGTTCCAAATGGAGCGAGGTCGATATATACGGATGATTTCTGTATAGAAATTACTGGACCTTCTACAAGCGCGTCCACTTGTGGGGGGAGCTCTGCTTTATCGAGCATTTTACCAATGCTTGAAAGTTCAATTTTTGCATATTCTGCTATGCTTGCAATTGCTTCATCATTATCTTTTTTCATAATATTTTTTGAACTAAAAAAACCGCATTTTGCGGCGCAGTTTAGATGTCTTCATTTTGTTTGTCTTCCAAACTAAAACAAAGGATTAAATCCAATCTGAGCTTATAATATACTTACTATACTATATATATTATTATTAATCAAGCCAATTCCTATACGCTTTTAATTTAAAGCTTTTTTTGCTAGTATAGGTGTATGGATATTAAATTTATTAGAAATTTTTCAATTATTGCTCATATTGATCATGGTAAGAGTACTTTGGCGGATAGAATGATTGAAATAACCGGTACAATAGAAAAGCGCAAAATGAAAGATCAGGTTCTTGATTCTATGGATTTAGAGAGAGAACGTGGTATTACAATAAAAATGCAACCTGTTAGAATGGAGTACAAAATGGGTAATGAAAATTACATTTTGAATCTTATTGATACTCCAGGACATATTGATTTCTCTTATGAAGTTTCTCGGGCTTTAAAGGCTGTGGAAGGGTCAATTTTGCTTGTAGACGCAACTCAAGGCGTTCAAGCTCAGACATTGACTACTTTACAAATGGCACGTGATTTAGGGCTTGTTATAATCCCCGTACTTTCAAAAATTGATTCTCCTCTTGCTCGAGTTGAAGAAATTAAAATGGAAGTAGCACTTTTATTGGATATTGACCCGGAAACTATTTTACTTGTTTCAGGGAAGACAGGTGAAGGAGTTAAATCTTTATTGGAAGAAACTATTAAAAAAATACCTTATCCTCGTTTAGAAAATGATGTTTCTTTATCTACCAATACGGGGAGAGCTTTAGTTTTTGATTTTAAATATGATAATCACAGAGGAGTAATTGTTTATGTCCGTGCTATAGATGGACGGTTTAAAAAAGGAGAATCTTTATTATTTGCAGTTTCTTCAGAAAAATTTATTGCTCTTGAAGTTGGTATTTTTTCTCCAGAAGAAGAAGCTCGTGAATTTATAAGTAATGGAGAAATTGGATATATTGTAACTGGGATTAAGAAACCTGGGATAGCTTCAGTTGGGGATACTATTACATATCTTAAAAAGCCCATGAAAGCTCTTCCTGGATATATGAACCCTCGACCTGTTGTTTGGGCTTCTGTTTATCCTGAGAGTCAAGATGATTTTCCAAATCTTAAACAAGCATTAGGCCGATTGCGTTTATCGGATTCATCTTTTTCTTTTGAGGAAGAATCTTCCGGTTCTCTTGGTCGAGGTTTCCGATGTGGATTTTTAGGAATGCTTCATTTAGAAATTATTACAGAGAGGTTGAGTCGGGAATTTAACTTGCAATTAATAGTAACAATGCCTTCTATTACATACAAGGTTTTATTGCGTAGTGGTAAAGAAGAAATCATATATTCACCACATCTTTTCCCTGATGATGGGAATATTGTTAAAGTATATGAACCTTGGGTTAATGTAAAAATTATTACGCCATCAATATACTTAAGTTACCTAATGCCATTTTTATATGATCACGAAGCTCTTATAAAAACAACTGAGAATTTTGGAGACAACAGATCATCTATAGATCTTGAAATGCCACTTCGTGAACTCATGCGTAATTTTTTTGATGATATGAAAAGTATTACTTCTGGGTATTCTTCTATTTCTTATGAATTGGGCGAATATAAAGGGGCTGATGTTGTCCGATTAGATATTATTGTAGCTGATGAACCAATGGTTGCATTTTGTAGAGTTGTATCAAGACGTAAGGTAGCCGAAGAAGCAAAAGCTCAGGTTGAGAAATTAAAAGATATAATTCCAAGACAACAGTTTGCTTTTAAAATACAAGGGAAGGCCTTAGGACGGATTATATCATCAGAATCAGTATCAGCTTTCCGCAAAGACGTTTTAATGCATGGAAGTAAAGTTGTAGGAGGAGGAGATATTAGTCGTAAGAAGAAATTATTAGAAAAGCAAAAGAAGGGGAAAAAGAGAATGCAATCAAACGCAAAAATAAACATATCACATGATGTTTTTTTGAAAATGATGAGGAGTAGTAATAATTAATATTAATTTAATAATCCAGGTATATAGAGAAGAATCATACTTATGATAACAAGGATTGAAACTACCGCGAAAATCTTCTCTACTCTTTTTTTATTTTTTGAACTGAAAATCATGGTATAATACTACCATTAATTATGATAGAATTCAAGAAAAAAAGTAATTATAGATTTTGGCATTCACCAATTGTTTTGGTTTTTATTTTTTGTATTTTTATGTTATTTTTATATAATATAATAGGTTTAATTGAGAAAGAAAGAGAAACATCTCATAAAAAAGATTTAATATTAGAAGAGATAGATCTTTTAAAAGAAAGAGAAGCTTCACTAGGTAAAGATATGTTGAAATTAGAAACAGAAGAGGGGAAAGAAGCAATAATAAGAGAGAAGTATCAAGTTGCTAAAGAAGGGGAAAAGATGGTAATAATAGTTGATCAAAAAGATGAAATTATTTTACCTAAAAATAAAGAAAAAGTTGATCATGGTTTTTGGAATTGGTTTAAAAAATTTTTTGAGAATTAATTTTGCGGGTATAATATAGTGGCAATATGTTTGCTTCCCAAGCAAAAAACGTGGGTCCGATTCCCACTATCCGCACATACTATTTTATAAACTTGACACATCTGTCAAGAGTGTTAATGTTGACGATTATGATATAATAAAAGAGTTCGATTATCAATTAAGAGAAATTTTACGAATTATATTATGAATACAGTAACAGTTTATAGTACTCCTACATGTCATTTTTGTCATATGGCAAAAGATTTTTTTGTAGAAAAAGGTGTAGTTTTTGAAGATTTTGATGTTTCTTCTGATTTAACAAAAAGAAAAGAAATGTTAGATAAAAGTGGCCAAATGGGAGTTCCAGTTATTATTATTAAAGATCAGATTGTAGTTGGTTTTAATAAACCAAAGATTATGGAACTTTTAGGAATTAAAGAATAGTGGTATTATAAAAACACCATGATAATGGTGTTTTTATTTTGCCCTTGTAGTTTGATGGACCTCGTAAAATGCTTCTGTAGTTAAATGGATATAACGACTCCGTCCTAAGGAGTAATTGTAGGTTCGATTCCTGCCAGAAGCACATTAGCATTTACGGGGTATATGTCACAGTTCCGTACTGAGGTGAGAAATGGGCAAGACCCATTTCGCAAGACCTTTTTAGATATCTTTGTAACCAAAGTATCCAAAAAGTGTACAGCTTCTGTAAGAAGTAGATGCACCTTCGATTCGTACCGAGAGCACCTTTTGTTTTTAATAAAAATATGATAATATCTTTGATATGGATCAAGAAGTAAAGAATTTATTAGAAGAGAATATCAGAATTTCTAAAGAAAATAATGTTTTACTTTTAAAGATTCGTAGTACTCAACGTTGGGCTCAAATTATACGTATTTTTTATTGGGTTGCTATTATAGGAGTGTCTTATGGGGCTTTCTATTTTATTCAACCATATTTAGGTAATTTGTTAAATATTTATACTGGAGGAGTTTCTGGTGTAAATAATATTAGTGATATTTCTAAAAATCTTAAGAATAATGATCAGCAGATGCAGGATTTATTGAAATCTTTAAGAGAATAAGATGCCGAGATAGCTCAGTTGGTAGAGCGCTCCCCTGAAGAGGGATAGGTCCCCAGTTCAAATCTGGGTCTCGGCACAATAAACAAAGACTCAAAATATTGCTTCAGTAGCATAGATAGCCAGTTCAAATCTGGGTCTCGGCACAATTAATAAAAAATACCCCTTAAGGGGTATTTTTTATTGTATTTAAATTGATTTAATTTTTAGTTTTGTTTCTCTATTTTTATCTAACTTAGGAAGTCTAACAATTAAAAGACCGTGTCTCTCTGTTGCTTCTGCCCCCTCTACATCAACTTCTTCTGGAAGTGAAATAGTTCTAGAAAATGAACCCCAATAAAGTTCTTGTACAAAATAATTGTTTTTATCAATAGATTGATTCTCTTCTCTTTTACCTTTAATTGTTATCAAATCACGAGTTATCGTAAGAGAAAGATTTTCAGGCTGAACACCAGCAACCATTGTTTGAACTATTATTTCGGTTGGAGTTTGATATACATCAACAGTTAATTCTGCGTCTACTTCTTCTTCCCATTTTGATTCTTTATTCAAATTTTTATCTTCTTGTTCTTGATTATTTCTACCTTGAATAACCACATTATTTTCTTTAGGATTATTATTTTCTTCCTCCTCAAATTTTATGCTTCCAGTAAGACGTTCTAAAAATGATTTTTTTTGTAACATAGATTAATTGGATATAGGGATAAATGGCCCCATACGTTTTAGTTTTTCAAATATAAGTATATTGATAATCGTGACGACCCATAAAAATCCAAAAACAGAAAGGAAGTTTTCGCCACTTCCTTTCATTATAAAAAAATTAAAGACACTATGCAAGACAATTGCACTTATTATTCCACCAATAAGATAAATCATTCTATATTTTTCTAGATAAAAAGATAAACCAAGAGCACTTCCGATCATAGCACTAGCTATTGCATGAAGGAGAGTTGATCCCATAAATCTCAAATTTCCAGTTAACATTCCAACTACAGCACCACTTGCGTTGAAAGGGTTTACTAAATATAAAATATTCTCTAATGCCGCAAAACCAAGAGCTGTCGCGATAAAATACATAGGGTAGTCTATGGGTTCATCAATATTACGGTTTCCCCAAATTATAACCATGACGCCTAAGAATTTTAATAACTCTTCTATTGCTGCCCATACTATTATTTGACTGTTTTTATTTTTTACAAAATTTAGAGAATACCTTTCAAGCCATACAGCGATAAAGACCATTAAACTTCCTAGTATAAAAGATATAATAATCAGTCCAAGTGGTTCTGGTTTTTCTTTATCTTCTTGATGTAGCCAAAACCAAAGCCAAAAGATAGCAGGGACAATACCGCTTAATATAGCAAAAATTAATGTTTTATTTGTTTGTAATAATTCAATCATTTAAAGGCCATTTTTCTACCATTAATAATTTCTTATTATCTAGAGAATTAGGGATCATGCTCCAAATTTCTTCAGTTACAAATGGCATGAAGGGGTGTAGGACTTTTAATATTTTTATAAGAGTATCAAGCAAAAATTGGATACGAGATATTTTTGAAATTTCATTATCTCCACTTAGGATATTTTTACTTTCTTCTATGATGATATCAGCAAAACGGTTCCAAGTATATTGATATATTTTTTCACCTACAAGATAGAATTTATATTCATCCATCTCCTTGGTAATCTCTTTTATTAAATCATTGCGTTCTTTAATTAAGTTTTGGTCCGTTTCTGTATAATCATTAAAGTTCTCATCATATTTAACATCACTTGTACTACTTAAAACAAAACGAGTAATATTCCAAAGTTTATTGGCATAATTTTTATATGCTCTTATTTTATCTTCAGATAAAGAGAGGGAAGTCCCAGGAGTATTTCCTATTATCATTCCTATTCTGAAAGCATCTGTACCATATTTATCTGTTAGAGTTAATGGATCTATTACGTTTCCTTTACTCTTACTCATTTTTTGACCCTTAGCATCTAGAACCATTCCATGATAATAAACAGTTTTAAATGGGATTTTGCCTGTAACATATAATCCTAGCATTATCATTCTTGAGACCCAAAAGAAAACTAAATCACCAGCAGTTTCCATAATATCAGTAGGGTAAAAAGTTTTATAATCATTATTACCTGGATATCCAAGAGTTACAAACGGCCATTGCCCAGATGAAAACCATGTATCAAAAGTATCTTCATCTTTTTGAACTTCACCATTACACTTATTACATTTTGTAATATTATTTTCTAGATCTACCATTCCATTTCCACAATCTTTACAAATTTTAGCAGGGATTGGAATTCCCCAAACTATTTGCCTAGAGATATTCCAGTCCATTATATTAAGAAGCCAGTGAGTTGTAATTTTTTTATAATGATTAGGAATATATTCTATCTCATTATTATTAACCACTTCTAGGGCTTTTTCTGCTAATGGTTTCATTTTGATAAACCATTGATTTTTTATTTGAGGTTCAAGTATTGTCCCACATTTATAACAAGTTCTAACAACGTGTTTATAATTTTCATCAATTTTTTCTACCAATCCTTTATTTTGTAATTTCTCAATAATTAAAGAGCGAGCTTTTTTAATATGTTGACCTGTAAATTCTCCCGCAATAGGTAAAAGTTTTCCATTTTCGTCTATTATTTGTTCTTTTTCTAAGCCTCGTCTTTCTGCTATTTCAAAGTCGACATTATCATGCCAAGGAGTGATAGTCATAACTCCTGTTCCAAATTCCATATCTATATTTTCATCTTTTATAATAGTAGCTGTAATTGGACCATTTATCCATTCTAGATCAATTTTTTGCCCATCTTTATATTCCATGTATCTTTCATCTTTTGGATGCATAACTACATATTTATCTCCAAATTTTGTTTCTGGTCGAGAAGTAGAAATAGTGAAAGGGCCGTATTTTAAATAATAGTATGGCTCTATTCTTTCTTCATCTTTAATTTCTAAATCAGAAAAAGATGTTTGATGTTTTGTGCACCAGGAGACTATTCTATTACCTCTATATACGAGTTCGTCATCATAAAGTTTTTTAAATGTTTGATAAACTGTTTTTACAAC
>CAILJY010000072.1 GCA_903834665.1 uncultured bacterium | reverse complement strand
ATATTTTTATCAATTGTTTTAATTTCTGAGATTTGTCGGACTATGTAATTACTAGTTAAAAATATTATTATTAAAAATAATAACAATATTAAAATTTTATTTTTTTTAATAAACATAGAATTATTTTATTTCGTAATCAATTGTCTTTTTATTCATATCAGCATTTTTGACGACGAATCGAACTGTATCTCCTAGGGTGTATTTTTTATGACTTTTTCGGCCCTTAATACTCATACCTTCTTTATCAAAAGTATAATAATCATCTTTTAAATCTCTCATTCTAACCATACCCTCACATTTAGTTATTTTGTCTTCTATATATAAACCCCATTCTGTTACTCCGGTTATTACACCTTCATATTTTTGGCCAATACGGCTAGACATGTATTCTACCTGTTTATACTTTATTGAAGCACGTTCAGCTTCTGAAGCTTCTTTTTCTCGTAATGAGGCATCTTGTGACATTTGTTCATATTCAAACCATCTTTCTTTGGGAATTATTTTATTTTCTAAAAAATCCAAAAGTAATCGATGAACAATAACATCTGGATATCTACGAATAGGAGAAGTAAAATGAGTGTAATATTTAAAACCAAGACCATAGTGGCCAATATTTTTTGTGGAGTAAATAGCTTTTGCCATTGTTCTGATTATTGCACTGTGGATGGTGTCTTTGATGGGACTATTTTCTAGTTTAACAACGAGTTCATTTATTTCTTCAGATGGGATTATTCCATTTTTTAATTTAACTTTATAGCCTAGTCTTTTCAAAAAAGAAACTAAGTCTTTTATTTTATCTTTATTTGGGAAATCATGGATTCGATACAAGAATACTCCTTCTGTTTGATTTTTTTTACTAGACATAAATTCTGCTACTTTGCGGTTTGCCAGAAGCATTAATTCCTCAATCATTTTATTGGTATCACCTCGAGCTTTGGTGTAAACAGAGATAGGGACTCCATTTTTATCTAAATTAAATTTTATTTCTTCTTGTTCGAGGGAAATAGCTCCTTCCTCAAAACGTTTTTTTAGAAGTTTTTTGGCAATATTATTTAGGATATAAAGTTCATCATAAAATATTCCTTTTTTATCATCTAAAACTTTTTGAGCTTCTTCATAAGAAAATCTTTTATCTGAATGGATGATAGTTTTACCAAACCATTGTTTGTGAACTTGCCCCATTTTATCAAGCTCAAATATAGCTCCAAAAGTTAATCTATCAACGTTTGGGTTTAAACTACATATGCCGTTCGATAATTCTTCTGGAAGCATTGGGATAGTTCTATCAACAAGATATACTGAAGTTCCACGTCGGCGAGCTTCAATATCAAGAGAAGTTCCTATTTTTACATAATGAGAAACATCAGCTATGTGTATTCCTACTTCAAAATTACCATTTGGAAGTTTTTTGAAAGAGATAGCATCGTCAAAATCTTTTGCATCAATAGGATCAATCGTAAAAGTTGTCGTTTCTCTCATGTCCCGTCTATCCTTAGCATCATTCTCTTTTATTCCATCACGGGATATTTTTTCTGTTTCTTTTAAAATAAAATCAGGGAACGTAGCGTTGAATCCTTTTTCAAGAGCAATCGCTTCCATCTCAGCATTATGCTCCATAGGCATACCTAGGATTTTTGTTATTTCTCCAATAGGAGCTTTTTTTGCATCTGTCCATTCGGTGATGGTTACAAAGACTTTTTGTCCTATTTTTGCCCCTGCTAATTTATTTTGAGGGATGATAATATCAGAATACATTTTCAAATCAGAAGGGATTAGAAAATATGTATCATTTTCTTTTTCAAGTACTCCAGCGTATCCCTTTTTTGAACGGTTAAGTATTTTTACGACTTCTCCACTTTGAGTAGCATCTTTTTTAATAGGATGTAACAGAATCACAACGGTATCACCATTACAGGCTGTTCTTAAAAAGCTATGGTCTATTTCTATAATTTTGTTTTCTTTAATCAGCCTAACTGACCCAGTTCCTTTATGGGATATGTTTATAATTCCTTCAACATGACGGCTGTAATCATTCTGTTTATTTTGTCCTTTCATAATTAAAGTATAGCATAAATTATACACTTGATTCATTAATATCTTTATGTTAGTATGTTTCTATGTTGAAAATAAGACTACAAAGAATAGGTCGCAAGAATGATCCAGCTTTCCGGGTTGTTTTGACTGATTCAAAAAATGCAGCTAAGAGTGGCAAATTTAAAGAAATTCTTGGCTCATATAATTTAAAAAATGGGGAAGTTGTTTTTAAGGCAGATCGTATTAGTCATTGGATTAGTAACGGGGCACAAGTATCAGATACTGTTCATAACTTTCTTGTTCATCAAAAAATAGTTTCTGGAAAGAAGAAGAATGTTTTATCAAAGAAAACACCAACTAAGGCACGTAAAGAATTAAAGAAAGCATAATATCAATAAAAGGTCCAATAAATTTATATATTGGGCCTTTTATTTATGATTGCAAATAAAAAGAATAATATGATATAATAAAAAAAGAGCAGTTGTAGTCGGTACACTGCATAGATTTTAAGAATAATACTAAAAAAGATATATGGCAGACGATAAAGCATTTTTAGAATACATTGTGAAAGCATTGGTTGATAATCCAAATGATGTGAAGATTGACCGAACAGTAGATGAGATGGGAGTACTAATAACTATGACCGTCAATTCTGCTGATATGGGCAAGATTATTGGCCGTCAAGGAAATACAGCAAAAGCAATCAGAACTCTACTTCGAGTTATTGGAATGAAAAATAATGCTCGTGTAAATCTAAAGATCAACGAACCAGAAGGTGGGAAAATAGAGACTCCAAGAGAAGCTCCAGTTACTCAATCTAGTAGTGAATCATCAAAATCAGTAGATGCAGCACTTGAAGATTTGAAAGGAATTTAAATAAATAAAGATATACTAAAATAAACTATATTAATTAATATAGTTTATTTTAGTATATCTTTAT
>CAILJY010000071.1 GCA_903834665.1 uncultured bacterium | reverse complement strand
TTCAATAATTCTCTTGTCTTTGGGCCTACAATCCCATCAGATTTAAGATTTTTAGAAATTTGCCATTCCTTAACTTTTTCTGCTGTAATCTTTCCATAAATTCCATCGGAATCTAACCCTAAAAATGTTTGTAAAATTTTTACATCTTCACCTTTAACTCCAACACGAAGAGTTCGAGAAATTTGTGTTGAATTTAAACAACCAGCAGCTGAATTACATGCCTTTTTTATTTCTACTAAATTCAAACACTTTTTACCAGTAATTGAATTATATATTTCACCATCTTTACAATTGATTGAATTTCCTGGTGTTACAATAGGATCTAGTTTAATAATAGGAGTTGTTGGTGTTACTACCATAAAATTAGCCGAACCATATTTGACGTAATTATCTCCTCCATCACTACTTGGAGATATAGTTCC
Organism: uncultured bacterium; assembly: GCA_903834665.1. Lineage (GTDB taxonomy): Bacteria > Patescibacteriota > Minisyncoccia > Phycocordibacterales > UBA9973 > UBA8515. Next base: position 8,852 of record CAILJY010000071.1, on the reverse strand, counting down.
ATACTCTATTTGATATTCTCCATTTGGGGTATTTAAAGGAATAGTAGTTGTTTCTCCTCCATCATCTTCTATTCTAATTTCTCCAATTTTTGAATCCCCGCGTTTAATTATCATTTTTAATTGATTTCCATTTCTAATAGGAAGATTATGACTTTCCCATTTAATTTTAATCTTATCTCCTGCTGTTATTCTAGAACCAGGCTCAGGTGAAATTAAAGTTATTTTTGAATCAGTAGGAGAGATACCATCTTTATTTATAGTAAATTTATCATCTGAATAATCAGAATAACCAGTCCCATTAAAATCAATTAAAGCAATTTTATAATATTTTCCAAAAGACATCCCCGTATAAGTCGGGATTTTATGTAAATTTACAACTTCTGATCCATCATTTGAAGATTGAGCTAAAAGTGTATACATCATCAAATCTCCATCTGAATTATACCCAGCCAAAGAAACATTAATTTTATAATCTGAGGGGATATTATAAGTTTCCCATTTAACTTCAATTTGTTGTTCGTCAAAATATGTCTCTCCCCCATTTGGAGACAAAACTGTAATCGAAGGATTTTCAGATGATAATTCTTCTACACAAGAATAAGCCATTTTAGTGCTTTTATAATTACTTACATTACCTCTATCTTTCCAATTCATTATCGTTTGATTTTTAAAAGGAACAACCTTCGTTGTTTTTGGATACCATTTTTTACAATAAGTTAAGATATCAAGATTAGCTCCAGATACTCCATCTGGATCTGTCATCCATGCTCCATTGTCTATAACAGAAGGATTTGTGTGTTGATTTACTTTCCCATACCAAAATGAAATCAAATTCTTTCCACTACTACAAGCAAGTCCTGTCGTCTCGCTAAAACCAGAGTTTGAAGAACATCCTGAAGGAAAATTATTATTAAGATCACTATCAGATGTTAAGGCATAAACTTGTGTAGCCCCAAAAACAAAAAAACTAAAAATCATTACAAACCCTATATATTTCTTCATAATATTTTAATTTACCGAGCAAAACTCAAGTAAATATTATTTAATAAAAAATTCTAACCTTTTAAAACTTACCCCTTTATTATGACGTTTCTAAATCTATTTTCTTACAATTTTAATACTACACCTAAATTAAAAATCCAACAAGATAATAGATCTTGTTGGATTTTTAATTGTGATTTAATCAAATCTATCTTATCTCGTAAGTTATTGTTACGTTTGAAGTGATTTTATTTTCACCTTTTGGAAGAATCGGTGCAGATTCAGCAACACTAGAATCAGACATCATAGCACTTGATTTATACATTGGGTAATAACCACCATTATTTTCTGAAAAATTTGCAACTTTTCCAAGCTTAACTCCAAGCTCTTTAGCTAAAACTTTTGCTTTAGCTTTTGCTTCTTCTATTGCAAGTGAACGTGCTTGTACTTTGAAAGATTCTTCATCATCAATTGAAAATGTTGGTCCAGAAATATTTGTTACTCCGATTTCTGTTAAGCCAGTACGAATATCGTTGGCATTATCAACTTCACGAACTTTAACAACTATTGATTGAGTAGAAGTATACCCTATTATCTTTGAATTGTTAGGACATGAATATGAATAACATTTCTCATAAGAATATTTTGGAGTTAATCCACCATATTCTGATTTGATATCTTTATCCTCAACACCCTTTTCTTTTAAATATTTCAATACTGAATCGATCGATTCATTCAAAAGTGTCTGTGCTTCTTTTGCAGTAACTCCATCTTTTGAAAGATTTATATCTAAAGATGCAATATTCGACACTGCTAAAACTTCACCAGAACCCTCAACTGTTATAACATTTGATGCTTGTGAATCACGACCAATATATGAACTCAATTTAACTTCATTAACCAATTTAGCGACCGTAAACAAAGAAATAACTACTATTAATATTAAAAACGCAACCTTTATTCTCTTATCTTTTAAAAATGTTTCCATCCTTTGATTATAACATAAAAAAACCACTCATCAAAAATGGCCAATTTCTCCTAAAATCATATAAATCCCATACGCCCAGGTCTGACCTAGGCGGATATTAATATATATCTTTGATCCATTTAAATAAATCTTTTACATGATTACAATGAGAATATTCTGGGATAGAATCATAATCGATAATACTGTTCTGTTTTCTCTTCTTACCAAAATAATCTTGAAAACTAGAATACCTATACTCTTCCAGAAAATTCTTAGCTCTATCTTTATTCATAATTCCCTTTTCTTTCCAATTTTTTTGTATTAATTTTATAGGATTTAAATGAATATAAGAAAAAATATAATTAAAATAATTTTCTTCTCCAATATGTCTCGATTTAAATTTTCCTTCAAACAATGAGCCTGTTTTTTTATATTTTTTATTAAAATACATCACATACGCCGTAGAAACTTTCCTCATAAATTCTGTAATCGGATTATAATCCCCCTCGCCTAGGTCTGACCTATGTGAAATTAGAACAATATGAAAATGATTTGGCATTAAAACCCACCCAAGAATAGAAACAAGAGGATCCCCCTTTTCAAAATCAAAGGCGTTTATTTTATTTCTTACAATAGAATTTCTAAAATTAAAATTATTCTTTGAATTACAAATATATAAAAGCTTTATAAAACGATCATGATCTTCGTCATCTAGAAAAATTTTCTTTTTATCATTACCTCTATTATAAATATGATAATACTCATTTATAACTAAATTTTTATCTCTAATAGCCATACAATTATTCTATCAGAATAAAATAGTTTCGCCTAGGTCAGACCTGGGCGAAACTACTATTCTTTATTGAGAGCTTCGATTGGATTTAGTCGGGCAGCGTTACGAGCTGGGAAAACTCCAAAAACAATACCAATAATAGCAGAGATTGTGACAGACAATACAACTCCCCAAAGTGGAACAATAAAAGCCCAAGTAAGACCAAAGCCTTGAGCAATTTTTGAAATTAAAAAAGCAAAGAAAGCTCCCATTATTATCCCTACTATCCCCCCAATAACAGTAAGTAAAATTGACTCATAAAGAAATTCATAAAGGATATCTTTATTCCTTGCTCCAAGTGCTTTCTTTAAACCAATCTCTCCTATACGTTCAGTTACAATCACATACATTATATTCATCACTCCTACTCCTCCCACAACAAGTGAAATAGAAGCAATAGCAATAAGCAAAAATGTTACCGCATTTAAAATTGTATCAAAGGTTCCCAAACTTTCTTTTGATGTTTGAACCTTAAAGTCATCTCTTACTGGATCAGAAATATAATGATTGCGTCTCAAAAGATCAGCGATATCAAGAGCCGTCGCATCGGATTGTTTATTATCTTTCAATTGAACAACTGAGTAAATAAGATAATCAATCCCTTGAATTTTTTTCTGGAGAGTTGTCACCGGAATTACAATTTGACTACCATCATTTGATGGATCAAAGCTACCTGTTTTTTCATATACACCTATAACTTTAAAATTATAATTTCCTATTCTTATAAACTTATCTAAAGGATCTTCTTCTCCAAAAAAATCTTGCGCTATCTTGTCTCCCAAAACTGCAACTTGGGCCAAAGCTTTTTCTTCTTGCTCTGTATAACCTCTACCCTTTTCAACTACTCCTTTATCAATCTCAAAACGAGCAGAAGAAGCTCCAAAAATAAAAGCATTCTTGGAAACATTTTTATATGAGGTTACTTGTTGACCGATAGAAGCTCCATAAGCATTCTTAACATTAGGAATATTTTTAATATCTACCACATCTCGCATTTTGAGAGTCGTGATAGGGACGGCATTCGAAGCTGAATTATTTGGCTCATTGGAAGCGGCGGCGTCAGAGCCAGAACGATCTTTTGTAGAGGAAGGAACAGAAGTCTGAACGATGATAGCGTTAGATCCAAAAGCTTCTACTTGAGCATTTATATAACTCTTAAATCCTTCTCCCGCAGATAAAACCAAAATGACAGTTCCTATTCCAATCATAATACCCAAAGTCGTCAAAATCGTCCTTGAAGGATTAAATTTGACTCCGCGTATAGCTTGTTTTAAATATAAATTATTCATATCGAAGAGCAACAATAGGATCAAGTTTTGCGGCTTTAATCGCAGGATATAATCCAAAAATAATTCCAGTAATTATTGACACAAAAACAGCAAGTATAATTGCAATAGGAGAAACAATAAAAGCCCAATCATAACCTGCAAGACGAGCACCTATAGCAATTAAATAAGAAATAAATACTCCTAGAATAATTCCTACGACTCCCCCTGAGAGAGTTAAAACAATCGCTTCAAAAAGAAATTGATTCCTAATATTTTTTCTAGTCGCTCCAATCGCTTTTCTTAAGCCAATCTCACGAGTACGCTCTGATACCGTCACGAGCATAATATTCATAATTCCAATTCCTCCAACAACAAGAGAAATCCCAGCCATCAGACTCAAAAATATACTAAGAGTATCTGTAATACTTGTTAAAAGTTTGATCGCATCAGCCAAATCACGCACAGAAAAATCATCGTCTTCTTTATTGTTGATCCCGTGTTGTTCTCGAAGGACTCGAGTAATATCTTCTATTGTTATTTTGACATTTATAGCATCATCTACTTTCACTCTCGCTGATTGAATATAATCAATTCCCAAAAGTTGCCGTTGTCCTATCAAGAAAGGAATAAAAACTTGATCATCTTGATTTTGGAAAGCAGCTGTTCCCATTTTCTTTTGAACACCAATAACTCGAAAAGGAATACTCCCTACATCTTTAGTGATAGAAGGATTATTATTTGGTATTTTTATTTTAACTATTTGACCAAGCTCATTACCATTTGGAAATAAATGAACAGCAACATCATAACCTAAAACAATAACATTATCACTAGCATTGGCTTCTTCTTCTGTAAAGAATTGTCCTTTCTCCATTTCCATGTTTTGAACTTGCGGGTAAGTTCCATCTGTCGCCACAAATTTTGTATCAATACTTTCACGTCCAGAAATAATAGTCGCATTACTATTTACAAAAGAAGCCACCGCCACAGCGTGAGGTATATTACCTTTGTCTTTTATCATATTGATATCACGACTCGATAAAGTTTTTATTTGAATTCCAAAAACAGCAGCAGGAGGCCCATTTTCATTACTTTTACCAGGAAGAATCCCTATCAGATTGGTTCCCAATTTAGTAACTTGACCAACAACCAAAGATTGAGCTCCAGCTCCAAGAGAAATAATTATTATTACTCCAGCAACTCCAATAATTATTCCTAGAATCGTCAAAAAAGATCTACCTTTTCTCGAGAGTAAATTTTTAATTGTTGTTTTAATTTCTGATAAAAAATTATGCATTTAATCAATAGCCTCTTTGGAATGAACTCTTTCTTCTTCTAAAACTTTACGATCAGAGATTATCTCTCCATCACGTATTGTAACTATACGTTTTGCATGAAGAGCAACATTGATATCGTGAGTCACCAAAATTATGGTGCGACCTTCTTTGTTTAATTTTTCAAGTATATGCATTACCGTACTTCCACTTTTAGAATCGAGGTTACCTGTAGGCTCATCAGCAAAAATAACTTTCGGATCACAAACAAGTGCTCGAGCGATAGCTACACGTTGCTTTTGGCCACCGGATATCTGATTGCTCATAAAAGTAATTCTTTCCCCTAGACCAACAGCCTCAAGTGCATTCTTTGCCCTTTGTTCAAGACCTTTTTTGGAAGAACTATATAACAGAGGAAGGATCACATTATCTAAAACTGTTGTACGAGGAAGTAAATTGAAAGATTGGAAAACGAAACCAATACGTTCATTTCGAATACGAGCAAGTTCATCATCTGTAAAATCTTTTGTATCTATTCCATCAAAAAGATATTCTCCAGAAGTTGGACGATCTAAAAATCCAATAGTATGCATGAGAGTTGATTTACCAGAACCAGATGGTCCCATTATCGCCATGAATTCACCTTCTTTAACTTCGAGATTAATCCCTCTCAAAACATTAGTGATCAAACCACCATTGTCATAATTCTTTATTATATTTTTTAATTCAATTAACATTATTTAGTTTTTATTAAGACTACAAATTCATCATTTTCTTTTATTCCACTTAGAATTTCCACAATTCCACCATCACCTTCTAACCCTGTCGTAACTGGAATTTCTTTAAACTTTTTAGTCTTTGTATTTTCAACAAAACGAATTGTTTTATTACCAAATTCATCTACTAAAATAGCTCGAGAAGGAACGACTAAAACATTATTTTTCTCTTTAGCTTTTATTGTCATATTAGCAGTCATTCCTGGACGTATTCCTTCTACTTGCTCCACGGTAGCAGTAATTTTATAATTCACAACTCCAGAAACTAAAGTTGAAGAAGGATCTATTTTTGTGATACTCCCTTTAAATATTTTATCAGAACCAAAAGCATCATAAGTAATATCTACTGGCATACCCAAATTAATACTGGCAATATTGGCTTCATTAATATTCGCTTCAAGATAAATATTGAAAACATCTTGAAGAACGATCACTTGCTTTAACGCTGAAGCGAGCTCTCCTACTTTGATATCGATGCTTGTTATCGTCCCCTCAAGAGGAGCCGTAATAATAGTGTCGTTGTATCTTGAAGATGCAAGCTCAACTTGACCTTGAGCAGATATAATATCAGCCATTGCAAGTTCTATTTCTGAAGGACGAGCTTCTGATTTTTTTAATGCAAGCTCAGCGGTACGTTGATCGATCGCAGATTGTGCTTGTGCGAGAGTCGCTTGATATGCATTATAATTTGTTAAATAATTAGTTGCTTTTTTATTTGGAATTTCAATAACCCAATCAGTTATATTATTATTAGAAGATGATGGGAATATAATATACAAACCAGAATTACCTATAGGCTGTTTAATTATTGTATCTACTAATCCAGTTCCTTCTATTAATCCTGATATATTAAAACTCATTCCTCCTGAACTATAATAAGTACCGAGAATTATCTTTCCCTCTTTCCCTAGATTATAAGTTCCACTAATAGTTGGGGCTTCATATTCACTTGTACCGTCTTCAGGAACTGCTTCTGGAGTTGAGTTTAGAAGATTTTGATAAGCATTTTCAACCAATGTTTGTTGTGTAAGTTTTGTTTGATCTAGGATTATTTGAGAAAGAGAAACTTCTTCACTTGTTGCTCCTTCCAATATTCTTTTATAACGAGCATTAGCAGCTAGAAGTGCTCCACGAGCAGAAGTTAAAGATGCATAAGTTGAAGCCTGATCGAGAGTCGCAAGGATTTGCCCAGCTTTTACCTTATCCCCTACTTTTACTTTTATAGACTTAACAAATCCACTTGAATTAAAAGATAAATTTAAATCAGTAGTTGAGGTAACTTGGCCTGTCGCTAAAATCGTTTCCTTAAGATCTGTATATTTTACAAAATCTGTAACGGTATTCTTGGCATTACCATTCATTGTTGATAAAAAGAAAATACCAACACCTAAAATAACAATGATTAAAGGAATCCAAATTTTCTTTTGTCTAAGTATTTTATTTAGAATGAAATCTTTTGTTTTATTTATCATAATTATTCTATTCCAACTAATTCAACTTCAAAAATAAGAGTTGAATTGGCTGGTATTGTACTAACAGCTCTTGAACCATAACCTTTTTCTGGTGGGATAGTTAAAGTTTTCTTTTCTCCAATTTTCATCCCGAGTAAACCTTCATCCCACCCTTGGATAACCTGTCCTGCCCCTAGAGTAAACTTGAAAGGCTCAACATGATTAAATTTAGGTAAAACATTTGAATCAAAAACTGTCCCATCTTCTAAACGACCAGTGTAATTCATAACTAAAACATCTCCATTTTTTGATATTTTTTCCATTTTATTTGTTTGAGGTTCTGAGTTCTCTTCTCTTTGTTCCATTGTATTATCTTGTGGTGAGGATTCAGAAACCTTATCTGATATTTTAATTTCTGGCAACTCTAAACCTTTATCTTCTTTTTTATTCATTAAGATATAAAAAACAAGCCCAATAATACAAGCTACTACAATAAAAGAAACCGCAACCCCAATATTTTCCTTTTGATTTTTCATATAACTTCGTAAAATCATGCCGTGTAATTTTATTCACCACGGCGGGAATTAATTAATAATATCTAACCATTATAGCACTTTTTTATATTTTTAAAAAACTAAAAATAAACCAAAAAAATGGATAAATCTTATCAAATAAAAAAACAAAAAGTGCCCTTAAATAAATGTTAAAATAAATTCTGGTACAAACTCTGCACCTGCAGAGTTTGTACCAGAATAAATCAAAAATCTTTATATTTATATGACTTTTCTAATTTAAAAGTTTTAATACATTTATCTAATTTTATACTTTTCACATAAATACTAAATTCTTTAGGGAGTGGAGACGGCCCCACCCAGACACTTTGCTGGATCATAATATAACCGAATTTCTTTAAGTGCCAACGCAACCATTCTCGCTCCCCTTTTTTCTCGGTAGGTACATCAAACATCACCAATAAATTTTTATCTTTAGACATATGCTCTGGCGGATCAAATTGTTTCAATGAATCAAATTTTCTTTTAGCATACTCTTTCCCATATTTAGAAAGGACTATTCCGGATAATTCTTTTTCAATAATCCCCTTTCTTTTTAAACGATCAATAGTATTACGGATACTTCCATCTTTATATTTTTTAAAACGTGGAATCCCAAAAATGTTTACTTTCATTCCTTTATAAGAAAGTTCGGTATTCCACAATTCTTCCAATATTTCTCTTATTATAGACATATAAATATATTATTTTTATAATATTTTTTGGTACAAACTCTGCACCTGCAGAGTTTG
>CAILJY010000070.1 GCA_903834665.1 uncultured bacterium | reverse complement strand
AGTTCCTATGTATTACTACCTCGTTCGCCACTAACTTTAAACGACCTTTGAATTGATATAATCGCATCTCGGGAAAAATAAAGTCCGTTCGACTTGCATGCCTTATCCACGCCGCCAGCGTTCATCCTGAGCTAGGATCAAACTCTACTTAAAAATAGAACGGAACAAAAGAAAAAATACTTTTGTTACATTTACTGGTTTCATTTCATATTCGTATGAAATATATCTCGCACCTGCGAGATTCTTACTTGCTTGATTTATGATTTGTTCTTATATAACTTCGTCTTTTAAAAAAGTTAAATTAAGAACTATACCTATTCAAATTTCAAAGAAATTAAAACAGCCCGATATAAAACAGACTGTGGATTCCATTATATACATATAATAAAAGAAGTCAACCCCTATAATAACTAATCTGAGGATTAATAAAACCCCTTATATTAAGGGGTTTTATTAATTAATTTTGTCCATACATATTTCTTTTTTTTCTATCCTCTCTATCCTCTTTAAAACCAGTTGGTTCATTTTCTTTATTATCTTTATTATCTTTATTATCTTTATTATCTTTATTTAATTTCTCTATTCTTTCTTGTTCTACTAATTCTTTTATATGTTCTTCCTCTTTTGTTTTTGCAATATAATCTATCCATTTAATATATTCATCAAAATCAGTTTCTTTTAAAATCTCTAACTCTTCAAAAGAAGGAACTTCTATTATTGATTCATCAATTGGTTCATTAACTGGCTTAAGTCCAAAATTATCTAATTTTTCATTCATATTTTATATTATATCATAGACAATAAGTTTACAAAATATTTTTTTTCTGTAATAATGATTGCGCAACTAACATGCCCTGTTAGCTCAGCTGGTAGAGCAGCTCCCTCTTAAGGAGATGGTCGGGGGTTCGATTCCCTCACGGGGCACAAATTTTTGCGAAGCACAAAATCTGTGATTTTTAAACATACCCAAATGTATGTTTAAAAAAATCGAAAGACGGAGGCTGACGAGCTGAGTCGGGGTCGCACAAATTTTCTCCAGAAAATTATGAGTGACCGAACATGTAATCATGATTCCCTCACGGGGCACAAAAATAAAAAAATCCCTTCAGGGATTTTTTTATTTTCTCAATAATTTTACAAGATCATCTATTAACTTTTTCACAGAAGCATCATCATAAAGGGAAAGTGTAAAAACTGGTTTACCAATTTTTATAAATTCTTTTTTAATTTTTTCAATCTTTTTTTGATCTTCTATTAAATCAGTTTTTGTTAAAATAATTATTTCTTCTTTTTCGAGAAGACTCTCGTCGTAAACTCCAAGTTCTTTACGAATTTGTTTATAAACTTTAACTGGTTCACTATTATCAAGAGAAACTAAATGAGCCAACATTCTAGTTCTTTTAATATGTTTTAAAAATTTAATTCCTAATCCCTTACCATCAGAAGCCCCTTCAATAAGGCCAGGAATATCGGCAATCGTATAACCAAAAAAATCTCCTAAATTTGGGTCAAGAGTTGTAAATTGATAACTTCCGATTTTTGCTTGAGCATTTGTCACAGCATTCAAAAGTGAAGATTTACCTGCATTTGGCAATCCAACTAATCCAACATCAGCAAAAAGCTCAAGCTCTATTTTAAAATTTCCATTTTCTCCAATTTTGCCTTTTGTCGCTTTTTCAGGAGTTGTATTAATAGAACTTTTAAATTGTTCATTACCATACCCTCCAACTCCGCCTTTCAATAATAATTCTTTTTGTCCTGCTTGATTAAGAGAAACGCTTCCTCCACTTTCAATATTTGTAATAATAGAACCAACAGGTAATTCAATTATTAAATCTTTGCCATCTTTACCATGTCTACTTCCACCAGCTCCTGCAAAACCACTTTCGGCTTCAAATTCTTTTTTGTGTTTATATTTTGAAAGTAAATGAATATCAGAAATAGCCAAAGCATATATATCTCCACCTCTTCCCCCATCTCCACCGTTCGGACCTCCTTTATCTATAAATTTCTCACGGCGCCAACGAACAACCCCGTCTCCTCCGTGGCCAGCTTTTGCAAAAAATTTTATTTCATCTATAAACATATATATAAGTAGTATGTAGAAAGTAGTAAGTAGTAAGTAAAATTTTTAAAATAGTCTTTGAAGAGGAACTTGCGAGGCTGTCGAGCCGAGCACGAGGAATTTTCTAGCAAGAAAATATCCGTGTCCTCTGAGAAGAGCTATTTTAAGATATTTTACTCTTCCCTTATATAACTTACGCTAATAATGCTTTTTGAGCAAGTTCCAGAGCGCCTTCTTTAGAGTGTGCTACTGTTAAAAATCCGCTCTTGTGGCAGAAAATTACATCTTTAACACCTGTGATTTCTTTTAACTTTGGATCTTCATTTAAATAACCTCTCCATGATTCTGGGAACATTTTTCTATTCTCCATAGAATCGGGAGATTTACTAATAGCTTCTACTTTCCACATAGTACTGTGACTGCTTGGAAAAACTAAATACACAGGTTCTGGTACCTTAGAAAAAGTATTCTGATAAAGATACCTCGGAAAGTCATTCTCTATGATAATTATTCTTTTATCTCCAGTTTTACCATAAGCTTCCATCATTATATTTATAGCTTCTACATCAGATTTTGTAACTTCAATTTCTCTCAATAAAAATTGAGTAACTTTCTTCGCTTGTTCTTTAAAAATTTTATTTATATCTTTATTTTTTTCTTTCCACGATGGAATATTATTCATAAATACTGTATCAGGACCACAAGGCACTGAGCCCCCGTATAATGGTTTTGCAAAGTCCACACCATTATCAATAGCATCTATTGGTTGAACAATTTTTTCATCTATATTTTTTGCAACTTCTTTACTCCCACATATTTGTTCTCCATATTTTTTCCAAACCAAACCGAAGGATGCATAAGGAACACCATTTGATCTAATTCCGGCTCCACCTTTTTGATGATGATCAAATAAATCTTTTTCCATAATATCTTCCCCTCCTACATCATAAACATAATCACCTTTTTTAATTATTTCTGGATCACGAGTACGAATAATTTTTATATTTCCATTATTTAGAATTGAAAGTGCGGCTGTAGCAAAAAGATCATCAGCATGGAAAGCTCCATTATGAGTAACACATATTTTCTTTTTTTTAAAAAATGACATATTTTATACTTCAAATAATTCAATAATAAAAGCAATAACTTTCTCTAAGATAAAAAACATTATAAAGAATACTAAGATCAAACCAATAAACTTACGAATATCATTACTAATAGAAAGAGCGGTATAACTAAAAAAGAATCCTAATAATAGCATGACAAGGGCCCAAGTAACTAACGATGAAACTTCAGCTTTGGCAAATGTAGAAATTTTTATCTTTTTATAACCAGCAAAGATAAGAGCAAACCAATATATTCCTAAAATTAAAAATCGTGATAAGAACAAAGAAATAAATGGTTTTTTAATAAAATTAGGCAAAAAATAATTTATGCGATTTTCAGTTTGAGATACAATCTTTTTATCTGAATGATTTTTTTGTAAATAATAACCCAAACTATAGCCCATAACTGATTTTAAACCTCCTCCTACTAAAGTTGCTAAAAAAGCTAAATAAATATTTATAGATCCAAGATGAGCCAATATTCCTGCTATGATAACAGCTATTTCTCCTTCAATTATAACTCCTAAAACAATTAGAATATAAATTATTTCCGCATGAGAAGCTGCAAATTGCTTGATAAAAGATATTGACAACATAATGGTTAAAAATCAAAATGGAATACCTTTTTCAATACCCAATTAATTATTGATACAAGAAGTGCCCCTACAAAAGCTGCCGTAAAAGTAGTAACATTAAATCCACTTATGAGAGTTCCCAAATACCAAAATAAAATACCATTGATAACAAGTGAAAATAATCCAAGGGTTATAATATTTATAGGAAGAGTCAAAATATTAATTATTGGTTTAATAATCATATTAAATAAAGTTAAACAAGCTCCAACGATAAGTGACACCCAAATAGGGTCAACTGAAATTCCCGAAACTATAAAAGTAGTAGCAAACACAGCAAGAGAAATGAGAACCCAATGTAAAATGATTTTCATATTTTTAAAATTATATAAATAAACGATCAACTATCTCCTTTACCAAACTACCATCTGCTTTCCCTTTTAAATCTTTCATAACAGAGGACATAAACATACCCTTTTTTGTTAAATCTTTAACAGTAAGTTCTAATATTTTATTTTTAACAATTTCTTCTATTTCACTCTCTTCCATAAGTTTAGGTAAAAATTCTTCTAATATTTTGAGCTGATCCTCTTCTATATCTACTAAATCCATACGCCCGCCTTTTGTAAATTGCTCAATAGAATCTTTCCTCTGTTTTGAAGCTCTTGTAATAACTTTAATCGCGTCTTCATCAGACAATAAATCTTGAGGAGTTTTTCCTGTTGCAACAAGTTCATTAGTAAATGCAGTAACTAATCCTCTCATCACCTCCAGGCGAACCTTGTCCCCGCTCTTCATTGATTCTTTTATATTATTTTTGATTTGTTCGTGTAATGTCATAGATATATTGTAGCAAAATTACATATTATTTGCCAAACATCTTTTCTTTCTAATTAAAATAATAATTGCAACAATAGAATTTATAATACATATATACATAGGATAAGAAAGAAGGACTAAATTGAAACTACCAACAGCAAAAACCCCAAATAATCCTCCAGCACCACATATCGCCCAACCAACCCAATTTTCAGTTTCTGGATTTTTCCATGTTTTAATAATTGTTAAGTTTGCTCCAATAATATCAATAATAATAATCAAAAATAATGCAAATGCTGGCTCACTAGTGATATACCAAAGGAAAAGACTAAAGAGAGCCCCAATTAAAGATAAAATATCCCATTTCTGGAAACCTCCAACTCCATATTTAATAGATAAAATAAAAGTAACCAATATTGCTACAGCATCTCCAGCCGTAAGTAAGAGTGACCAAGATGCTCCTTTTGCTAATTGAGAGAAAAAAGCGATAAGAACAAGCACTGTCCAAATAAGCCAAGTAATTCTATGAGGTTTTGTTTCTCCTTTTAAAATACTTTTGGCATAAGGTATAACCGAAAACATCATCAATATTCCGCTAATATATCCAAAAGTTTCTAACATATAATTTTAATTATTAATTATCTAATAAACTTCTTGTTGATAACACTTCTCACAATAAATAATTTCAGGCCTATCAGGAGAATATGGTGATCTAACCTCTATACTGCATTTATCGCACTTCCTATCATAAAGTCTTGGCATCGTCATTCTTTCAAATCTTTTATTCTCTCGACACTTAGGACATTCACGAGGAAGAGGTAAATCTAATTTTCTCAACAAATCTAATTCTCCTTTTGCAATGTTATAAGAATAAACACAGGATATACATTTTATAGCTTCTTTGACGATATCATCTTTTACATCTTCGATAATCTCTGATAAATCTTTCGCGTCAATAGTACTCTTCCCTATTTCTTTTGTATTGTCATTCCAACCATATCCTTCCTTTAAAGCTTCTTCTTTTGTTTTTTTAAAGAAACGCATTGCATTTGATCTATTATAAGCAAATTCACTTAATTCTGGTGGAAAAAATTCTCCATAAGAAAACATCCTTCCAATTTTATCTATGTAAGGATTTTTCTTCATATCTTCTATTATTTGATTTTTTAATTTATTAAATTCTTCTTTAGAGTATTGTTTATTTAAAATACAATATTGTTTTCTTTTTAGATTTACACAGCCAAAACAATTCTTACAACTCATACCCCAAATACAATACTGCAAGTTTAAAACATCTGGCCAGCATTCATCGGAGAAATAAATAGAATCTGCATTTTCCCCCACTGTCTCACATTCATAAATTCTACTAACATTATTTCCCCAACCAGAATAATCATAAGAATCTTTTACCTTTGGGACAGTTACAAACTGACACCACTTACAATCTTCCCCTCCATTTAAAAGATATGATTCTTTGCAATTTTTTGATGTATAAACATAATCCCCTGTCACACTAGAATTGAGTGAGTGTCCATGATAAGCTCGATAGGGTTTTGTCAGCCATAATTTATGAGCTTCTTTTTCAATTTCCTGAATCTTTGTCCAAGATTTTAAATTTAAATCTTTTAATATTTTTTCATATTCTTCTTTTGTATACCGAATATTGAAAATACAATATGAGGCCCCACTTAGATTTACACAGCCAATACAATTAGAACAGTTGTAACAATTCCGACAAAACCAAATATCTATACAATCATCACATTCATCTGAGAAAAACATCTTATAACATTTACTAAAACCGATAGATCCATAGCAAAGTTCTGAATAATACCCTCGAAGACAATCCGAACTATGTTTTAGATTATTCAGCATCGAAGAATAATAAACATTGTCACAATAGTCAGCCCAAAATGTTAAGTAACAATCTTTAGACCATCCAATACCATTTGTATAATCACAATTTTTATTACTCAAGAAAGAAGTATTGGTAGATGCATGTGGAGTCTTTTCTATTAGATCATTAATCTGTGAAAAAAATGTTCGAGAAGAATCATAATCCATAGAATGTTCTGTGCCATCCCAATCATCAGCCCACCAACACTTCTGACAATATACTTTAATTTTAGCAAGCCCAGATAAATGTCGAGATATAACCCTTTCCCCACATTTTTCACAATTTATCCAAGAAATATTCCAAGTATTTTGGAAAGACATTCTTCTTATCATTCTACATTCTGGACACCAGGTCGGTGCTGGGACTTTTATCTTCTCATAAAAAGAAAAATCATCTGGCTCAATTATGAAGTCTTTTTTACAATTCTGGCAAATTTTAGTCTCAAATTTCATACACTTATATTATAACGTATTTTGAGACCACCAGAAAGGATATTTTAAAAATATTCTCTCTGGTGGTAGAATAGGTTTATGAAACAAATTATATTTTTAGATACTGAAACAACTGGGAATGAACCCAAAAAAGATTTTCTTTGTCAATTAGCTTATAAAACAGATGGTGAGACTTTTTGTGAATTATACAA
The DNA here is from genome assembly GCA_903834665.1 of uncultured bacterium. Taxonomy (GTDB): domain Bacteria; phylum Patescibacteriota; class Minisyncoccia; order Phycocordibacterales; family UBA9973; genus UBA8515. The sequence continues at coordinate 38,030 of CAILJY010000070.1, read as the reverse complement.
ACCATCTATCCCTATTCCCCCTGAAGCTAGTGCGATAACTCATATAACAAATAAAATGGTCACCAATAAAAATACTTTCAAAGAAAGCCCTGAATATCAAAAAATAAAAACAATGCTTGAAGATCCAAATTCAGTAATGGTAGCTCACAATAATAAATTTGATTTTGAAATAATTAAAAATGAAGGAATAAAACCAACCAATACTATTTGTACTCTTCGTGTTGCACGAGCCCTTGATAAAAATAATATTATTCCACAATATCGTTTACAATATTTAAGATATTATCTTGATATCGATATTGAAGCTTCTGCTCATGATGCACTTGGGGATGTTCTTGTTCTTGAAAAATTATACGAGAGATTATTAAAGAAAATAATGGATGAAGAAAATATAAATGAAGAAGAAGCCATAGAAAAGATGATTGAAATTTCTAGCCGTCCTTCTCTAATGAATATGTTCAACTTTGGAAAATATACAGGTAAAACTGTTGAAGAAGTTGCTCAAATTGACCGTGGATATTTAGAATGGATGCTCAACCAAAAAGAACAAAACAATCCAGAAAATGAAGAAGATTGGATTTACACTTTAAAACATTATTTGGGGAAATTGATATAAATAAAAATTAGAATTTTAAATGACAACAGGATTTATTATTTCTGGATTTTCTTCTGTTTTTATCTGTTCTCCCTTTATATCATCATAGAATTTTGCAAAACTTATTTGCATATATGGAATTAACCACAACAATCCAATTCCTAAAGTAAAAAAACATAATAGCATCCAACCAATAAAACGGAATTGCAAACAAACAAGTTTCCATTTATATCCATACATCATCTTTTTACTTCTATCTATTGCCTCCATTGCTTTTATTGAAGGATTATCAGCAAGTATATAAAATGTCATTGAGTAAGAGATAGCTGCAATTATTCCCGGAATTATTAAGAGAAGAGACCACAAAAGAACAAAGAGAACCACTAATAAATAGGCCCCCAATGATTTCCCAAAATAATTAAAACCATCAAAAATTTGACCAACTTTGGCTTCTTGATTACGTGAAATCGATAATGAAAAAATAATAATACCAAGAGTAAATGGCCCTGTAATAATTAATGAGCCAATAGAACCAAATATAGGAATAAAACTTAATACTATTGATATTAAACTAAACACAACACAACCACCAATAGCTAATCCCCATTTGCCCTTTAAAGATTCTCTCGCCATTTGCATTAAAATAATATTCTCTGTTTTCATTTTAAATATTTTCCAAGTTAGAACTCGACAATTATTAATAAAATTAATTATATCAAATTAATTTATGATATAATAGTATTAGTCATAAATACTTTAATTATAATTCTTCTTATTATCATCATAATCGGTATAGTTATTGGAGTAATTATAATCTCCAAAAACAAACCATCTGAAAAGAATGATAGTTCGGTACAACTTTTATTTAATCAAAAAGAACAAAATCCCGATAATGAAGAAGACTGGATTTATACTTTAAAAAATTATTTAGGGAAATTAGTTTAAATAAATAATAAGACCAAACTAGCAACTACACCCAAAACACCAATTATTTTCTTTATAGATAAATCATCCCTGAAAAAGATGGCTGCAAATATTGTAACTAATGCTATTGAGCCAGCATTGACTGCATTTATATAACCCGGATTTGGTGCATACTGATAACCAAGTATATTAAATAAGTTAAAAAAAGTTGAAGCAATCCCAATAAATAAAAAAATAAATTTTTGTTCTTTTGTAACTATAATTTTTACTTTTTTAAAAATAATCTGAGATAAAACCAAGATTGAAACAAAAAGCATTAAATAAAAAAGAATCACCACTGACTTCATTCCATTACTTGTTAGATATTTTAATGTAAGAGCCAAAAACCCCCATGCAAAAAAGGCTCCTACCGTAAACCATATCCAAATATTATTACTTATATCACTTAATTTTTTCCTGTCGATAATAATTACAGCTGAAAAAATTATTATTAAAACAATTGCAATTATTGATTTTAAGGTCAAGGGTGAATGAAAAATCCAAACTGAAACTATGGAAGTCATCAACACATAGCTTTTTGAAATAACCAAACTGTACCCTGGGTTTGGAGCTTTTTTTAGTGCTTTTAATGATGCGATATTTCCTAGCCAACTAAAAAAAATTGCGGCAAATATTATAATTAAAAGATTTATAATAGAAATTTCGAGTGATTCATTTTTAAATAATATATATAATCCAATAAATATAGTGGGCAACAAAAACATTCCGAGATTTTGAATATCGACAGACATTTCAACATTATTTGATTTTCTAACAACCAAATACAAAGCTACCGAACTTACTAGTAACCCTATTGATATAATTATCCATTCTTCCATATTATTTAATCATATTTATTATCCTTATAATAAATATGATATACTATAATTACAATTATGGAAACACTAATTATAATTCTTCTTATTCTCATTTTAGTCGGATTAATCACGGGGATTATTCTTATTTTTAAAAAGAAACCCGAAGAAAAAGCAGATAATTCAATACAATTATTATTCCAACAAATGAATGATCTATCTAGAAATATAGATACAAAAATTGGAATAATTGATAATAAACTGGGTGAATCTCAAAAAGAAACTAGGGAAGCTGTTTATAATCAATTCTCGGAATCTCAAAAATTACTAAAAGATATTAATGAACAAATGAGTAAAAGTCTCATTGATGTTGCGAGAGAACAAACAAAAACAAATGAAGCAACTAGGCAGTTTGTTACAATAGCTGAACAACTTGGCAGTTTAGAAAAAACTCTTAAACACCAGAAACAGCGTGGTAATTGGGGGGAAGCATCTTTAGAATTAATATTATCTAACACACTTGCCCCTGGACAATATGAAATGCAATATGAATTTAAAAATAAAGATAAAGTTGATGCAATAATAAAAGTAAAAGAAGGTATAATACCAATTGATGCAAAATTTTCTTTGGACAATTACGATAGAGTAGTGCACGCAATTGATGACAAACAAAGAGAAGAGCTCGAAAAAGAATTCAAAAATGATCTCAAAAAAAGAATAGACGAAACAGCAAAATATATTAAAATAGAAGAAGGAACTTTACCTTTTGCTTTTATGTACATTCCAGCTGAAGCAATTTACTATGATTTATTGGTAAATGAAGTTGGTTCAATAAAAGTAAATACTAGAAATCTTATTGACTATGCTTATAACGACAAAAAAGTTATCATCGTGTCGCCTACTACTTTTATGGCATATCTACAATCTGTAGTTTATGGATTCAAAGCATTTAAAATTGAGAAATCCGCAAAAGAAATCATAAAAAAAGTTGAAGACTTATCTAAACATTTAAAATCATATAATGAATATCATCTAAAAATCGGAAATTCATTGAAAACTGTTATAAACCATTACGATAATTCTAGTAGTGAATTCAAGAAAATAGACAAAGACGTAATGAGAATAACCGGCGAAGCAGTCGGAATTGAAACTATCACTATTGAAAAACCGCAAGAAGAAAATTAATTAACATCTCCACCAATTATAACAATATGAATTTCCTCTATAATAATTGTTATAATTATTAAAAGCAGTATTTGAATTATAACTTCCATAATTATAGTAAGATGGATAATAGTTATTATTAAAAGCAGAATTTGAACCATAACTTCTGTAGTTATAAGAAGATGGATAATAGTTATTATTAAAAGCAGAATTATTGTTTCTGTAATTATAATTTGGATAATTATATATTGGTCTATAATTATAATTAGAGGGTCTATAGTATGAGCTATTGCATCCGCTTCCAAAAGCATACCCACAAGCTTCTACTTTATTTGGCAAAGAAACAAAAGACAAACCCGTAAATAATAAAATCCCAATTAATATAATAGATAATTTTTTCATAATGAAGTATTATATGATTTTTATATGAACCTGTCAATAGTAACAATGTACCCCTACTATAAAAAACAAAAGCTCTCAAATGAGAGCTTTTGTAAAAAAATAGAATTATTTATTTTTTCTTTCCTACTATTTTTTTAGCTACTACCTTTTTTGCAATAACTTTAACAGGAGCAACTTTCTTAACAGCTACTACCTTTTTTATTTCTACTTTAGGTAAAATAACTGAAGTAGATTTTACTACTGGTTTTGATTCTACTTTATTAGAAACAAGTTTTTCCACTACGCCAATCAAACGATCTATTTTAATGTTCATCTCATTTAATTGTTTTTTTACATCATCTTGAGATGGTGCTGGTTTTGAGAAAGAAGATGATTTATTATCAAAATCTCTCTTGGGTCCACGATCAGAAAATTCTCTTCGTGGAGCACGATCTTCATTATCTCTTTTACTACTAAAACAATCACTACAATATACTGGCTTATCGCCAGATGGACGGAAAGGAACTTCACAACTTTTATGACATTCGTCACAAACTGCTTTATGCATTGAAACTTCTCCTCTATCTCCTCCACGATTACCGCCGTAACTTGGTCGTCCTCCTCCATTACCACCCCTAAACCCTCCTCCTCTATTACCTCCTCCTTGAAAATTTCCCATAAAATTATTTTTTTGTTACTTATCAATAAAGACAAGTTATTATGATTATTAATAAATACTATCCTTTTTATACTTAAAACACAAGGAGAATATAAAATCCCCCTTCTTTCGTTGGGAGATTTTATATTCTAAAATTTAAGCAGCCGCTTCTGGAGTTTCCTCTTCACTTGGGGTTTCCACCTCAACTGGAGTCTCAACTTCTGGAGTTACAACTTCTTCGGTTACTTCAACTACTTCTTTTTCTTCATCCATATAAATATTCTAAATTAAACTCTACTAAAACGACTCTCGGAGTATACTATACATATCTTATATATGCTAATTTATTTAAAAAATTATTATTATATTACAAGGGAATTTTTAATTTTTACAAATTGGGACATGGACCGTGAGTACACTTTTCGAATCTTACAGATTGGGACAGGGAATTTCTCGCCCTACGGTCGCGGGTACTTTTCCGCCTTCGGCAAGGAAAAGTCTTTCGAATCCCTGACAGGGACCGTGATTACACTTTTCGAATCTTACAGATTCTGTACACCCTTCGTATCGTACTCGCTAAAGCTCCGTGCGATATACTCAGGGTCTCCGAATCCCTGGCGAAAATGCGTAATCGCATTTTCTTCCCCACGCAAAATTGCGTTTCTCTTAATTTTGCTTGGGGACAGGGATTCGAACCCCAATTAATGGCTTCAAAGGCCACTGTCCTACCATTAGACGATCCCCAAATATTTGAACACTTATAGAATACCTTAAAAATAGTTATTTTTCAACTATCTAAATATAATAAAAATTATGTTATAATATATTCATGCAAACAAATTCAACAGAAAAATATTTTTTGTTTATATTATTACTAATAACCATAGTACTAACTCTTATAATTTTTTATCCATTTCTTACTATTTTTATATTATCAGCAGCTTTCGCTGTTGTCCTTTCTCCAATTTATTTATTTATAAAAAATCATTTAGTTAAAAATATATCATGGCTTGCTTCTGTTATCACTGTAATTCTATTTATTTTATGTTTATGTATCCCTTTGTTTTTTGTTGGTAAAGCAATTTTTAATCAAACTCAAGACATGTATTACAATGTAGTTAGTTCTGGAGCTTCTAATCATATAATAGAATCAATCAATTCCTCTGTAAATCGTTTACTTCCAATTGGGTTTGATTTTGATGTTCATTCCAAAATAACAGAATTAATGTCATCATTAACTGGTAATTTAGCAAATTTCTTTACTTCAACATTAAATTCTATTTTAATGTTCACAGTAATGATACTTGCTCTTTTCTATTTATTAAAAGATGGTGAAAAATGGAAAAAAGGTTTTATTAATATTTTTCCACTTAAAGATGAAGACACAAATGAGATTTTAATAAATCTCAAAAATTCAATAAATAGAATTTTCAAAGGATCTTTTATTATAGCTATAGCTCAAGGAATTCTAGCTTGGATTGGATTTATGATTTTTGGAATTCCTAATCCTATCATCTGGGCAGTTGTGGCTGGTATTGCTTCTTTTGTCCCAACCATAGGAACTTCTATTGTCTCGGTCCCTGCTATATTATTCTTATTCTTTACTGGAATGCAATTACAAGCATTAGGACTTCTTGCCTGGTCAATAATTCTGATTGGAGCGATAGATAATTTATTAAATCCATATATTATTTCTAAAGACACAGAAATACCATCTCTATTTATTCTATTTTCTATTTTAGGAGGAGTGTCATTTATCGGCCCACTTGGAATTCTTATCGGCCCACTTGTTTTAAGTTTATTGTATAGCCTAATTTCTATTTATAAAAAAGGATTAAAAAGTTAAATAATATTATACGGACATGCCTGCAATATAGCCAGTCGTCCAACAAATCTGTAGACTATATCCTCCTGAATTTCTATTTAAATGAAGTAAATCCCCAGTAATATATAAATTCAAAAATTTTTTTGAACGCATATTTTTCATGTCTACTTCAGAAATAACAACTCCTCCATCAGAAACTACTGATCTATCATACCCCATCAAATCTTCTATAGATAAAGGTAAATCTTTTAATAAATCAATTATTTTTCTTCTCTCTTCTTTTGTTATACTATGAACCTTAATATTTAAATCAATAAAATTTATAATTTCTAAAAAAGCTTTAGACATACCATCTGGTACAATTTCTTTTATTATACTTTTTAACATTTTATTTTTATTTGAATCGAAAATTTTTATAATCTTTTTATCCAAATCACTTATATCTGTATCAGGATAAAGATCTATAGACGCGGTAACTAACCCTTTATCAAGAAGCATTTTAATGTCTTTAGCACTATTTAAAATAAGAGGTCCAGAAAGGCCAAAGTGTGTAAATAATATTTTACCTGTTTTAGAAAATTGTTTTTTATTTTCTAAATAAAATGTTATTTTCATAAAAGATAATGTTACTCCTGCTAAATCTTTAACCCAACTATCGCCTACCATAATAGGTACAACATTTGGATTTGGATCAATTACAGAATGGCCAATTTCTCTTAAAAATTTAAAACCATCCCCTGTTGACCCAGTCTCTGGATGTGATAACCCCCCTGTCGCTAAAATAAAAGATTTTGCATATAATTTCCCTTGATTAGTATCAATACTTATTATTTCATTTTTATCTTTATTAATTTTAGTTACAATACAATTTGTTTTTATAATTGTATTATTTTTTATCAATTCTTTATATAAAACATTAAAAACATCAAATGCTTTTTCTGTTTTTGGAAAAACACGATTACGGGCTTGAACAACAAGGGGCAAACCAAGAGACTCAAAATAATTAAAAGTATCTTTAACTCCAAAAATAGAAAAAGGTGAATATAAATATGGGGCACCTTCTCCATAAACTTTTAATAGTTTATGAATATCTGGTTCATTATTTGTAATATTGCATCGTCCTCCCCCAGTGATTTTTAATTTTTCTCCAAGGGATTTATTCTTATCTATAATCAATACCGATAAAGAACGCGAAGAAGCCACAGCTCCAGCCATCATTCCAGATGCTCCTCCTCCTATAATTATTACATCCCAAATTTTATTATTTATTTTCTGCATTAAGAATTTTCATTAAAGCAAGTTCAAGAGGCAATTGGTTGATAACAGAAAAACGAAGATCCTGATAAGCTTCGAGTAAGATAGAAAGTGTATTGGATGAAATATGTTCTGGTTTTGTAGAAATAAGTTTAATCAAATAATCTAAATCTTTCTCATTTATATTTTTTTCAATTGATTCTTTTGAGCTAGGAACATAACGAAGCATTAGAGCATAACGAAGTTTATAAAGAATCATTTTAATATAAACACTCATTTCTATATTTTGACTAACTGCTTTTTCTATCGAAGAAAAACCTTTTTCAATATCATTTTGAGCTAATGCATCTAAAAAGCTATCAACTAAAGTACTATTTGGAGCTCCTGTTATTTCTTCTATCTCAGACATATTTATAATTTTATTTTTTGTAAAAGATATAACTTTTTGTAAAGTTCCTAGAGCATCACGAAAAGCTCCATCAGCAAGGAGTGCTATAAGTTCTGCTCCTCCCTCTTCTAGTTTATACCCTTCTTTTTGAGCAACATCATTTATTACTTTTGAAAGGATAGAGTCTGTTGGTTTTTTAAAAACAAAACTCTGGCAACGAGAAATAATTGTCTCAGGGACTTTTTCAAGCTCTGTTGTAGCAAGAATAAAAATAACATGCTCTGGAGGCTCTTCGATAGTTTTTAGAAGGGCATTCCATGCATCTTTGGTAAACATATGAACTTCATCTAAAATATAAATTTTGTATTTCGAATCAAAAGGCAAGGTTCGAACATTTTCTTTAATTTCTCTTATATCATCTATCCCTCTATTACTTGCAGCATCCATTTCATAAATATCATTTATAGATGATCCAAGCTCGCGAGCTATAATACGAGCAATAGTTGTCTTGCCTGTTCCACGCGGACCACAAAGAAGATAAGCATGAGCCACCTTCCCTACTTTTAAACTGCCAGAAATAGCTTTAACAATATGATCTTGGCCAATAACTTCATCAAAACTCTCTGGTCTATATTTTCTATATAATGCAATATTTGAGTCCTTCATAAACTTGATTATACCCCGTAAAGAAATTTTTATCAAAATTTACAACGGAGCAAGCCAAATTAATGATTTTTGAGAAAATTAGAAACTATTTTCTCTACTTCTTTCGCATTTTTTGTTTCCATAAGTTTTACGCGTAATTCTTTAGTTCCAATCCCGCCTGCTCCCGAACTATCGTGAGGGCGGGCAGGAAAACCATTAACATAAGCTTTAAAATGTTTTTTCATAATAGCAAAATTCCTATGTTTACCAAGTATTTTTTCAAATAATTTTGTATGCTCTAACATAACTTTTAATTTTTCTTTTAATGTAGGAGTGGAATTAATTAAAATTTTTGAACTGGTCTGGCTCCTCGTCCTCCCTCGTCCGAGAACCTGAGAAAATTTTGAATTAATTCCATTCCTACTATTAGTAAACAACCACGGATTACCAAATATCGCTCTCCCAATCATCACTCCGTCACAACCTGTTTCTTTTGCAAGTTCATACCCATGTTTTAAATCCCTAACATCACCATTCCCTATAATCTTCGTTTTAACTCCCATTTTATTTCTAATTTCAACAACTTCTTTAATATGCTCCCATCTGGCTGGGACGAGAGACATCTCTTTTCGTGTACGAGCATGAATAGTCAAAGCATCAATGCCACATGATAATAGAAATGGAATCCATTCCTTGATTTGATTTTTATTGTATCCAATCCTAGTTTTTACTGATATAGAAATATTTTTTGTCTTTCCCTTTTTTTTAAAATCTTTTATTCCATCTTTTACAGCTTGGATTATTTCCCCTGCTTTTTTCATATCTTTTATCATTGCAGCTCCAGCACCTTGTTTTTCTACAGAACGGTCTGGGCACCCCATATTGATATCAATCCCATCAAAACCAAGAGATGCACAATATTTTGAGGCCTCGCGCATTTTATCTATATTTGAAGAAAAAAGCTGAACAACAATAGGATGTTCTTTTTTATTAAAAATCAAATTATCTTTTAAGATTTCTCTTCCAGGGCTAGAAAGACCATCAGCCGAAACAAATTCTGTCCAAAAAATATCTGGTTTACCATATTTACAAATAATACTTCTAAAAGCCGCATCGGTTACATCGGCCATTGGGGCTAAACAAAAAAATGGTTTTTCTAATTTTTCAAAAATATTTTTCATACTTTAATTAAACTGTGAAGCAGAATTATTGAAATTTTTATCCGTGTCGGAGCCCAGTACCCTGGGTAAAACGGGAAAAATTTTAATAATTCTGCGGAACGATTTACTGGAATTTATATAGGACTTTATTTTTAAAACGAAGATCTATGTATAAAAGTTTATCATACTTTGAATTAACTTCATTGGCAAATTCTTTTTTCTTCATAGCAATATCAAAATTATCTTTTATAATATCAAGATCATCCTCATTTTTAAAAATTATTTTTGGAATATTTTCATTATTTTTACTATCCAAATATAATGAATTGGTCCCATCTTTACTCATTATTATATATATTGGCTTAAATCCTAGAGAAGAAATACCATCGATAAATCTAGTCATCTTATAAAAATATTCTGAATTAAATAATTGTGCTCCTAATGGTTCCTTACGTCCATTTTCTAATTCTACATAATATTTAAAATAAACATTACCTGAAAAATAAGGTGCTTTATCAAAAATAAGTCCATCATTATTTATAAAATAACAATTTTCTCCTAATTCATTTTTATTTATTGGAATATCAATTCCACAATAAAGATATGATCCAATCTTTTCTGTTATATCGATATGTAATGTTTTCAAATCATCTCTATATACTGAAAGTTTCTTAATCCTTGGAAATTTTAAAATTAAGTTATCATATATTTGATCATGAGGATAAATAAAACCATTAGATTTATCAAAAAGATAAACATACCTACCAAAAATATTTTGATAAATTTCTTCTTTAACATCATTCTGATCTATTATATGGGTACCAGTTATTTCTATTTTATTTATCATCATCCCTTTACTGCCAGAAAAAAAAGAAAGAGCAAAAATAATAGCTATCAATAGAACTATCCCAAATGCTAAAAAACGTAACCGTTTGATCCGACGATTATGCCTTATTTCTATCACACGCGGAGATGTAGGAATATCTCTCATATTCTATTTACGAAATAATATCTTTACCTAAATATTTTTGCAAAACTTCAGGAATTTTTATAGTACCATCTTCTTGTTGATAGTTTTCCATAATTGCTATTAACATTCTTCCTATTGCTACGACAGTAGCATCATTCATATGAACAGGTTCTATCTTGCCATCAATTCTTCTAACTCTAGTATTCAACCTACGAGCTTGGAATCCACCAGTTGAATCTGAACTATGAGTTTCTCTATATTTATTTTGCCCTGGCATCCATGTCTCAATATCTATCTGTCTAGTATCGGGGAAACCCATATCTCCGGTACAAACTGAAACTACTTGATATGGTAATTTCAAAGTTTGTAAAACATATTCTTGAATAGCCACAAGAAAATTTTGTTCTTGCATGGAATTTTCAGGGAGGGAAAAAACTTCCATCTCTAATTTATCAAATTGATGCTGGCGTAAAATACCACTAGTATCTTTCCCCGCAGCACCAGCTTCTCTTCTAAAGGCAGTTGAATAACCAGCATATCTAATAGGAAGATCTTTCTCATCAAAAATTTTATCCATATGCATAGAACCAAGAGTATGTTCAGCACTTCCAATAAGCATCAGATCGTCATTAGGAAAAATATAATGTTCTTCAGGAGTCATATATCTTGCCATTTTAACTTGTACCAATGGTCTAACAAAAACAGGAGGAACAACTGGTATAAATTTTGAAACATTTATAGAAATATTTGATTTTTCTGCTATTTGTTTTAGTGTTTCCTCATTTGTTAAAATTTCCAAACACATCTGAATTAAAGCAAATTGTAATAAAACTAAATCCCCTTTTAAATAAGCAAAACGGGAAGAAGCCACTTCTCCTGCTGTCTCAGTATCTATAATCCCCAAAGCTTTACCTAGTTCACTATGTTCTTTTGGATTAAAAGAAAATTCTGGTTTTTCACCCCATTGACGAATAACAACATTTGCAGAGTCGTCAGGACCAATTGGAGTATCAACTGATGGTATATTTGGTATTTTTAACATTAAACCTTGCCACTCTATAATAGCGTTACGCAGTTCTTCTTCTTTTTCTTTTAACTCATCTTTGACTAAACGCATCTCTTCAATAAGCTGGAGGCGTAAAGAATCTTCTATTTTTTGGCCCATTGAAATACTAACTTTATTTTGTTCTCCTCTTAAAAATTCAACACGTGAAAGAATCTCTAATCTTTTTTCATCGATAGAAAGTAAATTATCAATATCAACTTCAATGTGTTTTTTCTTGGCCCCTTCTTTGACCACCTCTTTATTTTCACGAATAAATTTAATATCTAACATAATGTTTATAGTATACCTCGAAGCAAAAATTTTTCAAAATTTGATACAGGGCGAGTAAAAAATGATATAATATACAAATTAAAGCAAGGTTACATAAAATCATATGGAAGATATCTATAAATTAAAATTAGATCAATTTCCTAAACCCTTACTCGAAATTCCTCAACCTCCCAAGACTCTATATATAAGAGGCAAACTTCCTAGTCCAAACCTAATATATTTAGCAGTAGTTGGATCTCGTAAATATACTTCTTATGGAAAAGATATCTGTGAAAAATTAATTCATGGATTAAAAGGTTATCCAATAGTAATAGTTTCCGGACTTGCTATGGGGATAGATAGTATTGCTCATAGAGCAGCACTGGATAATGGTCTTATTACAATTTCATTTCCTGGATCAGGACTTGATAATAGTGTCTTGTATCCTAGAATGAATATAAAACTTGCTCAAGAAATTGTTGATAATGGGGGGTGTTTAATTTCAGAATTTTTACCAAATGCAATATCACAACTTTATTCTTTCCCTCAAAGGAATCGTCTTATGGCGGGAATTTCAAAAGCTGTACTTATAATAGAAGCTGAAGAAAAATCAGGGACTTTGATCACTGCCCGTATGGCTCTTGATTATAATCGTGATATTTTGGCTGTTCCAGGATCAGCTTTTTCATCAAATTCAAATGGGACTAACTGGCTGATAAAACAAGGAGCAACTCCAATAACTAGTAGTAATGATATTTTAGAAGCCCTTGGATTTGAAATAGAAAGAAAAATATTATCTGAAGAAGAAAAATACATTGATTGTTCAAAAGAAGAATTAAAAATAATAAATTTACTTCGTGAACCAATTGAACGTGATGAGCTTATTAGAATTTCTGGAATGCCAACATCAGAAGCTAACGCTCTCCTTTCCATAATGGAAATCAAGGATTTAATAAAAGAAGAATTAGGAGAAATTAGAAAAATATAAAATTTATATAATCGTGAGGTCTTGCCTCACGATTGTATTATTCAACGGTTACAGATTTAGCTAAATTTCTAGGTTTATCTACATCACAACCACGAAGAACCGCAATATAATAAGCAAGCATTTGAAGTGGAACAGATGCCACAAAAGGCATCATGATTTCATTTGTTTCAGGAATTTCGATTGAATAATCAGCAATCTTTTTAGCGTCTTTATCTCCTTTTGTAACTATTGCAATAATTATTCCTTTTCGAGCTTTAACCTCCATCATATTACTAATAACTTTTTCATAAGATGGACCTTTATTAGCAATAAATACTACTGGCATATTTTCGTCTATCAAAGCAATTGGACCATGTTTCATTTCTGCCGCAGGATACCCTTCTGCATGAATATAAGAAATTTCTTTAAGTTTTAATGCTCCTTCAAGAGCAAGAGGAAAGCCATATCCTCTTCCTAGGTAAATAAAATTTTTAGCATTTTTAAATTTTTTGGCAATTATATTTATCTTATCTTTTTCTTTTAAAGCTTTTTCAACTAAATGAGGAATCGAATCAAGCTCTTCTAATATCTTTTTTACTTTATTTTTAGAAATACATTTTTTCAATAAAGCCAGTCTAAGACAGATCAACATTAAAACAGTTAATTGGGCAGTGAAAGCTTTAGTAGATGCAACCCCAATCTCTGTCCCTGCGTGAGTATATGACCCTGCGTCTGTGTGACGTGGAATTGAAGAACCAACAACATTACATACCCCAAAAATAGTAGCACCTTTTTCTTTGGCTAATTTAATAGCAGCAAGAGTATCCGCAGTCTCTCCTGATTGAGAAATAGCTATGACCACATCGTCTTTATATATGACTGGATTTCTGTATCTAAATTCTGAAGCATACTCAACGGAAACGGGAATTTGAGCGAACTCTTCAAAAAAATACTTCGCTTCAAGACCTGCGTGCCAACTAGTCCCACAAGCAAGTATTATTATCCTCTTGGCGTTTTTAAATTTATCTAAAATTTCTTCAAATCCAGCAAGTTTTATTTCTCCATTTTTTAAATTTACTCTTCCTCTTATACTGTCTCTTATAGAACGTGGCTGTTCATAAATTTCTTTCAACATAAAATGAGAAAATCCTTCTTTCTCTAATTCTTCTAATTTGATATCCAATTTTTTAATATAAGGAATTTTTATTACATTTTTAATTGTTTTAACAATTAACTTATCTTTCTTTATGATGGCCATCTCTCCGTCATTTAAATAAATAACTTTATTTGTATGTTCAATAAGAGGAGTCGCATCAGAAGCAATAAAATATTCACCATCACCAACACCCAATACAACAGGGCTGCCATTTTTGGCAACAATGAGAGTATCTTCATTTTGTGACATAATCACCACCGCATAAGCACCTACAACTTTCGCAAGAGCCAAACGTACCGCTTCCGCAATATTGGTTTTAGTATTTTTTTGAACATCTTCAATCAAATTAATTAATACCTCCGTATCAGTTTCTGATTTAAAAATATAACCCTTACTTTCTAAAATTTTTTTTATTGATTGATAATTTTCTATTATTCCATTATGAACAATTGCAATCTCTCCAGAATTTGAAAGATGCGGGTGCGAATTCTTATCTGAAGGCTCACCATGAGTTGCCCATCTAGTATGGGCTATCCCTATATTCCCTTCTATTTTTTTATTTTTAATAAAAGACTCCAATAAAGATACTTTCCCTTTCTTTTTATAAGTTTGAATCTGACCTTTATCAAGAACTGCAATACCAGCACTATCGTACCCACGGTATTCTAAATACTTCAATCCTTTTATTAAGATTGGTGAAGACTTTTTATTTCCAATGTATCCTACAATTCCACACATATTTAAAGATTAACACAAAAAAAGAAAAAATAAAATTTGCTAAAAAATATAATTTGATGTAATAATTATAAAATATGAAACTTTTAATTGTTGAATCACCTTCAAAAGCAAAGACGATAGAAAAATATTTATCAACAGATAAAACTGGATTAGATAGATGGACTGTTCGTGCTTCAGTTGGGCATATAAGAGATTTACCAAAATCAAACAAAGATGCAATCGATATAGAAGGTGGATTTATCCCACGATATGAGATTTCAAAAGGGAAAGAAAAAATAGTTTCTGAATTAAAATCTTTAGGTGAACGTGCCAACGAAATCATGCTTGCTACCGACCCAGATCGTGAAGGAGAAGCTATCTCATGGCATTTAAAAACGTTACTTGATGAAGACCCAAAAATAAAATCCCCTATTAAACGTGTGACATTTCATGAAATCACCAAAGAAGCAGTAGAAGAGGCTCTTTCTAAACCCCGTGATATTGATGAGAATTTAGTCAAAGCTCAAGAAGCGAGACGAGTACTTGATCGTCTTGTTGGATATGATTTATCTGGAATAATTTGGAAAAAAGTACGTTACGGGCTCTCGGCCGGACGTGTCCAATCTCCTGCTCTTCGTATAATAATGGAAAGAGAAAGAGAAATAAGAGCTTTTGTTCCTGAAAAATATTGGACTCTTGAAGGATTATTTGATACTGAAAATAAAAATAAATTAACTTTATCTTGTAGTGAAGAATCACGTGAACAAAAAATAGTAGAAAATATTTTAGAGCTGGGCAAAAAAGAAAAATGGATGGTTATTGATGTAAAAACCAACGAACAGAAAAGATCTCCTCGTGCTCCTTTCACAACTTCCACTCTTCAACAAACCGCGAGTACTCGTTTAGGTTTTTCTCCTTCAAGAACAATGCAAGCAGCTCAAAAGTTATATGAATCTGGATTTATTACATACATGCGTACAGATAGTACAAATCTGTCTATCCAAGCCCAAAATCAAATCATCTCATTAGTAGAAAAAAAATACGGAAAAGAATATGCCGAAATACATTTTTACAAAACAAAATCCAAAAATGCTCAAGAAGCACATGAGGCCATCAGACCAACTCACATAGAACAGATAAGTGCAGGAATAAGTGAGGATCAAAAAAAGCTTTACCGTCTAATTTGGGAAAGGACAGTTTCTTCTCAAATGTCTGATGCAAAACTATTAAAAACTAAAATTATTGCCAATATAGAAAGTAAAAAAATCCCAGACTTTACTGCCAATGGATCACAAGTCCAATTCCTTGGATGGCTTATCTGTGATACGGGGGCTCGTGGAGAAGACACTGAATTGCCAAATATAAAAAAAGGAGAAGAATTAAAATTAATAGAAATAACAATTACTGAAAAATTTACTGAACCACCCAATCGTTACTCTGAAGCTGGATTAATAAAAGAATTGGAATCTCGAGGTATAGGTAGACCTTCTACTTATGCTTCTATTATGAAAACAATCGAAGACAGAGGTTATGTGGGGAAAGAAGGTAAAACTTTATTCCCTACCGATACTGGTGATGTAGTCTCCTCTTTTCTTGAAAACAATTTTGCAAATTATATCAGTGATACTTTCACGGCTGAGATGGAAGATGAACTTGATGAAATATCAAACGGAAAAAGAGATTATACTAAAACACTAAAAGATTTCTATACTCCTTTTCAAAAAGAAATAAAAGAAAAAGACAAATTAGCTAAAGCCACAAATATGGGAGAAGCTCCAGTAGACATACTTTGTCCAAAATGTAATAAAAATATGATCATAAAATTATCCCGATCTGGTAAATTTTATTCATGTTCAAATTATCCAGATTGCAGTGGAGCTCGTACTATAGAAGGTAATGTACTTGAAGGCCCAAAAGAAACAGGTGAAATATGCCCTACTTGCGGAGATAAAAAAGGTAAATCAGGTGGAGGAAAATTAGTAACAAGAGAAGGAAAATTTGGATTATTTATATCTTGTTCACGTTATCCAAAATGTAAATTTATAAAACAAGATGAGGAAGAATTAAAAAAGAAAATGACTGAAGTTGATTGCCCTGTTTGTCGTAAAGGCAAAATGATGGAACGTAGAGGCCGTTTTGGAATATTTTATTCATGTTCAAATTATCCAGATTGCAAAAATGCGATAAAAGCAAAACCAACTGGCAATAATTGTGACTTGTGTGATTCACTAATGATGGAAGGAACAAAAACAATACCAGAAAGATGTTCAAACAAAATGTGTAAAAACCACAACCCCCATAAACATGGAGATAATATTAAAAACAATAAATAACTTTCCAAATTATATCAATACGGTTATAATATTCTTATGACTCCGACGATAGAAGATATAATATCTTTAAAGCCAAATATCAAAGAAAAAGAAAAAGCTCTTATAGAAAAGGCTTATAACTTTGCGGAAAAAGCTCACAATGGACAGTTGAGAAAAAGTGGTGAACCATATTTTACTCATGTTGCCAATACTGCTCGTAACTTAGCTGATCTTGAGATGAGTCCAACTGTCATAGCCGCTGGTTTACTTCATGACGTCCTTGAAGATGCGGAAGTGACAGAAGAAGAATTAAAAAAAGAATTTGGAGAAGAAATAGTTAATTTGATTGAAGGAGTTACTAAACTTGGAAAAGTAAAATATAAAGGAGTCGAAAGAAATGTTGAAAATTTAAGGAAATTTTTTATTTCTATTGCAAAAGATTTACGAGTTTTAGTTATCAAACTAGCAGATAGGCTTCATAATATAGAAACTTTAGAGCATGTTAGACCAGATAAACAAAAACGTATTGCTCTTGAAACATTAGAAATATATGCGCCTCTTGCTGACCGCCTATCTATGGGACGCCTTAAAGGTAAACTTGAAGATGCCGCTTTTAAATTTGCATACCCAAAAGAATATAACGAAGTTAAAAAATTATTATTAGGGAAAAAAGATGTTGAGGAAAAATATTTGATTGAAGTAAAAGATGAAATAATTAAAAAAATCAAAGAATCAAAAATAAAAAATACAATAATTGATTACCGCCAAAAACATCTCTATTCTCTTTGGAAAAAACTTCAAAAATACGATATGGATATGGGTAAAATATATGACATTATTGCTCTCCGAGTAATGGTCAATACTGTGGCTGATTGTTATCACGTACTTGGATTGATTCATGGAGAATGGACTCCTGTCCCCAACCGAATAAAAGATTATATCGCTTCTCCAAAAACAAATGGATACCAAAGTCTCCATACAACTATCTTTACCGGGACAGGAGGAATAGTCGAGATTCAAATTCGTACTCATGAAATGCATGAAAAAGCTGAAAATGGTATCGCCGCTCATTTTATTTATAAAGAAAGAAGTAAAGTAGAAAAAACAATTCCTAAACAATTAGAATGGGTAACCCAACTTCATGATTTAAATCAGATTAAAGAAAACCCCGAAAAATTCTTAAAATCAATAAAAATGGATTTCTTTAAAGATAGAGTTTTCGTTTTCACTCCAAAAGGAGATATTATCGATCTACCCGAGGATTCGAGTGTTATAGATTTTGCTTATGCTATTCATACAGATGTTGGAGATCATGTTCAAGGAGCAATAATAAATGGCAAAAATTCTTCAATCGGAACTAAATTAAAAACTAATGATATTGTTGAGGTTCAAATAAACAAAAATGCAAAACCATCATCGAAATGGCTAGACTATGCAAAAACAAGTCTGGCTCGTAGACGCATAAACGTGTATTTAAAATCCAACAGTTTACTCTCAAAATTTCTTTCTTTTGGGAAAAATTAAAACCCACAATTATGCGGGTTTTAATTTTAAATTGAAAAATTTTTAATATTATATAAATCAACTTCTTCTTCGGCTTTTTTGATTTCTTCTTTTGTTCTATCCTCCATTAAAATAACATCATCATCTTTCCCTTCTATGCCATTTAATGGATTCTCATCACCTGTCTCTACTATTAGAGTAGTATCTTCTTTAGGTTGACTTGCGATAAATTTATCGAGCATACCATTTGGGTTTTTTTCTTCACTTGATTTAATAAGTCCAAGAATTGTATGTAAATCATCATTAGTAAAGAAATCAATGGTTATGTATCCTCCATTTTCTTTCTTTTCAATATGAACACGAGTACCAAGAGATTCTTGTAAACGTTCTTCCATTTCAGCAATCTCTGGATCCATCAAATATTCTTTTTTACGAACACGATCAAAAGCAATTTTACGAGCAGCTTTCTCTGCATCACGTACTGTCATTTTTTTAAAAACTATTTCTTTAAATAAAACTAACTGTTCTTCTGGTCTATCTGTTAGCATTAAGATAGGTCTTGTATGCCCTTCACTTATTTTCCCTGCGGATAAAGCGTCGAGCATCTCTTGTGGTAATGCCAAAAGTCTTAAAGTATTTGAAACATATTCACGACTTTTACCAACTTTTGCTCCAACTTGTCCATGAGTAAATTTAAATTCTTCTACTAATCTCATAAAAGCTCTTGCGCGCTCAACAGCATTGAGATCTTCACGTTGAAGATTTTCAATAATAGCTAATTCAAGTTTAGCCATATTATCATCTCCTGATCTTATGATTACTGGAACCTGGTCAATCCCGGCAAGTTTAGAAGCACGAAGCCTACGTTCCCCTGCGATTAATTCATATTCAACTAAAACTCCATCTTCTTTTTGTATTTCTTCACGAGATACTACGAGAGGCTGAAGGACACCATATTGGCGTATTGAATCTGCTAAATCTTTCAAACGAGCTTCATCAAACTCACGACGAGGCTGAAATGGATTTGGCTTAATTTTTTCTATATCTATCCAAAAAATCGAATTACTATAAAGTTGAGACATATATTTGTATTTTAGCATATTTAAAGTAAGTTGAAAAATATTAATAAATGTGTATAATTAATCCTGTTAGAATATGCGTCGGTGGCAGAGTGGTCAATTGCATTTGACTGTAAATCAAACGGCTTCGGCCTACGTAGGTTCGAATCCTACCCGGCGCACAATATAAAAATAACACAGCTTCAGCTGTGTTATTTTTATATATGTCTCGCCGAGAGAAAACCAATTTATTGGCTTTCGTGTAGGATTCGAAGACCTTTTCCATGTGAGTGTAATCACGAACGGAAAAGGTGTACTGATCCTGTAAGGATCGAAATTCCTACCCGACGAAATAAACTACTTGTCTCGCCGAGAGAAAGCCAATTTATTGGCTTTCGTGTAGGATTCGAAAACCTTTTCCATATGAGCGTACTCGCGAATGGAAAAGGTGTACTGATCCTGTAAGGATCGAAATTCCTACCCAACGAAATAAACTGCTTGTCTCGCGTGTAGAATTCGAAAACTCAGTTCGTCCTTTTGTTTTATTATTAATAATTACATCTCAGCTATAGCGTAGATGTAAAATTATAATTTCAAATAGACCTCAAATAATCATTCATTCCTATTTGAGGTGATTTAGAAAAATACTACACAGGACGGTCCTGTGTATATTAAAATTTTAATTTTCAGAAAGTTCTTCGACTTCTTTTATTTCAACTTTTCTTTTTAATTCTTTTTGAAAAGGAGAATAATAAGATTTTACATAGACTTTCTTTTTATTTAAAATATATGGGAAATATTCTCGATCAGCTGGCATCATTTTATCAAAAGGCAAATCATTAATTTTAAAAAATGTTGGAGTAATCATTTCTTCTGTCTCAATTAATTCACCTTCCCAATTTTTTAATAAAAAGAAATGGACTCGACAAATGTATGTACTTCCATCACTTTTTTCATTATAAAAATCAACAATTGCCATTTTTTCTAAATCATCTGGAGTAGCTATCAATCCTGATTCTTCTTGTAATTCTCTAATTACTCCTGTTATAGCATTCTCCCCTTCTTCTATCCCTCCACCATATCCATTCCAACACATAGCTCCAATCTTTCTAGTCTTCATAGCAAGAAGAACCTCATCTCCCCTAACAGGAAGACAGACTGTCGCGTTAAATAATATTTTTTCTTCATTTTTCATATTTTATCTTTAGAATTATTAACTATTTGTTTTAATTTTATACCACTTTATAAAAAATACAAGTTCATATATAAATCAATAAAAAATTTATAATTAAAAAAAAATCCCCTAAGCATGCTTAAGGGAATTTTGTTAAATAAAAAAAATGAATTTACTTTTCCAATGGAATCCGCATTTTATAAAACGAACGCCAAGCAAAATACATCGAGATAATCAACAACATACCTCCAATAATAAAGTGTGCTGGAGTATAGTGTTTAATACCATCGATCCCAACATTCGACATATTGACTGCAATTTCTACTGCCAGTAAACCAAACAAAGTAGAAAACTTTATGATTGGATTTAGGGCAACTGAAGTTGTGTCCTTAAATGGATCACCTACTGTATCACCGATCACGGATGCATCATGAAGCGGAGTATTTTTTTCTTTCAAATCGACTTCCACTAATTTTTTAGCATTATCCCAAGCACCACCGGCATTTGCCATATAAAGAGCCTGAAATAAACCAAAAATTGCAATGGAGATTAGATAAGCTACAAAGAAATTTGGATCAAATAATGCAAAAGCAAGCGTCGCTGTCATAAGTGTGATAAAAATATTCCACATACCATTTTGGGCATATTGTGTACATATTTTTACTACTTCAATAGAATCTTTTTCATCAGCCTGTGTTTTATCCAATTTCATATGTTTCTTTATATACTCAACAGCACGATAAGCCCCTGTTGTTACAGCTTGAATAGATGCACCAGAGAACCAGAAAATCATTGCACCACCGGTGATAAGACCTAACAATATAGGAGCTTGTGTCAACTCAAGACTTAACATACCAACACTTTTTAATAAAAGAATGATAGAGAAAATCATAGTAGTTGCACCAGCGACAGCAGTGCCAATCAGTACAGGTTTTGCAGTAGCTTTAAATGTATTCCCAGCTGAGTCATTTGCTTCCAGATAATGTTTCCCTCTCTCAAAATCAGGAGTGAAACCAAAATCTTTTTCAATCTCTTTACTAATGCCTGGAATTTGTTCAATTTGTGATAATTCAAAAACAGATTGAGCATTATCAGTAATAGGCCCATAATTATCAACTGCAATAGTAACAGGACCCATACATAGGAAACCAAAAGCAACCAAGCCAAATGCAAAGATACTTTGGTAACCCATAGCAGCTTCACTCAATCCTAGATTTTGGCTAATAAAGAAACCACCAGCCATCAAAGCAACCATAAGAAGTCCCATCCAATAAGCAGCAAAATTACCTGCAACAATACCAGAAAGTATTGTTAGAGATGGGCCCCCCTCACGCGAAGCTGTAACGATTTCATGTACGTGATCAGATTTTGAGCTCGTAAATTTCTTAGTGAATTCTGGGATAAGAACCGCGGCCAAAGTACCCAAACTTATAATACCAGCTAATTTCCACCATAAACCACTGACGAGGATACCTCCAACAGTGATATCGCCAATAAGTACATAACTCATTCCAAAACTAATTGCGATACAAGATATTGCAGCAATCCAAATTAAACGGGTCAATGGTTTTTCAAAATCAAAATCCAATGATTTGCCGTATTTTTTTTCCGAAATTGCATTGTTTACAAAATAAGAGATACCAGAAAAGATATCCATTAAGAAACGCATACCAAAAATCCATACAATTAATTTCGCCTGCAGGTCAATTTCTGTCACAGCTAAGGAAATAAATGAAATAAGGGCAACACCTGTTACCCCATAAGTTTCAAAAGCATCAGCAGTAGGACCAACACTGTCGCCAGCATTGTCACCTGTACAATCAGCAATAACTCCGGGGTTACGTGGATCATCTT
Source organism: uncultured bacterium (assembly GCA_903834665.1). Lineage (GTDB taxonomy): Bacteria > Patescibacteriota > Minisyncoccia > Phycocordibacterales > UBA9973 > UBA8515. The sequence goes on along the minus strand of CAILJY010000070.1, from coordinate 15,156 downwards.
CTTTTACTTTGAAAACGATTTTCATCAAGTCGGAACCAATGTCTGCAATTTTTGTAAAAATACCACCGGCGATACGAAGTACAGAAGCACCAAGTGATTCACCAATCGCAAAACCTAAAAAACAATAGCCGACAATGTTACGAGGAACAAATAGTAAAATGATAATCATCATTACCAATTCCAATGAAATTAAAAATAATCCCACAGAAATACCAGAACGTAATGGTATATTTACCACATCCCAGGGGCGTTTTTTCAAAGAGGCAAAAGCAGTTCTTGCATTTGCATAGGTATTAATACGAATACCATACCATGCAACAGCATAAGAACCTCCCATACCAACAATTGAAAACAATAAAACTAAAACTACAACTACCGGTGTAGATAAAGAATCCGGACCGGTTGCTTCAGCATTTGCCATTGATAAGTAATAAATAATTGCCACGGAAATAATTCCGAAAAGAATAGCCAAAAACTTACCCTGTTGCAATAAATAAGTACGACATGTTTTATAAATCGTACTGGCAACATCAAGCATGGATTTGTGGGCGGGCAAAGCTTTAATTTGTTTGAACAAATACAAGCTAATACCAAGTGTACCGATAATTACCAATGAGCCGAACAGTAATAAATGCCAGCCATCTATTCCTCCAAAATGAGGAAAAGTTGCAGCATGCAGATCGGGGATTCGAAGATTTGCTTCTGAAGCAAATACAGACTGCGCCAATAAAAACATAGCGGAAAAAATACTTAATTTTTTCATTTTTTTTAATATTAAGATTTGTGGAACAATAGAAAAATTTCCCTTACTTTACATTTATAAGGTTAAAAAGTCAAGATTATTTAATATTTTTAATAGGTGTTTTTAAAATTCTCATGTTTGATTTAATTTTAACTTTTTTCATTTCTATCAACATTTCATTATCCTTCATAGTGACATAAACAGTATCTCCTTTTTTTATTCCTTTAGAAATAATAAACATCGCAACAGGATTTAATATTTTATCTTGAATTAAACGTCCCAGTGGGCGTGCTCCATAATGTGGATTGTAACCTTCTTTTCCAAGATAAGTTAATGCGTCTTCTGAAATATCTAAAGAAATTCCCTTCAATAACAAACGTTCACGGATAATTTCTATTTTAATATCAACAATTTTTCTTATAACTTCAGGTGGTAAAATATCAAAAACAATAATATCATCTAATCGATTCAAAAATTCTGGTCTAAAATGATCTTTGAGAGAACTCATAACTTTTTCTTTGGTCTGATTATATTCATCTATTTTAGAATTGTTGGTGAAACCAAGTGATTCCATCTTCTCTATAAACTGAGTTCCTATATTTGACGTCAAAATAATTATTGAATTTTTAAAATTTACAACTCTACCTTTTGCATCAGTAAGACGCCCCTCATCTAATACTTGAAGTAAAATATTAAAAACTTCTGGATGAGCTTTTTCTATTTCATCAAACAAAATTACTGAATAAGGACGGTGCCTGACAGCTTCTGTTAGATTACCAGATTCATCATAACCGACATATCCAGGAGGTGAACCAATTAATTTAGAAACACTATGACGTTCCATGTATTCACTCATGTCAACTCGAATCAGAGCCTTATCATCATTAAACATAAAAGAAGCTAAAGCTTTAGTAAGCTCTGTTTTCCCCACTCCTGTTGGCCCAAGAAAAATAAAAGAACCAATTGGTTTATTGGGATCAGAAATACCCGCACGATTACGACGGACAACATCTGAAATCTTTTTTATCGCTAAATCTTGCCCCACAACACGTAAGCGTAAATTATCTTCTAATTTAGCTAATTTATTCAATTCTTCTTCAAGCATTTTTTCAAGCGGAATACCAGTCCAACGTGCTACCACTGACGCAATATCTTCTGCATTTATTTCTTCTTTTAAAATACGACGAGATCTTTGAAGTTTCTTAAGGCGAGAAAGTTTTGTTGATAATTTATTTTGTAAATCAGGAATATCTCCATATCTTATTTCCGCAGCTCTAGTTAGATCGGCTTTCATCTCGGCATTTTCTGCCTCAATTCTAAGTGATTCCAACTCTTTTTTTATATTACGAATTTCTAATACGGTTTCTTTTTCATTTTTCCATTTTAATTCAAGCTCATGAGTTTTTTCTTTAAGATTAGCAATTTCTTTTTCAATATCTTTCATTCTTAATCTTGCTTCTTTATTTTGAGATTGTTTTTCTCTTGTTATATCTTTCATCAAAGCTTCTTTTTCTATTTCAAAACGCATGATTTTTCTATCAGCATCTTCTAACACTTGAGGCTTATTTTCGAGAGCTAAACGTAAAGAAGACGAAGCTTCATCAATAAGGTCAACAGCTTTATCTGGTAAATATCTATTTGTAATATATCGAGAACTCAAATTAACAGCACTTATTATTGCTTCATCAGTGATACGTACACCATGGAAAAGTTCATATTTTTCTTTTAAACCACGAAGAATGGCAATCGCATCATCAATATTTGGTTCATCAATAAATACAGGCTGAAAACGTCGAGCAAGAGCAGGATCCTTCTCAATATGTTTTTGATATTCTTTTAAGGTTGTAGCTCCTATCGCACGAAGTTCCCCACGAGCAAGAGCAGGTTTTAACATATTTGAAGCATCCAGTGATCCTTCTGAAGATCCAGCTCCAACTATTGTATGAATCTCATCTATAAAAAGAATTATCTTACCATTGGATCTTTCGATCTCTTTCATAATTCCACGAAGTCTTTCTTCAAATTCTCCTCTATATTTTGTTCCTGATAATAATAAACCAAGGTCAAGGGAGACAACTTCTTTATCCTTCAAACTTTCAGGTACATCGTTTTTGGCAATACGGATAGCAAGAGCTTCAGCAACAGCAGTCTTCCCAGTACCTGCTTCACCTATTAAGATTGGATTATTTTTGGTACGACGAGAAAGTATCTGCATCATACGCATGATTTCTTTATCTCTTCCTATGACAGGGTCTAGTTTGTCTTCTTTGGCTAATGAAGTTAAATTTCTAGTAAATTTTGTTAACAGTTTAGGTTTTTTTGAAATATTAGAATTATTAGTATTTTCATTACGAAGTAATTTTAGAACATCAAGAACTAAATCTTTGTTTATTTTGAAACGTCCTAAAAATTCTCGAACCTCTCCAGGAATTTCTAAAAGTGAAACAAATAAATGCTCTGTCGAAACAAATTCATCTTTCAAAGAAGTAGCCACTTTGCTCGAATTTTCTATCACTTGAGCAAGATCTGGAGTTAAATAAATCTGATATGAGGGAGAAAGAGTATTCCGACTTTCAGGAGATTCAATCATTTCTATCAGATTATCTGTTAGAAGTAATGTATCAACTTCCATTTTATCTAATATAGATATAACCAAAGAATCTTCTTGGGTTAAAAGAGAAGTTAATAGATGTAAAGAATTAACATGGTTTTGGCCACGTTCAATAGCAAGCTCATGAGCCTTACGTATTACCTCTTTTGCTTTAGTTGTAAAATTATTAAATGGTGGCATATATAAATAATTAATTAAAAATTAATAATTACGAATCATAAATTAAATACGGTTAGATATTTCTTATTGTGTTTTATTTTCTTTCTTAATAGAATTTTCTTCTTTCGTGGAAGAGATTTTCATAATAGTAAACCCATTATTAAATCTTTTTAAAATAGACAAATCAAAATCTTTCTGGTTTAAAACAACTTTATATAAATCTAAATCTGTTATTAAACTAGAATCAATAAGAATTAATCCAACATCTGAAATAATAACTCCTTGTCCAATTGGTTTTATCTCTTCTTGAACAATCTCTTCTTTTACTTCTGGATCAACAGAATCAGCTGGGACAGAAACTATTTCTTTATCTTTTTTATAAATCGAAACCAATGCATCATCGCTCCCTAAAAAAGAAATAGAATTATTTGGACTAGTATCTTTAACCTTTTCTGTATTTGAAACTGGAACTTCAACGGTCGTAACTTTTTCTATTGTACGCTGGATAACATTATTTATTGTCTGTGGGACACTTTTGGGCATTTGATTCATTAAGGAAACTGTAACAATCCCTGTGGCTATAGACACAATAAAAGTTATTAATAAAGTAAGTAATATAAGTTGTTTTTTATCTAATTCTTTAATATCCATATACTTATTATACCATCTTTTACTTTCTATTTCCAGTTTTTATATTTCTCTAAAATTTTCCTTAATCCCTTGTATAATACGTCCACATCCCTCATCTTATTGTCTCTTCCAAATGAAATACGTAAAGAACCATCTGCAACAACCCCATCTCTCGGACATACTTTTCTTATTGCATCTATGACATAAGATTTACCATCATCATTACTTTTACAAGCACTTTTCTCTGAAACAAAAATCCCTTGAGCTGATAATTCAATTACTAAAAGTTCACTTGAAATATTTGATATTGAAATATTAACATTGTTTGATAATCTATTTTCTCTACCACCATTTAGAATTATCTTATATCCATACAATCCTGATAAAGATAATAATTTATCAATTGCATAATCGCGAATTTTAGTAAGTCTTTTATTTTCTTTCTCTTTAATCTTATTTGTTATCTCCAAAGCAAGAGATATACCTTTTATTAGAGAAATACTTTCTGTCCCAGAATGCAAACCAAATTCTTGCCCACCTCCCATATATAAAGGGCAAATATCAACATTACGTTTTTTATAAAGAATTCCTATTCCTTTTGGTCCATAAATTTTTGAACTATTAAAAGACAACAGATCAACTCCTAATTTTTCTATATTTTCTGTAAATAAATAATTCATAGCCTGACACGCATCAGTATGAAAAATAGGGAAAACAAAATGATTATTGAAGGGTCTGGCCCCTCTTCCTCCCTCGTCCGAGAACCCAAAAAAATTATTTTCTTTTCCCTGTTTTATTTTCTTAAAATGTCGTATTATTTTTGCAATTTCTTCTATTGGTTCAATCGTTCCAATCTCATTATTGGCATACATAATAGAAACTAGAATTGTATTCTCTTTTAAAGAGTCTTTTAATTCTTCTAAATTAATTAGGCCATTTTTATCAACTCCAACATACGTTACTTCTGCCCTGCCATTATCTTCCAAATAGCGACAATTTTCCATGACTGCAGGGTGTTCTATTTTAGAAGTTACAATGTGTGGAATTTTATATTCTAACTTTTCATTCTTAATTCTTAATTCATAATTATTAATTGTTCCCAAAATTGCCATGGCATCACTTTCTGTCCCGCTAGAAGTTATAATAATCTCATCATTATGAGCATTTATCTGTTTGGCTATTTTTGTTCTTTCTTCCTCTATCTTATTTCGAACTTCTACTCCGTCTTTATAAATAGCACTCGGGTTTGCAAAAAACATCTTTTCCGAAAAAGCCATGATCTTTCGAACATCTTTATCTACTTTAGTTGCTCCAGCATTATCCAAATATATATTTTTCTTTATTAATAACATACTATTACTATATCATCCTATGTTTAATTTTAAAAATTAATTTAAACACAACAGCATTGTAAAAAAACCCTTATTGGTATATACTCCTTTAAGTTATGAATACTACTATTTTATTTTATATAATTTCAGCCGTTGTTATCATTGTCTTATTTTGGATATTAATGATCGAGTACCGATTAAAGAAAATCTTTGCGGGGACAAAAGCTCGAAACTTAGAAGAAATGATAGTTATTGTCGGTGAAAAAATAAATAAATTAGATGAAACACAATTAAAAATTGATAAACACCTCGCAGAAGTAGACTCCAAGCTCAACAAATCTATTCGAAGTATTGAAACAATAAGATTTAACCCTTTTGTAGATGCAGGAGGCAATCAAAGTTTTGCTATAGCTTTTTTGAATGATGAAGGTAATGGAGTTGTAATGTCTAGTTTATACGCTCGCGATCGAATGAGTATATTTGCTAAGCCAATTATTAACGGAAAATCTGATTTTGAATTATCAAATGAAGAAAAAGAAGTTTTAGAAAAAGCAAAATAGTTATTATCATTTCGATCTCAATCAATTATATGCAAGAAAAAATACAAAAAAATGAAAAAATTCGTCCGCCCGTAGTAGTTGTTATGGGGCATGTTGACCATGGCAAATCAACTCTTCTTGATTATATAAGAAAATCAAACATTGTAGAGAGTGAAGCTGGAGGAATAACTCAACACATAAGTGCTTATGAAGTTGTAAAAAAAGATGAGAATGGCAATAACCGACTTATCACATTTTTAGATACCCCAGGACATGAAGCATTTTCTAAAATGAGAACACGTGGGGCAGAAGCTGCCGATATTGCAATCCTTGTTGTTTCATCTGAAGATGGCGTCAAAGCTCAAACATTGGAAGCATATAAAACAATTATCGAAAATAAAGTTCCATATATTGTGGCAATAAATAAAATAGACAAACCAAATGCTAATATAGAAAAAACTAAAATGGATCTAGCAGAAAAAGGGATCTACCTCGAAGGACAAGGTGGAGATATCCCTTTTGTTAATATTTCATCTAAAACAGGAGCTGGAGTAGAAGAACTTTTAGATATGATTATTCTCGTAGCTGATTTACAAGAATTTAAAGGAGATTCATCTTTAAATGCTACTGGAGTAATAATAGAAGCAAAACGTGACCCAAAACGTGGGATTTCGGCTACTTGTGTTATCAAAGATGGAACATTAAAGGCAGGAATGTTTGTAGCTACAGGACAAGCAATAGTCACTACTCGTATATTGGAAAATTTTAAAGGACTACCAATCAAAGAAGCTACTTTTTCCTCCCCTATTCGACTTGTTGGTTTTGAATCTATGCCAGATGTTGGAAATATTTTTCAATCTTTCAAAACTAAAAAAGAAGCAGAAAATTATGTTAATAATATAAAGAATGAAATTTTAAATAATAAAACTACAGAGGATAAAGTGTCTCAAACTGGTAAAATAATTCCAATTGTAATCAAGACTGATGTTATGGGTTCTATTGAAGCCATAGAAAAAGAAATTAATAAATTAAATAATGAGGAGATCTCATTTAAAATAATCAGTAGTGGGGTTGGAGCGATAAATGAATCTGACCTAAAAATGGGAAGTATCAATAAAGAAAGTGTCATTGTCGGCTTCAATACCAAACTAGACAATGGAGCAAGAGATATGAATGATTCTTTAAAAGTTAAAGTTGAAACTTTTGAAATAATATATAAACTTACAGACTGGCTCAAAGAAATAAAAGAAGAACGCAGACCTCGACAAGAAACAATAGAAGTCATCGGTTCAATAAAAATTCTTAAAACATTCGGAGCGACTAAAGACAAACAAGTTATAGGTGGGAAAGTTACCACTGGTAAAATAACACTCGGAAGTAAAGTTCGTATTATCCGTCGAGATTTTGAAATTGGAAATGGAAAAATAGTAGAACTACAAACAAATAAAATCAAATCCAAAGAAATACTAGAAGGAAATGATTGTGGAATACAAGTAGAATCAAAAATAGATATTGCTCCTGGCGATGTACTTGAGGCTTGTATAATCGTAGTTAAATAATTAAATTTATATGTCTGAATTTAGAAATGAAAAAATAAAAAATAATATTAAAGAACTTGCCGCTATATTTATAGAACGTGAAGCAGGGCCTACTTCTATGATAACTGTAACTAGAGTTCTTATGTCCCCTGATGGTAAAAAATCTACCATTATGATTAGTGTTTTACCACGAGAAAAAGAAAAAGCCGCTTATGGATTTATAAAAAGAAATTTAGGAGAATTAAGAAAATATGTTTCTAAAAATCTAAAAATAAATCCCATTCCGTACCTCGATGTTGAAATAGATGAAGGCGAAAAAAACAGACAAAAAATTGACGAGTTATTGATGAATAATTAATCTCAAATAAAAAAAATAAAACCCGCAATCATACGAAAGCAGGTTATTCTATAAAAAATTTTAAACAATTTTACCTTAATAAATTTGACATGCTACGCCTATCAAACCTTTCAGGAACACATCTCTATTCTTGGCTAAAAAATACATAACCAAGATACTAAATTAAAAAAAATAAATAATTAAACTATTATTGAACCCAAAGGTTCAAGACAAATTACATAAAATATGTAAAATAATCCTATAGATCCAATCTAGCCACAAATGTGTAGCCAATAAATGATTTACTCAATTAGCGCGTAGCCCATATGATGAGAAATCATAATTATTGATTTTTCTTATTAGTTCGAGAACTTCAAAGAGCATCAATCATATTTAATTAAAGTATAGCACCTATAAGATAATTTGTCAAGTATTTTTTAGTGATTTTAAAAAATACTTTTTCAAATATCTAAAATGTCCTTATATTATAAAGAATATTATAAGACCATTTAATATTTAGTTATTTTATGATATACTAGCACAACTGGTTAAATATAATATCAACCTGGTAACAAGTGGCATGAGCGGAGCAAAATGAATAATAGACAGAGATCTGCAGATCGTTAATATATGTTTACGTTTTATAAAAGTTATTTCAATATTTAATAAGGCCTGGTAGCCAAGTGGTAAGGCAGAGATCTGCAAAATCTCTATGCGGCGGTTCAATTCCGCCCCAGGCCTCAAAGATATAAACTTCCAAATACAACCAGATAGCGCTTCGGGCGCTATCTGGAAAAAGTAGCAATTTGTATATATTTTTGCTAGTATGATTTCATGCCCAGGTGGCGGAATTGGTATACGCGCTAGTCTTAGGAACTAGTGGAGCAATCCTTGGAGGTTCAAGTCCTCTCCTGGGCACCATATAAAAAAACTATCTTTAAGATAGTTTTTTTATATGGTGCCCAGAGCAAGCCAACTACTTGGCTTGCGGGAGAGGATCTTGAAAACCTTGAATACATTTTTGAAAATTAATATTTTCAAAAATATGAAAGGTATACTGAACCTGTAAGGTTCTAGTCCTCTTCTTGACTGAGTCAGGATCACAAGATTTTTCAACAGAAAAATATTTGTGACTAAATCCTAATTTATATTTCCAAAAATTTGCCAAACCCTCCCAATTTTTATATCCTTATTATATGTCTCATCAAACAACAGCTGTTAAAACTATTTATTTTAGTATTTTAAGCAATGCCCTACTCGCAGCTATAAAATGGACCGCTGGAGTTTTTGGAAATTCATATGCTTTAATCGCTGATGCAATAGAATCTACTACTGATATTTTCTCTTCTATTTTAGTTTTATTTGGAATCAAATATTCATCAAAGCCCGCAGATAAAAATCACCCCTATGGACATGGAAGAATAGAACCACTTGTCACATTTCTTGTTGTTGGCTCCCTAATAGTTTCTGCAAGTATTATTGCGCGTCAAGCAATAATAAATATAGGGACTCCACATGAAATGCCCAAAACATATACTCTTTTTATTCTAGCTGGAATTATTATTTGGAAAGAAATTTCATATAGATTAGTCGTTAAAAAAAGCAAAGAGACCAAAAGTACTTCTCTAAAAGCCGATGCTTGGCATCATAGAAGTGATGCAATAACTTCAGTAGCGGCATTCATTGGAATAACAGTTGCTCTGATTTTGGGTAAGGGTTTTGAAAAAGCTGATGATATAGCAGCATTGTTTGCGTCATTATTTATACTTTACAATTGTTATTTAATATTTAGACCAGCATTAGGTGAGATAATGGATGAACACACACACGATGAAATTATTGCTAATATAAGAGATATTTCAAAAAAAGTAGAAGGTGTAATTGATACAGAAAAATGTTTTATTAGAAAAACTGGGATGCAATTTCATGCTGATTTACATATCACGGTAGATGCCAAAATATCAGTAAAAGAAGGCCATGACATATCTCATAAGTTAAAAAATAGATTAAATCAAGAAATTCCAGAGTTATCAAATATACTGATTCACGTTGAGCCAAATGACTAAAATAGACAAATTTAATTTGCTTATTACCATAAAATATAGTATAGTAGAAAAATATGACGATTATCGCTAAAATGTTACCTTATATACAGATTATATTATCTATTATCTTAATAGTCGCAATTCTACTTCAGCAATCAAGTGCAGGAGTTGGAGGAGCATTAGGAGGAGGAGACGGTGGTGGACTTTATAGTACACGTCGTGGTTTCGAGAAGTTCCTCTTTTATCTCACTATTGTTATAGGTATTCTTTTTGTAGCATCTTCGTTTATCGCTATATTCGTAAAATAGTTAAAGATATTTAATTCAACTATCTAAACTAGGGTTTTTATGCATAAAATTATTCTCTTTATTAAAGAATTACATACTTATAAAAAACAAGAACTATTAAATGCTGTCGCTTCTTTTTCAAAGAAACAGTTTACTTTTTTTGTTTCAATCTTATCTGTTGCGATCATATCAGTCGTTATACTTTTAAGTCAAATAAATTCCATGTTTATGGTAGATATCCCTGTAAGTGGAGGAGAAATAACTGAAGGAATCGTCGGTACTCCTACTTTAGTAAACCCTGTTATTGCAATTTCAGATGCTGATAAAGATCTAACCTCTCTAGTCTTTTCAGGATTAATGAGAAAAGATAATGAAGGTAATTTTATCCCTGATCTAGCAGAATCATTTACAATTTCACCAGATGGAATAAATTATACTTTTATTTTAAGGAAAGACGCTGAATTTCACAATGGTAAAAAAGTTACAGCAGATGATGTTATTTTTACAATAGAAAAAATTAAAGATCCTCTAATTAAAAGTCCCCGTAAAATGGGATGGGATGGAGTCAACGTTAGTAAAAAAGACGATTATACGATTGTTTTTACTCTTGCTAAACCATATATATCTTTTTTGGATAATACCACTATAGGGATTCTTCCTTCTAGTATTTGGAAAAACATAAGTGCTAATGAATTTAATTTATCCCCTATCAATACAAAAGCAATAGGTTCAGGGCCATATAAAATAAATTCTATTACCAAAAATAAAGATGGTATCCCAGAAATCTATAAACTTGAACGTTTTAATAATTTTAGCCTAGGTAAACCATTAATAAAAAATATAAATATAATTTCATACGCCAATGAAAAAGATCTAATAAAAGCTTTGACCAATCATGATGTAGACCAAGCAGGTGGTGTTAGTCCTGAAAATATAAAAAATATAGAAAAAGAGAACTACAAAATCCACACAGCTACTCTTCCTCGTGTTTTTGGAATCTTTTTTAATAGTAATAATAATAAAATCTTTGCAGACCAAAACGTGATTAAAGCTTTCAATATTGCTATTGATAGACAAATTATTGTTAATGAGGTCCTATATGGATATGGATCTATCATACATGATCCAATCCCCCAGAAGATTGCTGGTCATGAAAATGACCTAACCTTTCATGAAGCAAAGATTGATGAGGCTAATCTTATTTTAGAAAAAGCAGGCTGGATAAAGGGTGAAGACGGTATACGAACAAAAGGAGGTACGACTACAAAAACTATCACAAAAAAAGTCGGCAAGAAAACAGTTACAGAGACTGTCCAAGTCAAAAGTAATACTCCAATCATGAGACTTTCTTTTTCTTTAATTACTGGTGATACCCCTGAATTGAAAGAAGCTACTCAATTAGTTAAAAATCAATTAGAAAAAATTGGTTTCGAAGTTGATACAAAAAAGGTTTATGAAACAGGACAATTAAATCAACAAATAAGATCTCGTGATTATGAAGCCTTATTATTTGGACAAGTTGTCAACCATGAGTCAGATTTGTATTCATACTGGCATTCATCTCAAAAAACTGATCCTGGATTAAATATTGCAATGTATAATAATAAAAAAGTAGATACCCTTCTTGAATCTATCCAAAAAACATTAGAAATAGAAAACCGAGTGGATAAATATAAAAGCCTAAAAGAAGAATTTAATATAAATATACCAGCAATATTAATATATTCTCCTGAGTATTTATATGCCACATCCCCTCGACTTAATAACACAACATTTACAAATATAACTGTGCCCGCAGATCGATTCTCTTTAGTTTATGAATGGTCAGCCGATACAGATAGAGTTTGGAAAATTTTTAACAAATAATAAATAAATAAAATATGAATGAAACACCGAAAAAAACAAATGACCCTAAATCAAAAAGTGGTATGAATTTTAGTTATCGAAAACAAGGTAATATAAGAGTATTACATAAACCCCAAACCCCTTCTATCAAGACGGCTACAAATATTACAAATCCAATAAAACAAAATGCTTATTCAAGCGTTAAGGTCAATTCTCCTATCTCTAATAAAAAAATAATCAAAAGTAGTTATCAATATAATAATTCAAAAATTCACCAAAGACCTAAAAGGGATGAACAATCAAACAAAAATAAAATTATATCTGATAAAAATAAAAAAAATCCAATCCCTCCCCCAGAAAAAGGTGTTATAAGGATAATCCCATTAGGAGGAGTTGAGGAAATAGGTAAAAACATGACCGCTGTTGAAATTGGTGATGACATTATTGTTATTGATGCCGGAATGCAATTTAAGACTGAAGATACTCCAGGTATTGATTATATTATTCCTAATACTACGTATTTAGAAGAAAGAAAAGATAAAATAAGAGCAATGCTTGTAACTCACGGACACTTGGATCACATAGGAGGAATACCTTTGGTAATGAGTCGTATCGGCAATCCCCCATTATATTCTAGAAATCTTTCAATCTTGGTAATGAAAAAGAGACAAGAAGAATTTCCTCATTTACCTGCACTTGATGTAAATATTGTTGAGAAAAATTCTGTTATTCAAGTCGGAAATTTACGTGTTCGTTTTTTTGGCGTAACACACACAATGCCTGATTCAATGGGAATTGTAATAGAGACTCCATATGGTTCAATTGTAACACCTGGGGATTACAAATTAGATCAAATAGATGGAGTAGTTTCTGATGAAGAAGAAAAAGAATACGCTTTTTTTGACAAAGAAAAAGTTTTATTACTTTTAACAGATTCAACAAACATAGAAAATGAGGGTTTCTCTTTACCTGAATCAAGAGTTCATGAAGGACTAGATAAAGTTATAAGACAAGGGACAGGGCGTATAATTATTTCAGCTTTTGCTTCGTCAATTACACGCCTAATGAAGATTGTTGAAATAGCTGAATCTTTAGGTAAAAAAGTTGTTCTTGATGGTAGATCTCTAAAAACAAACATGGAAGTATGTGAATTAGCCGGAATTTTTACCCCTAAAAAAGGAACAATTATCCCGGTTGAAGATGTTGATAAATATCCTCCTAATAAAGTTCTTATTATGATGACTGGAGCTCAAGGAGAAGAATTCGCCGCACTTGGTCGTGCCGCAAATAAAACTCATAAAAAATTTACGATTCGTAAAGGAGATACGATAATACTTTCTTCTTCAATTGTCCCAGGAAATGAAATTGCTGTTCAACATCTTAAAGATAATTTATCTCGTCATGGTGTCCGTATTATAAGTTACCGAACAAGTGAAGAATATATTCATGCGACAGGACACGGCAACCAAGAAGATATCAAATGGCTCCATAGAAAAACACATCCTAAATTTTTTATTCCAATCCATGGATGGCATTCAATGCTTGTAAAACATAAAGAAGTTGCTATGTCTATTGGTATGTCTTCTGATAATATTATTGTTCCAGATAATGGTTCAATTATAGAAATTGTTGATAATGGAGATAAAATCATTCTTCGCAAAGAAAAAGCCCCCTCAGGCCCAATGATGGTTGATGGATTTTCTGTTGGAGATGAACAAAATGTTGTAATTAGAGATAGAGTAATGCTTGCTCAAGATGGAATGTTTGTTCTAATTGCAACGATTGATTCTACCTCCGGCAAACTAAGAAAGTCCCCTGATATAATATCTCGAGGTTTTATTTATCTAAAAGAAAATCAAGAGTTACTTCATCAAGTTCGTTTAATTATCAAAAAAACAATAGAAGATGAAATGGTAGGGATGAATCCTGTTAATTTTGATATAATAAAAACATCACTGGGAGACAACATATCAAAGTTTTTGTTTCAAAAGACTGCTAAAAGGCCTCTCGTTATACCAGTATTATTAAGTATTTAAAAAAATATAGAAATGAATAAAATAAATCGAATGTATGTTTTGTCATTCTTGTTCACACTACATATTGCATTATCTGCTTATATTAATTCAACTTTTTTATCTGAAATAATTTCAGAAAAATATGTTGGAATACTTTTTACTCTTTCTTCATTAGCAACATTATTCCTTCTTTCAAAAAGTGCTAATATTTTACAATACTTTGGAAATAGAAGATTAACTTTATGGTTACTGCTTATTAATATGCTGTCATTAGTGGTAATGATAACTTCGCGTAATCCATATTTGATTGGATCAGCTTTTGTTGCTTTTACTTCAACAAATATTCAAATACTTATGTGTATTGATATCTTTATTGAACATTTTGGAGATGAAAAAACTGTCGGCAAAACCCGAGGTCTTTATCTGACAATTATAAATTTAGCTTGGATGGCTTCCCCTCTTATTGCTTCTTTTCTTATTACCAAAGAAGGTGGATACAAAGCAATTTATATATTGGCTTTTATTGCAACTATCATAATGACAATTGGATTATTTTTTTCAGTCAAAACGTTTAAAGATAAAACTTACAAAAAGACTCCATTTATGGAGACTTATAGATTTTTGAAAAAAAACCACCACATGCTGGCGATTACAATAATTAACTTTATTCTTCAATTCTTTTTTGCTTGGATGGTTGTTTACACTCCAATATATTTACATAATCATATTGGCTTAGGTTGGATGCAAATTGGAATTATTTTTACTATAATGCTCTCACCTTTTGTTATTTTCGGTCTTCCTATTGGAATATTGATTGATAAATACCATGTAAAAAAAAGAACACTCTTGTATATTGGTTTTATTATTATAAGTATTTCAACATTTTTAATTGCCGGGATAACAACAAAAAATGTATTAACATGGGCAATTGTTTTATTTATGACAAGAGTTGGAGCAAGCATTATAGAAACGACCTCAGAAATTTATTTCTTTACTCATATTAAAGAAGAAGAAGCTTATCTACTTAGTGTCTTCCGAGATATGATGCCAGTTGCTTACATTTTAGCTCCTCTTATT
>CAILJY010000069.1 GCA_903834665.1 uncultured bacterium | reverse complement strand
TGAATAATATCAAAAAATTCTTTATTTTTCAAAATATATAAAATTACAATACCAGATAATATTCCCAATATCCCAGATATAAAACCTTGCAAAAATATTCCCCTTCCAGTACTAAGATTAAAAATATCATCAAAATATCCCAAATAAATATATGCAACTAGGCCCATAGTCAAAGCGCTAAGACTACTATGAATAAATGTTCGGTAAAGATTTATTTTTTTACCATGCAAAAAATCCTTTTTAAAAGAAACCCATATTAAAAAGAAGTTAATTAATGAACCTAAGGCATAAGAAAGTGGTAATGCCAACATTATTGTCCCTGGAACATCCGTAACTCTTAAAATTATTTCAATTTTTGAAAGTATAAATGGATAATTTTTAAATAAATAAACAAATATTTGAGCAAGAATAATTACAACGATAGAAGAAAAAACGTTTATAAATAAAGGTTTTTTTGTATTCCCTGCTGCATAATATCCTCTGACAAATAGTAAAACTAAACCCTGTGAAGCAAGAGAAATAACAAAAAGAGAGACAGAAGCGGCGGTCAATCTGGTATCAAACCAATTAAAAGTATTTGAACCTAAAATAACACGAACTATCTGAGCTCTCAAAACAGCTAAAAGAATTATTGCTGGCAATGACCAAAAAATTATTTGCTTAGCAGTAGATATTATTTGTTCAACAAAATTGTCCATATCTTTCATTGAAAATGATTTTACTAAGATTGGGAAAGCTGCGACTGAATACGATATCCCAATAATCCCAACTGGAACTGATTGTAGATTAAAAGCAAAAGTAAATAAAGAAATAGAACCAGGTTTTAATTTTGAGGCCATAGCAATTAGAAAAATAAAGGCAAGACTATTACAAGAAAGTGCCAAGGTTCTAGGGGCAGATAATTTTATAACTTGAAATATTTCATTCCATCTTATTTTGGATATAAATCTTGGAAAAAAATTATGTTTAATAACAACAGGAACCTGAATTAAGAAATGCATTATTGCCCCTATTATTACACCCAAACTAAGACCATAAACTCCAAACAAAGGATAAAGAAAAATCACCCCTAAAAGTATTCCTATATTGTAAAATATTGGCGAAAGTGAAAAAATAAGAAAATTTCTGAAAAGCTGAGTCACTGTACCAATAAGATTAGATAAACCAATAAAGATAGGAGAAACTAACATTATGCGACTAGTAGTGATAAGTAAAGATATTTGAGTTTCATTAAAGCCAGGAGCAATCCACTTAACTATATACGGCATAAATATTGCAAGGATAATACTAACTACTACCATAAAAAGCATGTAGGCACTAAAAATATTATTCATGAAATCACGAGCTTTTAAAGTCGTACTATTATCACCATTTATTCTTTCCATTAAAAATGGCATTAAAACAGTAACCGAAGCAAGTGAAGCAATAGATATATATAAGAAATCAGGGATTCTAAAAGCAGCATAATAAATATCTAAAACTGGCCCAGCCCCTACTATGTTAGCTAAGGTTCTATCTCTCACTAAACCTAATAATTGAGAAATAAAAGCAAAGCCGCCAAGTAATAGGGCGGCTTCGTTTACTCCACGAAATTCTTTATTAAGAAATGTAAAAATACGATTAACCATCACTAATTTTTACAAATTATTGCTTTTCTTCTAAAGGTGGTTTTGTCTTACTAGTTTCAGAAGTTGTACTTTTTTCTTCATTCTCAGTTGCTTGAGATGGGTTCTTGACTGAGTTGATTGCACTTTTTACTTCTTGATTGTCTGGAACTAATTGATTCAAAATATTAAATTGGACTAAAGCATCTTCTGATCTTCCAACTTTTTTATATGATAAACCAAGATAATAACGAGCATTCAAATAAGTATTATCTTTTATAACTGCTTGTTCAAAAGCTCCAACTGCTCCTTTATAATCAGCACTATTGTATCTCAATAATCCTAGTCTAAAGAACACAGTAGGATCATTTGGAGCCATTTCTCCTGCAAGCTCAGCTTGTTTAATAGCTTCTGATAGATTACCTTCATCTGTTTCAATCTGGACTAGAAGGAAAATAGCATCTATATAATTAGCCTTTAGATCTAAAGCTTGTTTTATATATTTCCTTGCTTCTGAATTATTCTTTTTGATAAATTCAAGAGAAGCTTTTGCTAGAACAATGGAAGGATTATTTGGTGACAAAAGTGAAGCACTACTATAGGCAGCCATTGCACTTTCATAACTATTATCAACAGAGAGAGGAACCAAAGAACTATAAACATTTCCGAGGTTTACATAGTTTAAATATTGTTTTGGATTTTGGTTAACTGCTAACCCTGCCTGCTCTTGAGCAAGATTAATTAGAAGTTGTAAGTCTGATTTCAATGCATCTTGAGAAATTTCTTTATTAGCCAATAAAGCACTTATTTGACTAACATATACTTGAGATAGATTTCTATAATAAATATCATTCTTATCTAAAGTGATTGCTCTTAATAACATTCCTTCTGATTTAGATAATGATTCCATTGTTCCATCTCCACTTATTCCTTTTGAAAAATACATTATTGAAGTAAATTTTTCTATATAAACATAAGTAAGAGAAACTGCAGATACCATTAAAACAAGTAAAATTAGAATTGAGAAGAAGCTATTACGTGGATCATTCAAGAAAGAAAAATCTTTAACAGGTATAGCTTGTTTATAAACAAGAACTCCAATCAACATTCCACTTGAAGCAAATGCCAACATCAACATTAAAATATTAGGATTATAGAATATAATTGTAATCCATGAATAAACAGAGATTAATAATGTCGTCATTATAAAGTAATTAGAGAGAGTACTTTGAAGAGCTATTCTAATTGATTGGATACCTCTTGTAACATAAATAACTAAGAATAAGATCAAAGCAGCAAGACCAAATAAACCTGTTGTTACCGCAAAAGTAGAAAGCAAACTGTATCCATTAGAGAAATCAACATTCCAATAAACTGTTTGAGCTATTTCTTTTGGTTGCCATAATGCCCAATCTATTACGAAAGTATTTGGACCAGTGCCAAAAACTGGGTTATGAAGGAAAGATCTATAAGCTATTTTAGAAGTAGTAACTATCGATGGTCTAATGTCTGGATTATTTAAATTAACATATTTAGAAATAAAACCACTAGCTAAATTACCCCCAATCAAAAACATAAGGGAAACGAAAATAACGATTAATGAAGCAAAAGGAAATCTCTTTTTGTTTTCTTCTCCTTGTATAACAGTAACACCAGAATGTTGCAAAGAAATACTGTAAACAAATATAATAACAGAGAATAAACCAACAAGGATCCAAACTAAAGGAATATTAACAATGACAAGGAATAATAATCCTAATACTAATAAAACATATTGAAGAGCCTTATATATACCAGTTGTTTTCAATAATTCAAGAGTAAAAATCGAAAGAAGAACTAAGAGACCAAAAACTAATGCAAAATTATTCCAACTTCCAACTAAGTTACCAGATGATACACCTTGTAAAAACCCAGGAAGAATACGGTCAAAACCAATAAAAATATTCAATAATTGGAATACCGCCAAAACTATCCCCCCAATAAATAGGGATCCTACGAAATACCATAAACGTTTTTCTGTTTGGAAATAAACAGATGAAAGGAAAAACAAAATAAATAGGACAAGCATTGATCCAAAAGTACCGACTTCAAATCCACTTCCAAAAAGTGAAACGTATAAAGACGATGAGAAAAAAGAAGAGATTAAAAATACTAATGGAATCGCAAGAGCAAATAAAATTAGTTTATCTTTAGGCACGACAAATTTCCCGTCACCCAATCTTGAAATAAGCCAAAAGAATAGAGATAATGTTACCCCAACAGATATCAAAAATCCTTTACTAGCCTCTAGTGTCACAGGGACATAAGGGATAAAAAAGAATAATGACAAAAAGATAGTTGCCATTAAGATAACGAATGATAATCTATTGAAAAAATTTATTTTTTTTGATTCCATATTTTTATTGATTAATAATTACTAATAAAATTCTCCTAATATTATACATTATATGTATAAAGAAAACTACACAACTATGTTAATAACTCTCCCTGGAACATAGATAAATCTTTTTATCTCTTTTCCCCCAACCCAATTAATTACATTTTTATCCTTAAAAACCAAAATCTTTATTTCTTCTTCTTTTATATCTTTAGATATTAATATTTCAGACCTAACTTTACCATTAACTTGAACAGCTATCTTTAGCATTTCGTCTTGAATTTTATTTTTATCCCATTTAGGCCAAACAGATTTATTAATTGAATTATTTTCATTTAGATTTTGCCAAATTTCTTCTGTCATATGAGGAGCAAATGGAGCTAAAATTTTAAGAAACATTTTAAAATCTTTTATAGAAATATTTTCTAATTTTTCCATTTCATTTACCAAAATCATCATTGAAGAAATCGCAGTATTAAAAGCAAAATTTTCAATATCTTCACTCACCTTTTTTATAGTTTTATGTAAAAGTGTTTGAAATATCGCTTCGTTTGCAAATAATTTTTCAGGTCCTCGGACGAGGGAGGACGAGGAGCCAGACCGTGAAAAATCATTTGCAAACTTCGCTCCGATTCTCCAAACTTTTTCAAGAAAACGACGTGAGCCAATAATACTTTCTGTTGACCAAGGTAAACTTTGTTCAAATGGGCCCATGAACATCTCATAAACACGCAAAGTATCAGCTCCATAATTTTTAACTATCTCATCAGGGTTTATAACATTACCCCATCTTTTACTCATTTTACGTCCATCTGTGGCTAAAACCATTCCTATATTTTTCATTTTTTTAAATGGTTCCTTGAAAGATACACAGTCTATATCATAAAGAAAATTATTCCAAAAACGCGAATACAATAAGTGCCCAGTCGCATGTTCTGCGCCCCCCACATACATATCTACATTTTTCCAATAATCTATAGCCTTTTTAGAAGCAAATTCCTTTGTATTTATAGGATCCATATATCGTAAGAAATACCAAGAACTCCCAGCCCATCCTGGCATTGTATTGGTCTCATATCCATCCTTAACCCAAGATTTTACCCCCGCAAGTGGAGATTCCCCTGTCCCAGTAGAATCATATGATTTTACTTTTGGCAATAAAAGGGGTAATTTTTTTAAATTAACTTCTGTTATTATTCCATCTTTATCATGTTTCAATGGAATTGGCTCACCCCAATATCTCTGCCGAGCAAAAATAGCATCACGCATTTTATATTTTGTAACCATTTTACCAGAAACTTTTTTAGTTATTTCTATAGAATCAACTAATGGTTCATCCATTATTGGTAATCCAAATCGAATAGCAAAATCCATATCTCTTTCGTCTTGTTTTGGAACTTCCATTACCGCTCCGGTTCCATAAGAAGCAAGTACGTAATCTGCAATCCAAATTGGGACCTCTTCATTATTTGCAGGATTTATAGCTTTGATCCCTTTTAGTTCTACCCCTGTCTTTTCTTTATCATTCTTTGTACGGTCTTCATCTGTTTTATTTTTTATATCTTGAATATATTTTTCAACCTCTGCCCAATTATTTATTTTTGATTTTAATTTTTCAACAAGCAGATTTTCTGGAGCCAACACAACATAGGTAGCACCAAAAATAGTATCTGCGCGAGTAGTAAATACTTTGATAAAGTTGGAATCAATAATGTCTTTTCCGAGCTGGTCTGCGATGACAACCCTAAACCCTATCTCACTCCCTTCTGATTTCCCTATCCAATTCTTTTGTATTTCTTTTATGTGATCACTCCATTCCAAACTATCAAGACCTGCTAAAAGTCTATCTGCATAAGCAGTAATACGCATAAACCACTGGCGCATAGATTTCTTTAGAACAGGATACCCTCCACGTTCAGAAACAGGATTTCCAAATTCATCATTTATAATTTCATCATTAGCAAGAACTGTCCCCATTTTTGGGCACCAATTAACTTCACTGTATCCTTCATAAGCTAAACGATAATTCATTAAAATGTCTTGTTTCTCTTTTTTTGAATATAAATTCCATTGTTTTGAAGTAAAAATTTCAACATTATTATTACAAACTGCATTTACTTTTTTATTCCCATTTTTTTCAAAAATATAAATTAAATCTTTTATATTTCTTGCTTTGTTTTTAGTCTTATCAAACCAAGAATTATATATTTGAAGAAAAATCCATTGTGTCCATTTATAATATTTTGGATCAGTTGTATTAACTTTACGTGACCAATCATAAGAAAGACCTATTATAGAAAGTTGGCGTTCAAAAGTTTTGACATTTTCTTCTACTGCTTTTTGAGGATGTATTTTATGCTCTAGGGCATACTGTTCAGCAGGTAAGCCAAAAGCATCATATCCCATTGGATGAAGAACATTAAAACCTTCCATTCTTTTCATACGAGCATAGATATCACTTCCAATATAGCCTCTTGGATGCCCAACATGAAGACCCACTCCAGATGGATAAGGAAACATATCAAGAACATACATTTTTTTACCTTTATTTAAGGTTTTATAAATTTGTTTTTTATTCCATTCCAATTGCCATTTTTTTTCTATTTTTTTATGATCGTATTCTTTCATTTTTTATTTATTAAATTTTTTTATTGCAAGCCAAATTAAGATTCCTAAAGCAATAGCAAGGATCACCACTTTCGCCCAATTATCTGCTTGTGACCAATAACGGATAGAAGCAATTATAAGAGAAAGTACTCCACCCCAAGCAAAAGAAATTGATAATATTTGAATGCCTAAAAATCCAGCAAAAATTAAAGATAAAATTCCGAGAATGATCAAAGTAATAAAAACTTTCTTTTCATAAACTCTACGAGCGGCATCAAAATTTAATTGATTCGTATAATTCTCATTACAATATCCTTCTATTTGAGTTTTGCCTTTTTCTAAAGGAGTAACATTTTCGCTCCATTGACCTCCAACAGCGACACATTTATCTTTCGAGATTATCGCTTCTATTACTTGGGTTGGTTTAATAAAAGAATCCATAACAGGTTCTTTATAAACAAGAGAAACAGCATAATTAAAGAATAAATTCATCACTATAACAATAGCAACAATAATCGATACTTTAACAAAATTTGACTGTTTAGAACTATTAATTGTATTTGTTTCCATAATCTCTATATTATAACAGAATTATGGTGTATAATAAATACCATAAATGAAACCATTAAAAATAAAACAAAATGATAAATTAGAGATATTCTCAATTAAGGCAACAAAATGGATTGGGTCTACTAGTTCACTTTTAGTTCATACCGCTTTATTTATCGCTTCATTTTTATTGTATTTTTATGGGATAAATATAGAAGAAATATTATTAGTAGTTACTACGATTGTATCTCTTGAAGCTATTTATCTTTCTATCTTTATCCAAATGTCCGTCAATCGTCAAGCCCGCAAGCTTCATGCTGTTGCTCGTGATGTTGGAGAGATTCAAGAAGATGTGGAAGAAATTGAAAAAGACGTCGATGAGATTCAGAAGGACGTTGATGAGATTCAAGAAGATGTGGAAGAAATTGAAAAAGACGTCGATGAGATTCAGAAGGACGTTGATGAGATTCAAGAAGATGTGGAAGAAATTCAAGAAGATGAAGAAATTGAAATTCCTAAAAATGACGATGCCATTTTTAGAATAGAAGAAACTTTAAAAATATTGATTGAGGAAATATCAGAATTGAAAAATTCTAAAACTAAAAATAAAAAAGAGTAGCATATGCTACTCTTTTTTATTTGGTATTTTTTCATCTCCTTGTCTTAAAATAATCCAATCATCATTTTTAAATTTAATTAAAGTCGAAGGTTTAAACTTTCTTTCTCCTTTATTAATATATAAATCAACTTCATCTTTAAAATATTTTTTTGCTTCTATTATACTTTCAGCTGGTTTTTCTCCTTCTTTATTGGCACTTGGGGCAACAAGAGGTCCAACTTTTTTTATCAAATTAAAAAGATTCTTATTCTTAATAGCAATCATCCGAAAAGCAATCGATTCAACCCCTCTATGAATATATTTCCATTTATTCAAATAACAAGGCAAAATAACACTCACTTTGCCAGGCCAAATTTTTTCCAAAAATTTGGCCTGATTTTTATCAATTTTAATCCCAAATAATTCTAAATCTTTATATGATGTAATCAGTAAAATAAAAGGCTTGTCTTCAATTCTATTTTTAACTTTATATAATTTCTCTACTGCCTTTTTAGATAAAGCTCTAGTTACTAGGCCATATAAAGTATCTGTAGGTAAAACAACTACCCCATCTTTTTTTAAAATCTCTTCAGCTTTTAGCCAATTGTTTTTCATAATTAAAACAAAAAATAACTAAATTTTAAACTCTATGACATCTCCATTTTTTACAATATAATCTTTACCTTCGGTTCTAACTTTTCCTTTTGAACGTGCTTCTCCATAACTTCCAGCCTCAAGTAAATCACTCCAATAAACTACTTCTGCTCTAATAAATTTATCTTTAAAATCAGTATGTATCGCCATGCCCGCAATAGGAGCAGTACTTCCTTTTTTAATAGTCCATGCACGAGTTTCATCAAGCCCTGTAGTAAAATAAGTATCAAGACCTAAAAGCTTATATCCTTCAGTAATTAAACTATTTATCCCATCATCTTCTCCCCCCAATTCTTTACGAAAAATATCTTTTTCTTCTCCTTCAAAATCTTTAAGTTCTTCTTCTATTTTAGCATCAATCACAACAAAAAGTGAACCCATACTTTCAATGTAGTCTGTTAATTCCTTAAAAACTTCAGGGTTCATTTCGTCTAAATTTTGTGTTCCACCCTGTTTATTTAAACCATAAATAAAAGGTTTAAGTGTAAGCAGATTCAACATTTTTACTTTTTCAATTTCCTTTTCGTTAAGTTCTACCGTATTTGCAAGTTGAGCTTTTTCAAAAGCAATTTCTAATTTTACCAAAGCAGCATCTTCTATTAACGCTTCTTTATCATTCTTTTTAATATCTTTATTTATGTTAGCTCGACGCTTTGCAACAGTTTCTAGGTCTGCAAGAATGAGCTCAAGATTAATAACTTCAATATCTCTAAGTGGATCAATATCTCCATAAACGTGAATTATTTCATTCCCCTTTTCATTCTTCAATGGAAAAATTCTAACTATTTCCAAAATAGCATCAACTTCACGAATATTAGCCAAGAATTTGTTCCCTAAACCTTCTCCTTTGGATGCACCTTTGACAAGCCCAGCAATATCCACAAATTCAATAACCGCTGGTATCGTTTTAGCTGATTTTGAAAATTCTGAAAGTTTCCATAAACGTTCATCTGGAACAGGCACAATCCCAATTGATGGATCTATTGTGCAGAATGGATAATTCTCCGCTGGAACACCCTTTTTTGTAAGAGCATTAAAAAGCGTTGATTTTCCGACATTTGGCAAACCGACAATTCCTAAAGAAAGCATTTTAGTAATATAACAAAAATAAAGATATTTTCAAAATCATAATTTTACAATAATAAAAAACACCCTATAAGTTTTATCTTATAGGGCATCCACCTCCTTTCTTTAAAGCGTTTAAAATAAAAAATTAATCATTTTCACGAGAAGCTCTCATTTTTCTCGCAACACCAAAAAGCATAATAGCTCTTCCAAGACTGCCGCCACATACTTCATCAACAGTAAGGGTGAGCATATCTTTACCCTCTGAAATCATTCTATCTGACACTTTCATAGTAATGAGTGATCCAACATGTTGAGAAGTAAGAGTGAGATTCTCATCAGAACTTCGTTGAAAAAGATCTTGTACTAATTCTTCGTAAAAGTTTGATTTCAGTTTATGTTTGTACATAATCTGAAGAATTTCTTTTACAAAAGATCCCCCAATTTCTTTTTTCCCTATTCCTAATTCAATCCCAGATACCGAAGAAGCATAAGCGGCAATAGAATTACCATCAGAGAAAAGAACTTTATCTCCATAGTCCCCACTAGAACCAAAGAAATTAACCTCCTTTTCTTTTACCTGTAGATGCCCTCCAATAAAAAGGAAAGGAGCACGAGTCGTTTCATCAAAATGATTTACAGGTCGATTCATTTCCTCGCTCCATGAAGGCCATCCCATACGTCTAAGGTGATCATAGCAAATTTCTTTGTGATACCCCTTATCAAGACTAATCACATCTATTGTTGCCATATCTCCGAAAAAATGGAAGCGTATTCCAACTACGTACTTTTGATCTTCTTTGGCACAATTGCCATTTTCAATAAAAGTACGCATTAGAACAACCGCAACTTTTTCAGGGTTTTGATCATCAGAAAGAGAAGCGAGTGCATACCCCTTAATAGACGATTGCTCAGGATACATTTTATTGAAAGCATCCACTGGACAAAAGCCTTCTAATTCTGAAGGATCTCTCATAATTTCAAAGTTTTGCATAACAAAAAGTATTAAAGGTTTAAAAAATTCAGTAAATTACTCTATGCTCTAAAAATAAAGAATAGAGTAACTCACTGAATTACTTAGCCCTCATATATTAAAGAACTATTATATTTTATATAGTAGCATAATTATTGTTGTTTGTCAATTTATTTAGGTATTTCGGTTTTTTTCTTTTTTGTTTTACTTTTAGTTACATCATCTTTTTTAAGAATTGATTCTTTTAATTCTGTTGAATTAAAAGGAAGCTGTAAGAATTTAACATTTTTATAAGAAAGTATTTTATTTAGCAATGGCTCAATTTTTGGTCTTGTATTTTGTCTTGGACGTTTCTCTCCAACTGAATATTCATCTTCTGGTCTTTCCGCTGCTCTTAAAATTATTTCAGGACTCATAAATCCAGTAAGAATTACGGGATCAGAAAAACCACTTTCAAGTAGTTTAATAATTTTATCGTAAGCCATTGTCTCTTCTGATACATCAGACATAGAACGATTTCCAGTCCACCCTCTTTCATCTTCCATTGAGAAAATTATAAATTTTTTACCAATAAAACTTTTATCTTCACTAAGTTCTCTAAGAAGACCCTCTGTGTATGTTTCAACAGAACTATCAGGAGCAGAATAAACAACACAATCAAAAGGATATTTACTTTCAGAATCTACTGTCTTTTCTCTTATCTCTTTATTAATATATTTTTCTAAAACCAAATCTAGACTTCTAATTACACCTGTCTCACCAGGCATTTCTGGTTCAACAATAGCATCGATTTTTCTTTCAAATGCAGTTCTATTTTCTCTATCTTTTTTAAATAGAAGTATAAGTGCTGCTTCATCTTCAGCGCTTAAAATTCTAGCTGACTCGCTCGTTTTATTACCGATTGAACCATTTAATCTAATTAAGCGCATATTTTCCTTTTTTATTCCTGCATTTGAATATTTTTGTATTAAAGAAAAATCATCAGAAATAACCAAATCCTCATTTGTAGTAAAAGCCTTTTTTATAGATTGATATATAGATTTTCTTAAAGGATCTTCTGTTTTTTCATCAAAAATACCTTTTTCAAATTTTGAATAAATTTTTGCAATATTTCCATTTTCTTGTATTTTATATATTATCTCATTTTCTACTTTAATAGTTCTATCTTCATTTTTGACTTTCTTCCCAGCCATTTCAACAAAATAGTCCATAACTTCCTTTCTTGTACTTACTTCTGACAGTTCTTTTCCTGCTTCAGCTTGTTCAACTTGTTGTTTTAATGTAAAATGTTTCTCAAATTTAATTTTACCTGTATCTCCAATTAAAAGTTCATCAAATATTTTCCATGCTTTTTTTTGCATATTAACATCTGCCAAACGACCAACGTAATACATTTCATAACCTCTTTTAAGAGTATCGGTAAAATCAACATTTCCTGTTTCCCCCCTAACTTGAAATTTATCTATGTAACTAAATAAACGCATAGCATTTCTACTGGAAAATTCAAGTTTCTGAGTTCTCTTTCTTGTTTCTCCGTTATAAGTAAGCTTATCTCCAACTTCTTGATAATTATTTTCAAACTGATTTGCTAAAAGAAAAACAACATCTGCAATTTGTTCTCCAAGTTTTTCATCTAATACCCTATCCCACTGCAAACCATTTTCCACAGGAACAGATACTCGGTTGGGGTCAATTTTAAATATTTCACTTTTTCTATTTTGAAGCCTACCTCCTGCAGTTTCTATAATTGCTCTTTTTTTATCTTTATATTCCTTATCTGAAAGTATTGTCCATACTAAACGATCGCTCATTGGTGCCACAACTTCACTTCTACCTTCAGTTTTTTCTGGGAAATTTGAAGCAAAAAACAAAGCAGTTTCTTTCCCTCTATAATAAGAAGTAATACCTCCATTACCCCAAAAACTAACTTTATCTGAAAGACCACCAGACTGACCACTTATTTGTAAAAATATTTGTTGATAATTTGAAGGAATTAAATTAAATTCATCTATTATAAGAGGATACCCCTTACCTTCTGTCCCTGAATAAGCACGGAGTAATGCTCCTTGTTTAAATTCCCAATCAGAGTCATCTACGGACAATAAACTTTTAGAAAAATGATTAGTAATGGAATCTTTTTGTTTTTTTGTAAAGTCAGAAGAAATTTCAGAAAACTCATCTTCAAAGTCTCCTTGATTTATTTCATTATTTTTTAGTTTATTATTTAAAAATGAAAGCCTTTGGTTAAATTCTTCAGATAATGTTTTAAATTCTAGTGAATTCTGATAAACAATAATCTCATTATTATATTTTTCTGAATCAACCTTTTTTTCTCCTCTAGGAGCCCAATGTCCTAGTATATCTAATTCTGATGTCCTTGGAGTTCCAACCAATGTATCAATAGGACAACCTTTCCCGTAAATCATTTCAACGAATTTTTCAAAAACGAAGGTTTTACCAGCGCCTGGATCTCCTTCGAAAAGAATCGGCTGTTTTAATTTATAACATTCAGCTGTTTTTCTTAGTAATGTTTGGTCAAGATTCGATAAAATTATTTCTTCTTTTAATTGTTTGATATCTTCTTCTGTAGCATAAGTTTCTATTTCAACTCCAAGAATATTAACAATTGCTTTCTCTTGATTATTCTCATCTCCTTTAATTTTTTCATAATAAATACCACCTTCATTTAAAAGACGTTCTTTTTTATTTTCTTCTCTTATTTGTTCTGGTGATTTAAAAGTTATTTTTTCCATAAATTATTACAAAGAAATTACAGGGCCAAACAATGTTTCGAAATAGGGGTAACTTATTTGGTCAAGCATATCACTAGTAGTAATACAAATTATTTTAATATTATCGGGTTTTAAAACGGATGTTTTACTACTTTTTGTTATAATACCTCTAGTCGAAAATTCTTTTATCTGTGAAAGTAACTCATTAGAAATATCTGAATTAATAACAAGAAGAACATTTTTAGTCTCTTTTATTGCTTTATCAAGGATACTTTCAAAATCTTCATTACTTGATGACGAAATAATCCATTGTATCCCAGTCGGTATCTCTTTTGTAAATTCTTCAGGGGTAAGGTTGCTTATAATAAGGCCAAGGTCTTTCTTCCTGTTTGAAATTTGATATTCGGAAATAGATACAGGATTATCCAGTATTTCTAAAAATGTCTTTATTTTTACTTGGATTTCACTCATATAAATATTCTTGTAGTATAACACATATTAATATTTTTGTGGATTCTCAATAATATCCTCAATTACATCTCCTAATTTTTCGGCAAAATTTTTATTTCCTTTCTTTTCTTCTGCTTCTAGGACTAAACCAAAGTCATACCCATACTCATTAATCATTTCTTTTAATTTTGTATCTGTTGTGTTTTCAAGCCAAACTAATCCTACCCTAATCTTCTTTTTTTTTCTTTCTTCACGATTATCTTTTAAAAGGTTTTTAAGTTTTTCAATCACATCATAGTTAGGACTACCATCAGTAAAAGTAAGTATAAAATTACCTGTTTTGCCTAAATTTTTATTAACATCTTTTAGTGCTTCAATTGTACCTTTATATGTATCAGTACCTCCTCTTGTATTTTTAACAATTGAGGCAAGTTTTTCTTCTAACTGTTCTGAAAACCTTTTATCAAAATTTTTATAATCAATAACACTGTCATGGAAACCTTTTATCGCTTGATGGACTTTAATCTTTTCTGAATTAAAATCCTCTAATCGATCTAATGCTTCTCCTACAACAACGAACCCCTTAAAAACTTCCTCTATAGGTTCTCCTTGCATTGAACCAGACATATCTATAAGATTCATAAAGCGATAATCACGAAATTCTGGTTGGTCCTCTCTAGTCCATAATTTTGTCTTCTGATTAAAATCATAATCCGACTGCATAACTCGAACCATATCTAAATTTTGCCCACTTGAAAAACCAGATTCTTCCTTCCCAAAATCTTCAGGTTTTAAAACTTTTTTTAATCTAGAATAAAGATTGTCTATTTGCCCTGACACTTTAGAACGATATTTCTCATAAGGGGTCATCATTGAATTTCTAACTTCCTCGAGTTTATCTTCTTGTTCTTGTTTTATTTTTTTCTCTTGTTCTTTTTGATTTTTTATTTGTTTTTGATTTACTTCCTTGTCTCTAACTTCTTTATGGTTTTGAACTTTTTCAGGAGAAAGTTTAGATTCCATGGTTTTGTTAAGAGCATCTTCAAGTTGCTCAAGCTTTTCTTGTGCTTTTTCTTTCATTTTATTTTGTTTATCTTTTGGAAGATATTTAATATATTTATCAAGTTTTTCAGCAAATTCTTTTAACATTTCTTCATTTTCTTTTAATTCTGTTTCATCTTCCTTTTTATCATCTTGTCCCGAATTCTTAATTGAACTTTTACTATCTTTAGATGAAGATTTATCTTTTGTATTATTCTGTGATTCAACTTGTTCTTTTAAATCTTGAATATCATTATCAGAAAATCCTGCTTCCTTAAGTTGATGGTCAAGAGAATCTTGTTTCGATTCTGATCCATTGTTTTCTATAGGAGAATATTGATCCTGAGATGAATCATTATTCTGTTTGTTATTGTCTTTTGATTCCTGTGAATTATTCTGTGATTGTTGTTGTATCTTATTTTTAATATCTTCTAATGCTTCATTCCTTTGAGCATCTTTTAAATCTTCTTCCATAAGATTTTCAACAAATGGCCAAACTTCTTCAGTATTAATCTGAAAGCGTTTTTGAGCTTTTTCAATAACCTCATCCTCAACTAAATTTGAACTAGGAATTGTGGCAATACTGGTTTTAACAAAGTTTTCAGTTTTTTGTAAAGCATCTAAAATTTCACCATCTAAGTTTTTAGAATATCTATTTTGGTGCCAATGCCTAATTATTTCACTCCCGAATTTTGCAAATTTTGGCATAAAACCTAATTTTTGGGCATAGTCCATAACTTCAGGAGTAGAAAGAGTAACGTCTTCAGAGTTAAATTGATTATCATAATTTTCTTTTACATAAGAATTAAGCCCCACAAACTTTCTGGAAAACCAATCATTATCAGCAGGGTCTTCAATGGCATTTTGAATAAAACCAAATCCTGGCTTTGAATAAAGCTCATTCATTGTTTCTCTTGATAGTCCTAACTGAAGTGGTGATCTTGTTATGGCACGATGTCCTCCCTCATGAGCAACAATAAACTTTGTTTCATTTAATTTTTCAGATAAATGCTCAGGATCTATAGTAATTGATATTTCTTCTGGGTTAAAGAAGCTTCCTCTTCCAGATTTACCAATTTTGACTTTCATACCAAAATCTCCACCAACAATCTGCGCGATAGTAGAAATATCATCAAAAGCTCTTATTATTTCAGGAGAATGCTGTTCCTCTGAAGTACTATCCTTATTCATTACAAACAAATCAGGCTTCATATAGAAGAATTATAGCATAATAAGTTGAAGATATATGTATCATTCATAATAATACAATAGTCATTTCTTTGACCCATAAATATAAATAAACCCCTAACTTTAAATTTATTGATCCATCATTTGGGATGACCTAAACCCATAATCCACCCCTCTCTTGAGTGGAGGTGGTAATTCTATAATAAAGGAGAAAGGAATGAAATGTTGCTTTGTGTTCATGCCATTCCTATTGATAGTGACATATATAGAATATAACAGATTTTAGGATATTTTGATAATCAAATCTTTCTTTCGTTATAATCTCTTTCTTTAAATTATTACTCTAATTTACGTATTACCATTGAATAGTTAGGGACATCACCAATTTTTTGTGAAATATCAGTTACAAAAAATTTATCTCGAGCTTCCTCTATTGAAAGATCAGTATCTAAGAGCCCATGTTTTAAAGCAAGCTCATCAGCAGAGGCAGTAAGCCATAATTGCCAAGAAAACTGGGATATGCGTCCAGGGCTTAATCTATTTATATGTTTTACAATACTAGAAGTACAATTTGAAAATAAAGTATTATACCACTCTGGTTTAATTGTTAAATTATTCATTTTATTCAACATATCAACAAATAATAATCTGGCATTTTCACTTTTTTCTAATTTTATCGGATAAGCATAAACCTTATCTTTGCGAACATTTGCTCTAAGCAATATTAAATCTCTCTCATCAGAGGCAATATAAACAAGAGGATATGTATGAGCCATTCCTTTCCAAATACTATATTTCTGATTTTTTGTTTTACGAGCCTCAATACTAATTCCAAGAAAATCCTTATTCCCAAATTCAAAAGATACAAAAGTATGCGCGGCCAAAGTATTTTCATTGAAGGGCTCTGAAATAAACCAAACTTTTTTTATATCATTTAAATCATAAGTCTTATCATAATAATCTGGATGCATATCTTTTTCAGTTGGATCATATCGAAAATTTCTAACATTTTTTATTGTTACCTGATCACCATTAAACACTGCTGTTGGTAAAACAATAAGTTGCTCTTGCCAATCACCTTCGGTGGGAACCTTTTTAAATCCTTGCCAAAATATAATTAAGATCAAAAAACACCCTACAACTAACATGGCTTTCTTAATATTTTTTTTTCGAGAGTAATTCACAATATTAGTTAAAAAAATTAATTATTATCATTCTTAAGATAATCTTTATATTTTGAATAAACAAATGAGGCGATAAGAGCAATAACTCCAAGCCCAACAAATGAAATAATTCTATATATTGACCCTAATTTCCAAACATCAAAACATACTTTTATGGCAGTAACAATAAATAATATTAATCCAAAAGATCTTAGATTTAAACTTCTTTTTATAAATCCAATCATTGTCAAAATTATGGCATAAACAGCCCAAAAAATTGATAAAGAAGTATTTGATTTATTTTTATTTGCTGTTTGAGCTTGATTTAATTCAAGCCTATTCTTTTCCATTAATAAATAATTGTTTGAATTTTTTACATCACGAATAATTTTTTGGGTTTGCTGGTTATAATTGTTTCCTAAAATTTTATTTTGGACTTTATAATAAAATATGATCTGAGTACTTAATGCATATAATGTAATTATATTTGCAATAATCATAAAAGTAGCAATGCCTTGTTTTTGGACTATAATTGAAATATTACCACTATATTTTTTATAAACATATGAAATAATGTAAGCTGAAATAATCGCAATTACTAAGATCCCAAAAGCTTTATTCATTATGGGAACAAAATTTAAAGATGTAGGACTTCCGGCATTCCACCCCAAAAAATTTATGATTCCAAGAAAATATACTCCAACCCCCATAATTTGAAAACCTCTGTTGTTCATAGAAGTTGACATCAAAAATAAAACACACGCTTCAATAAACCAAAAGATAGCGATATAAGCTCCAGAAAATTGAATTGGGATAGCCATAGAAAGGAATGTAACCGCCATCCCGGGGATAAATATATTTAAAGATTCATCTTCATAATTTTGTCTATTTACAATGTAAGCAACTATTATATAAATAACTGAAATTATTAAAGTATAAAAACCCAACATTGATTCATGCCGTGGTTCCATAATATAATAAAAAATTACAAAAAATCCGAAAGCGCTACTAATAAGTAAAAAATAATCTATCTCGGTCGATTTAATTTTATATATAATAATTCTATAAAGACTAGCAATAAAAAATATTATAAATGTAACAACCAAGAAGA
>CAILJY010000068.1 GCA_903834665.1 uncultured bacterium | reverse complement strand
TGTTAAAATTTTTAATTATAAAAAACAAAAATATATTGTATAAATTATTTTGAGTTTTTATTTACTTCAGAATAAACAAAAGATGAAAGATCTTTTATGGCTTTTGATTGATTCACAAAATTATTACCACGAGTCATGATACAAAGGATATATGGCTTCCCTGGATAATAAATAATACCGCAATCATGTAATTGTGAATTATTTGAAATTCCATCTATTTTACGTTCTCCAAATTTATGAGCAACACTGATTTCTTTAGGAACTCCCGCGACAAGACCATCATAATATTCCGTTTGAGTTAAAATTCCTAAAGCTTTTTCCGACATTTCTCTATTTAAATAAGAAGCATTAAATAAGATTCTAAAAAAACCAGCATAATCTTTCACTCGAACTTCTACTTCTTTATTAGTATCTTCATATGGAACCCCTACTGTTCTAAAAATATTACCTAAATTATCTTTTTTTATATTTCTAAGTAAAGCGAGTACCGCTGTATTATCTGATTTTTTAATCATCAATTGGACAATCTCATTTAGAGAATACTCCTCCCCTTCTACTAAATTTACTGAGGGTTGAACATTTTGATTGATAGACTGAATATCCGATGATAAAATTTTTATTTTTTTGTCAAAAATAGATCTATCTTCTTCCGCTTCGTGAAGAAATTCCATCATAATTGGAACCTTGAGCAAACTAGCAGGAGAAAAAGATTCTTTTTCATTTATTCCAATCCAAGGTCCATTATTTAAATCACGAAAATACAAAGAAATGTGTGATAATAAATAATCTTTTTTTATTTTTTCTACTTTTTTATTTACATTTTCTGAAAAAATAGACAATCCTTCTTCTTGAGTATTAATCTCGCAATCCAAGATAGGATTTGTAAAAATAAAAGAGCCAACATTATCGTGCGTTATTATATTTTTTTTATTCTCTTTTGTAGATATTTTTATAATAAAAAAACCCAAACAAATTATAATAATAGTTAATATTATATTAAGTCCTATTTGAAATTTTTTATTATTCCACATATATAATCAATATATTATACCACAATTAGATAGCAGGAGCTGTTTCTCCTGTTGGAGCATCTGCTGTTACCTCAATAACTTCAATGGGGGCAGATACAGTAGTTGTATCTGGAATTGTTTCGGTTGTTGTAGTTGTTGTAGTATCAATTACAGTTGTATCTGCTGGAGGAACTTCTCCTGGAATAATCTCTCCTGAAGTTGTATCCACCACTGTCTCGACGGGAGTTGTTCCTCCCTCTTCTACTGTGGTAGGAACTACTTCCCCTCCGGTTGATCCTGTTTGACTTGTTCCTGATGAAGTAGAACCTGTGGTTACATTCTTCGTCACAATTTCCATGAATTGTTCTTCGGTCACACAAACACTTCCGACACAAAGCATCTCGGTCTCAATCTTATCACTTTGAATTACACTTGCGTATAAGTAGACTACTCCATTATTTATGTCACCTAAGAAATTCTTCACGAGTGAACCAAGAGATGTTGCGATACTTGTATCAAGTGAAGTTATATCTTTAACTTTTAGATCCATTGCTTTAATTGAAGCCATAAGTAAACCGTTGACTGATACTTGGTCAATACTATTGCCCACCATGAACATTGCATCTACTTCATCAGCGATAAACCCGATACGAGTTTTGGCAAGTGGTGAATCTTCCCCATATCCACTTACTTCATTTTTATAACGGAAAGTGTGAAGAGGAGCATTAACTATCATTTCAAGAGCTTCATCATAAGAAGCATAATCATCGATATCTTGTTTTGTGTCTCGTGTTGAAGTTTGAGCTCCGATTACTGTTCCGGAAGTATCAGTTGCTCCGGTTGGAGCTGATGTATATATTCTCATATTCCCCGCTCCATCTTGCCAGACATATCCTGCTGTACCATCTTTTTTCATAAAGTTTATAGACCCAGCCGCTGCAGCATTTAATCCTGTATTAGTATTTCTTCCAAGAGTTATTATTGGACCAGCCGCACTACTCCCTAAATCAACTGAACCAATTTCAAGGAATGAAGTTGGTGCGGTAGTTCCGATTCCAACGTATCCTTTTCCTAATATCGTCATTTTTGTAGACATTGTTTGTAAAGTTGTCCCTGTAGTTAATGTTGTACCTGTTTGGAATGAAATACTACTATCCCCCGTACCAGTACCAAGACCTGATTGCAATATTAAGTTACCTCCTACTATATTTGTTCCTCCTGTGACAGTACTACCAGCAGCAACTGTTAATGCTCTTCCCACAGTTCCACTTGCCGTGTTTTCT
>CAILJY010000067.1 GCA_903834665.1 uncultured bacterium | reverse complement strand
TTTTTATTAGTTATATTTTCTGGGGTATCCCCATTTGTATTTATAATTATGTAACTATATTTAATACAACTTTCTCTTAAAATATTTGAATAATAAATATTATCCATAATGAATTTATCAACTGATTTCCCTGTCGTTCTAAAAAGCTCACTTATTGATTCTTTGTCGAGATAGCGATTTTTTATTCTTTCAGAAATTGTATCCGCATCAGCATCAAGAAGAATAACAACAGGTCTCTCTATTAATTCATTGGATATTTCTTCAATTTCTTCTGGCTTAGAAAAACCACAGATAATAGTGCTACTATCTAATTTCGCTTTTTCTTCTCCTAATTTAAGCCAATATTTGGTTTCAGATTTTCTCCATGTTTTATCAGCATTATCTGGAACACCTCTTTCATCAAAATCATAAATATTATAATTATCTCTTGAAAGTATTTTTTTTAAAAAAGTAAGGATTGTCGTTTTTCCAACACCATTTACTCCTATGATAAAATAAGTTTTTGCGTTCATATATATGTATATATTATATCATAAGTTCGTAACCTATCTAGGGTACAAAAAATAATCATATTAATAATGATTAAAATCATCTGCTCCAATTGTATATCAACGTAGTTTTAGCGAAGTTGTAACATGGGAGGATGTTCGAACCTATTTAATGAATAAGTAAATCTACCCCACTACCTTAACCACTATATATAGTTCACAATGTTCACGTGTTCACAGAGAAATAAAAAAAGCCCGCTTTAACAACGGGCCTTTCGAATCAATAAAGGATCTATCTACCACCAAACAAGGATGAGTACTCTTTGTCTCCCACTTCAATAGTACGATTTATTTCTCCTGAGGCATCGCTTCCAAACATTCTTAATATTTGAATATCTTCGTGAGATAATGACAAATCTTGAGTATTTGAAATTGCCTCCGACAAAGAGTTAACAGACATCGCAAATATCAATTTTTGATTCTCTTTCAATGTTTCGAACAATTCTTTCGAAGGAAAACCATTTAATTTAAATCCCTCGATTCCATTCGAAAATTCAGAAAATTCAACATTGACATCTTCGTCAGGGTCAGTGCAGAGATAGTTAAATTTTACCTCATTGAGTCCGTTCTTGAGGGTAATCGAGCCCTTAAACTGGTCTTTAATATCAGTTCTAGATACTGTGACCGAAATCTCTATTTTGTTCATCTTTTACAAGTTTAAATTAAAAACAATTTTTTCTTTCACATTACATTTTTAAACTTGTAAAGTCAAGCAAAAAATACTTCCCTTATAGGAAGTCATAATATATCAAAAGATATATAAAGATATCTGACTCCGAACTTGGGAGGATATTCGAATGAGTATTTTAGATAAATGAAAAACCGCTAATCGACAGCAGGTTTTTCTGTTGTCCGACTAGCGGTAGTGTTTTTTACTTTTTGAAATAATAAACATTGAAATGTTTAAAATACAGAGAACACATAGAACTATAAAAATAGTTCCTATAATCCACCATACATCAAACATATGTTTTGATATACTCCAACATGCAAGACCTATAAATCCCATAAACGAGAAAACAAAATCAAGTTTATACTCTCTTTTGTATTGATTTATGGATTTAATATTTTGTGTTTGAAGGTACTCTCCTACATTAAAAAGTGGGAGAAAGAAGAAACATATTGCTGAAAAGAATATTGTTAAGACAATGAACTCTTTTCTTAGGGAAATTAAAGAAAGATCATTTGTCTTTAAAATAAAAAAATCAGCAATTAAATAAAAGAAGGAAATAAATAAAAATACTTTTATTATTATCCCCAAAACGAAAGTGAATCTAAATGTCTTCATTTTACATAAATTAATAATTGAACTTTTTTTTACATTACATTTTCCAATCTGTAAAGTCAATAGGCATGCCTCGTGAAAGTAATCTTTTATACGGGGTTCGAACTTCTACTAACCTCCGAAAAATAACCATTATAAAATATGGTTGAAAATTTGCTCACAACATGGGATGATGTTCGACTGGAGATAATAAAAAAAATAAACCGATAATACAATCAGTCTATTTTATATAATTGATGGTTTTACTCAAATAATTCAATCATCTTGGTTTCACTCAAGTGATTTAATTCTTCTTTTGAGATAGTTATTATCTCACCAACACAAGCCATTCCATGAGGTTGAAATCCAAAACTGTTTTCTGACCTTAGTGAAAATACTTCATCTAATTTTGCTCCGACACTTATTAGAACTGGTAATTCTTTGAGACTTAATTTAATACCATTACCATGCACTAATTCAATTGTTTTAAATAGAGTAAAATTATTTAAAGCTACAAATCCTTTAATGTTTTTTAAATTTTCCATGACTTCTAGTTAATGAATTGTTTATATATTATTTCATTTAATTCTCTCAATCTCCATAAAGAAACTAAGAGAATTAAACAAAATTACAATTTAAAAATTAGAATATATCAAAGAGCTAAATACTCGTATATAGTATCATATTTAAGTGTATTTGTCAATAGCAATAAGCCTTACATAATAAGGGTATTTTCTACTTTGCTCGCTTGGAGGGATACGCTACGAACTATTAGATGGGAGGAGGTGTTTCCTAACCCGAGTATTTCCTTAAGAGAGATAAAGCAATTGATGATAATTAACTAACTTTATTTAACTGGCTCTGGTTTTTGAAGTAATTTTCCATCCTTATCAATCATTGTCAATTCACCATAATAGACAGCTGCTGCCATACTCCCCAACCACAATCCCCTTTCATACATCTTTTTTTCTTTTTCTTCTGGTTCTTTTATGTCAAATGTATATTCACGATGAATTATTGCCCGATGATATTGAGCTAATTTTACAATAATACTTTTAACCTCATCTGGACTAGAACTTGTTCCCCAATTATTATCTCCTGCTTCTATTATTTCTTGTAAAAATAAATGAGAACTGGGATATGCTTTTTGAATTTCTTCCATCATCTTCTGGGGTGTCATTTTTGTTTCTTCTATATTATTTGAATTTGGTCCTTCCATATAATGTTTAATATTATTATTA
>CAILJY010000066.1 GCA_903834665.1 uncultured bacterium | reverse complement strand
CCTTCTTTAGGGTTAACTATCTTTTTGGTATATATTTCTTCAAATTTATTTAATAAAATTGAAAATAAAAATATAAAAATAATTTTTCTTTTAATTATTATACTAATAATTTCTTTTTATGGATTTATCTCTATTAAAAGACAAAGTGTCTGGAAAAGTGAAGAAAAATTATTTTTATCAGCTGGAAAATGTGCCCCCAATAGTATTTTATCTAGATCAAATTCGGGAGCAATGTACTTATTAAGGGGTGATCTAGATAAAGCAGAAGAAGAACTTGAATTCGCAAGAGGAATCAAACCAATATATTCAAAGGGTTTAAATAACCTCGGACTTGTATATTTCAAAAAAGGAGAAATAGAAAAAGCAAAAGAACTTTACTATGAAGCCCTTCGTCAAGATTTTCCTTATAGTGGTGCAATTGATAATCTTATTTTGTTATACTTAAGTCAAAAAGATAAGATACATGCCAAACGATGGCTAATGTATTTATATCCCAATAATGAAAAAGAAGTTGACGCCCTAATAGAAAATTATTTAATAGAAAACAAAAAATGAAACTATCCATCATAATTCCAGTTCATAATGAAGAAAAATCAATTGAAAAGATTTTAGAAAAAGTTTTTTCAGTTGATTTTTCTTGTGGAAAAGAAGTGATTATAATAGATGACGGATCAAGTGATAATACACCAAAAATATTATTGGAACTAAATAAAAAATATGATTTTAAACTACTTAATCATAAAAATAATTTAGGCAAAGGAACCGCAATAAAAACAGGCCTCAAAATAATAAATTCCGATTTGGTGATAATTCAAGATGCTGACTTAGAATATGACCCTAATGATATTCCTCTACTTTTAAACAATATGACAAATGAAATTTCTGCTGTTTATGGGAAAAGAGGTTATAAAAAGTGGCCTAAAAGGTGTTTTTATTATGTCCTTGGAGCCAAAATATTAACTTATATGATAAACATACTTTATAATGAAAATTTAACTGACGTTTATACTGGATACAAACTCTTTAATTTAAACAAAATCGATATTAATTTATTAAAAAATCTAAAAAGTACAGGTTTTGAATTTGAAGCTGAAATAACTTGTAAAATACTCACAAATAAAGGAAAAATAAAAGAAGTTCCAATTACATATATCCCTCGTAATAAAGAAGAAGGAAAACACATAGGATTAAAAGATGCTTTTAAGGGATTTATAATGATAATTTCGTGCTACTTA
Source organism: uncultured bacterium (assembly GCA_903834665.1). Classification (GTDB taxonomy): domain Bacteria; phylum Patescibacteriota; class Minisyncoccia; order Phycocordibacterales; family UBA9973; genus UBA8515. The sequence goes on along the minus strand of CAILJY010000066.1, from coordinate 13,987 downwards.
GATAAAAATAAAACTCGTTGATCAAAATCAACGAGTTTTATTTTTAAAATTTATTTCAAAAGAAATCGTAATGTCGAAACTAAACGAATCTTTTTGTATTCAGGTGATCCTGGATCTTTATCTGTAATATCAAAGACTCCTTGATTTCCTCTTGTTACACTTCCAACTTGTGAACCTGAGTTCTTTGCAAACTGTGAAGCAGTATCGCGTGCATTTTTAATTGCCTCAGCAAGCATTTCTGGTTTAATACTATTTAGGTCAGAAAATTCAAATGAAATAAAATTCTGATTTAAAACTACCCCTTTTTTAACCAATAATAAAGTTTCATTTGAACTTGATTTAGCAAGATCAACTTTCTTTGTATACACAGAAACTTGATTGGTTGAATTATATCGAAAAGCTGCATCTTTATAAGTATCTTGATAAATATTTACTGGAGCTACGTTTATTTCTGTGGCTTCAAAACCTTTTTCTACTAAAAATGCCTTTATTGTTGTTATATTCTTTTCAATATCAGCATATAACATATCAATATTATTTGATTTAACTTCAAAACTTAAAGACCAAATAGCTGTATCTGCTTTAACAATCTTTTCAGACAAACCTTTCACTTCTACATAAGAACCTTGTTTTGAAAAATCCTTAGCTGATAAAAATACAGCAACTGACATAATTATAGAAAATATGACAAGTGCTAAACCGATAAATAAATACTTCCCTTTTTTAGATATATTTGTTGTTTCCATTCTATGTGAAGTAGGTCGCGGTTGTTATTTGTAAAAAACCGAACTCTACATAGTTAATTTAATAATAAACAATATGATTGATCCCATAAGGCGACTTAATATGAGATCCACAGTGTTCTAATTATAGCACAAAATGCTATATAAAGATAAGTTTGTGATAAAAAAATCTAAAACATATCCCTATATACATAAATTAAATTTACTTAATTTAAATTTGACATAAACATATTATTATGGTAGTTTTTAGTAAAATAACATCGCTCAATAAAAAAATAAAAAGTATGAAAAATTTCTTAATTACGAATGACAACCTAATAAAGGCAATGGAATTTGCGAAACAAATCGCCAAGCAGACAGGTGGAAGAATTGCTACGTCCCCTGATATTGCTTTGTTAAGAACACACCAAGATCTTGAAACCTTAACATGGAATTGTTGGGCAATCCCGGCAACGACCTTGTATATAGGAATTCACAAAGACAAGCGTTTGATTGTTGTGGCTAACCATTTTGGTCCATTAAACACAGAAGAAAGATGGAAAAAATGGGAAGCAAGTGGAGAAAAAGATGAAGGAAGTGACCGGGAAAAATATGGAACTAAAGGATGTCCAAAAATTACTCAGGAAGAATTCGACTCCCTGGTTGATGGTAAGTATGGAGAAGTTAAGGTTATCGATTTTGATAGACACTATTCTCTTTACAAAAAAACATCTCGAAGGTAGTCATATTAATATAGATAATGCATCACAAGATGAATTACTCGAAGCTATCCTAAGTAATAACACGGAAGATTACAAATTATTTTTGGATAAATGTCACCAAATTTCCAAAAAATTTGCCGAAGATGAAAACAAAGAAGAAGGGGCCGCTGAAAAGATACTCGAATTAAGTATCGAGGACAGATATGGATGTGGACTTTGGAATCCATATCATGAAACTGTAACTTTTCCCGAAGTACCAATTGCTTTCACCTTACTTTTTCAAAGGCCGTCATTTTATGGTAATCATGACCTCAGCGTATCAACAGAACTTCACAGCAGTGAAAGCCTGGATTATGCTCAATTCATCGTGCTGAACGATGAGAATGAAGACATCGTTAATTTGAAATTTAACCCAGCAAAAGACTGGAAAGAATGCATGGTTTTAAATGAAGAAATATTTGATGAAACATTTTTTTCTCTTGTAGGAAGTGATGATTCAAAAAAACTTTTTGTTGAGTATCAAAAACCAAAAGATGGAAGTTACATGGACACTGGAGAACAAATGTTTCCGCTTTCTAAAGTAAAAAAGATTGGTGGACCTACTACGTTCAAAACCGATAATTGCCTGTTCTTTCTGAAATATCATATTGATGAAGTTCGCAAGATTGCTCCAAAAGGGGCAAATGCGTATCTCATCATAGGAGATGTTCAAGGAAGAGATAATGTAACAGTTCCAATCCAATTTTACCATGCTGTGCCCATAACAAAACAACGTATATTACGTTCAAAAGAAGTTATGGACAACTTGAATCTTTTGCTGGGAATCAACAACATTTTGATTCCTGCATAAAAAGTACTTTTTTGAAAGAATTTAAAGAGCGGGATGAATACAATTCATTCCGTTCTTTTTATTTGCGGAGGGTGAGGGACCGCGAGTACGCTTTTCGATCCTTACAGGATCAGTATACCTTTTCCATTCGCGAGTACACTCATATGGAAAAGGTTTTCGAACCCCCCACGAAAGCTACTCAAGTAGCTTTCTACCCTCCGCCAAATAAAAATGGCTCAACCAAAGTTGAGCTCATTTTTATGCTGGCGGAGGGTGAGGGATTCGAACCCTCGATGATCTTTCAACCATACAGTCTTTCCAGGACTGCGCACTAGACCACTATGCGAACCCTCCCTAGCCCCACTAAAAGTGAGGCCGAGCAATAAATTTCCAAAGAAATTTATTAACCATAATGCATGGAAATTAATAATAAAAATCCATGCTTTCTAAAAAGAACATCTGGAGAATATCATACTAAAAATTTATTTATTTTCCAACTAGTTATTAGTACAAAATATAGTGTAATGTTATAAACTTTCTCTAAGTCTTTTTATTCTCTCTTCAACTCTAGGATGAGTAGAAAATAAATTACTAATCTTTTTATTTGAACCCAAAGGATTGGCAATATACAAATGAGCAATAGCCGAAGATTGTCTTTTCATCGGCCCTCCATATTGACTGATTTTCTCTAAAGCTGAAGCCAAACCTTCTGGATAGCGAGTGAGTAAAGAACCAGAAGCATCAGCTAAATATTCACGTTTCCGTGAAATTGCAAGTTGAATTAAAGTAGCAAAAATTGGAGCAAGAATAGCCAAAACAATTCCAACAATCATAAATATACCCGAAGCTTTACTATCATCATCTCTATTACCCCCAAATATCATAGAACGCATCATCATATCAGATATGATAGAAACAAAGCCAACAAGGACAACAGCTACAGTAGAGACCAGCATATCACGATTACCAATATGACTCATTTCATGCGCCACGACCCCTTCTAGCTCTGTTTTATTCATTATAGATAGTAGTCCTGTTGTTACTGCAACCACTGCATGGTTCTTATCACGACCAGTCGCAAAAGCATTGGGAGAAGAATCCTCAATCACGAAAATTCTAGGCATTGGAAGCCCCGCAGTTATAGCCAAATTTTCTACTATTGTATAAAAATCAAAATATTGTTCTCTTGTTGCAGGATGAGCTCCAGCCATAGTAAGTGCAATTTTATCTGAATACCAATAACCCACAATATTCATTCCAACAGAAAAAATTACAAAAAAATATAAAATATTCGGATTGTCATATACTCGAGCAAAAACAAAACCAAGCCCTATAACTATGATCAAAAAGACGCTCATCAGCATCCACGTCTTTCTAATATTTTGTCCCTGGTGTGTATAAAGTGTTGCCATTTTTTTATTATAAATTAAAAAAATATATTTACCAACCACCACCTCCACCTCCTCCTCCGCCACCACCAGATGATCCACCTCCTGAGGACCCCGCGCCAGATGATCCACCTGGAACAGAAGAAATGGACGATGAAGAAATATCTCTAAAGACCGCCATCTCTTCCCCTAAGTTAACAACATTAAAAGTATTAGTTCCTTCATACCATTCTGGAGACTTAATGTAAATATTTTTAAATTCTTTTGCCCAAAGTTCTTCGACCCCAAAGACCATAGCATAAGGGAGTAATTTTTCAAAAATTTCTGGGGTTTTTTCTGGGGCATTATTAAAATTTATCCTATCTTTTTCAACAATTTGTAAATAGTCTTTTAACCCCAAAAGATATTCTCTCATTAATACACCTTTTTTTGATTTTGCTATCATTAAATTATTAAAAACTAAAAAAATAATTATTGATAAAAATAAAGAAAAATATAGTATAAATTTATATGAGGTAAAAAAACTTTTACCTTCACCAAGTCCAACAACATTTATAAACATAAACAAAAACCAAAAAGCAAAAAGTACAAAACAAATAAAACCTAGATTTAATCTTTTTTGGGGTAAATTTGTATAATATTTTTTTGATAATAAATCATCCACAACCTGATCCTTAATATTGGGAATTACTTTATAAAAACTATTATTCAAACTTGAAAGTAATACAACTCCCCCAATATTACCGTTTCTACCAAAAATTTTATTTAAAATTTTCTTATCAAAAGAATTCTCTAAAAGATTTGCGTCTTTCAAAAGAGTAAACTCATAATCATCATCTTTAATCAGACATAAGAAATTATCACAATCTGGGTCTATTTTTCTAATTTTTAAATAACCCAATGTGGCTAAATATATTATTTCAGCAGAAATATTTTCATTTTTTATTTTTTCATTTATAATTCCTCCAACTTCAAGAGGAGTCAAATTGTTTGGTATATCATATTGAGGAATAATGATACCAGTTCCTTTTGGGTCTTTGCCTTTTTTAACCCATCTTAAAAACATATAAATAAATACAATAACTGGAATAATGATAGGACCATATATTTTTATAAATTTTACAAATTCAGAATCTACTTTGCGCTCATAAACAGAAACAACCCCCTTGGGAAATCCTACAGCAACAGTAAGGCCCTCACCTTTGTTGAGTACAACTCCAGGAGTAAAATTATTAGATTTATTTTTAATGCAATTAAGATTACTTCCTTCTATCCCATAATAACAAGCTTCTTGCATTGGAAAAACATTATAAGGCAAAATAACATTTACTTCTGATTTTTGAATCACCACCTCCCAATTATTTCCTGTAACATTCCAATATATTTCATCAAAATCTTGATAATAAGATATTGCCCCAAATACCTGATAGGAAATTAAATATTCTTTAACTCCTGAAATAATTTTATCAGGGTCTCCTATTTTAATATTTAGAATACCACTAGTTGTATCAGCTGAAAATAAATATGGCTCATTTTTTTCATTTATAACTGATATAACTTTTATCTCAATCTTTTCATCTTTTGAATTTTTGAGTGGGATAGTACGAAAAATTCCATGACGAATAGAATCTTCAAAATCATAAATAATCTTTTCATTTACTAATATGGATGAATCTGGTAACACATTAATAATAGAAGAAAAATCTTTAACAACTTCTGCTTTGACAATAGGAGCAAAAACAAAAAATAACCCAAAGACAAAAGATATTATCAAGAGAGTTATTTTTATTTCTTTCATATTAAATATAATTTTTAAAATTTTACTTGTACTGGATTTCTTTCTTCACTTCCTTCTTCAATCTCAAAAAATTCCATTTTTGTAAATTTAAACATTTTAGCAATTAAATTACCTGGGAACATATCAATTGCAGTATTTAATTCACGAACATTGCCGTTGTAAAATCTTCGAGAAGCTTGAACCTTGTTTTCAGTATCGGCAAGTTCATTTTGAAGTTGTAAGAAATTCGTATTAGCTTTTAAATCAGGATAAGCCTCAGCGACAGCAAACATTGATTTTAAGGCTCCAGAGAGCATATTATCAGCTTCTGCAAGCCCAGCTTTATCTCCTTTCCCTTCAGCATTTATAGCGTTTGCCCGAGCTTCTGTTACTTTTTCAAAAACACTACTTTCGTGACTTGCATAACCTTTTACTACATTTACTAAATTGGGAATTAAATCAAAACGACGCTTAAGTTGGACATCAATATCTGCCCAAGCTTCTTCTGTTCTAATTTTTAAGTTTATAAAACCATTATATTTAAAAATTAAAAACAAAATTAAAGCAACAAAAATTCCTAGTACAATATACATATATTATTAGATTAAATAATTAATAAAACGACTTTATGATAATAACAACTTTTTATATTATAACAAAAAGCCTTCTATTTTACTAGAAGGCTTTTTGAAATAAATAATTATTCTTTATTTAAATTTTTAGATATAACCAATAAAGGACTGGCTAGGAAAATCGAGGAATATGTTCCAAAAAACATTCCAGCTGTCAACATTATTGCAAATACTCTTGTACTTGTTGGACCAAAGAAAACCAAAGCAAGTAAAGCGATAATAACAGTTGAAGATGTGGCAATCGATCTAGTATAAACTTGATTCAAACTACGTCCAACTGTTTCTTCAAATGTCTTATAATGCCCAACTCTAATATTTTCGCGGATACGATCAAAGACAACAATAGTATCAGAAACAGAAAGCCCAAGAACAGTAAGAATTGCAACCACAAAGAGTGTATCTACTTCTGCTCCTGTTAAATATCCTAAAAATGCAAAGACTCCAGCGGAGATAGTAACATCATGGATAAGAGAAATAATAGCTATAATCCCATACCTCCAAGAAGAAACAGGTTTTGAAACTTTACGGAATGAAAAAGCTATCCAAAAAATAATTCCAAGAGCAACTAAAATGAATGAGATAATTGATTTACGAACAAGCTCTGCTCCAACAGATGGACCGATAGAAGTAAAACTTTTTTCAACAGCATCATTACCTAATGCTTGCATCATACTACTTCTCTCTTTTTCAGTAACATCACGAGTTTTAATACTAAAACCATTTTCGCCCATTGGTTGAACCAATATTTCCCCTAATTGAAGAGGCTTGATGGCACTTTCTATAAGACTCTGTTCTGGACGAGAATTTGTATATTCAACTTCTAAAAGAGAACCTCCCTTAAAATCAATCCCCAAATTTAATCCAAAGAAAAATATGGAAAAAATTGACAAAGAAACTAAAATAACTGAAATCGAAACGAATATTTTTTTGTATTTAATGATAAACATATTATTTTTGATCTGCTCTTGCAGTTACGACTGATGCGTTACTAAAACCCGACCCAAAAAGGAAACTGGTAAATTTATTTTTCTTTTTAATATTTAGAGTGTAAAGGAATATTCTGGTGATTGAGATAGCAGATATCATTGAGACAATGACTCCCAATAAAAAGACAAGGGCAAAACCTTTAATAAGAGTAGTTCCAAACCAATACAAAATAACAGCTGTAATCATACTAGAAATATTGGAATCACGAACTGATAACCAAGCTCTCTTAAATCCATGGTGGATTGCATCTGAAATACCTTCTCCATTACGAAGTTCTTCTTTGATACGTTCAAAAATTAAAACATTGGCATCAACCGCGATCCCTATTGAAATAATAAATCCGGCAATCCCCGCAGCAGTAAGAGTTACTGGTAATAATTTAAAAATTGAAAGCATGATAACTACATACATCGATAAAGCTATTGTAGCAATAACTCCAGGCAATCTATACCAAATAATAAGGAACAAAGCGATGGCCAAGAATCCGAAAATAGCAGCCTTAACTCCAGCCTCTGTTGCCTGTGTCCCAAGAGATGGTCCAATAGTTTGAGTAGAAATCAAACTAATAGGAACAGGAAGTGCTCCAGAATTTAAGCGTCCAACCAATGTTTTTGCTTCGTCTGGAGTAAAATCTCCAGATATTTGCGCTTTACCACCAGTTATCGCTTCGTTAACAGTAGGGATTGATATAGGTGCTCCATCAAGATAAATAGCAACTGATTTACCAACATTTTCTCTTGTAATTTTTTCAAACAATAAAGAACCTTCTGCATCAAATTGCAATGATACAACTGGTTCACTTGTTGTCGGATCAAATTCAAGGATCGCTTTATCTAAATATCTACCAGTTAATTCAGTTAGAATAAATTGTGGATTTTGAACAAGTTGGACCTGACCGTTTGCATCGATTGTCGCTTCTTGTGGTTTATCTTTATCTGGATTTTCTGTTCTAAAATCAAGCATAGGTGTCTGTCCTATCATTTCAACAGCTTTACTTATATCAGTAACTCCTGGAAGATCAACGATTAAACGTTCTTCTCCTCTATTTGAGAAACCACCATTTTGAACTTGAACTATCGGCTCAGAAACTCCGAAAACATTTACCCTTCTTTCAATAACATCACGTAGTGACTCCATTGAATTTGAAAGTTCCATTGAATCAATAAGAGAAACATCTGCTTTGTAAACCAAATGAGTTCCCCCTGAAAGATCCAATCCTAACTTGAAAGGATATTTAGCAAAACCTGTTACTTTTGTTTCAGGTGCTAATGAACGATGACTAATCTCTGATTTGTAAATAAAAAAACCTAAACCAACTCCTAATAAGAGTATTAATAATGCTGTAATTCTTGTTTTCCACATAATAGGGTTATTCTAGCCCGTTTTAGGTTTAAAATCAAGTATAAAAAAATTTAAGATTTGTGTAGTTTCTTTATAAAAATAAACCTAAAAATAAGAGCTATTATTATTCCAAAAATATACCCAAATAAAATATCTATTGGGAAATGCACCCCGGATGCAACTCTTGATAAACCTACAATAAGAGCAACAATAAAATACATAAACCCAATTCTTTTGTGCACAAAATAAAGCGACATAGCAAGTGCTGCAAAAAACATTGAATGACCCGAAGGGAAAGAATCCATTCCCCCGTGCAAAAATAATGGTTTTACATTTTCAAAAAAAATAAATGGCCTTGGGGAAATAATAAATGATTTCACAACAGCTTGAATAATCCAAGCAGACACAGCTGAAAAAAATACAAATATAATTTCTTTAATTTTATTTTTCAATTGTAAAAATGGAGTACGATAATCAAAAACTCCATCGGTGTGCAAAAACAAAAAAACAAAAGCTAAAAATATCATAATATAACCAAAACTATTAGAACCAAAAACAAATAACCAATCTAAAAAAATTGATTGATGGGCTAAACCGTAAATTAAATTAAATAAATAGATATTCATTACTTTTTATTTTTTGCTACTTGTAAAACATTTTTAAGCAACATTGCAACAGTCACAGGGCCTACTCCTCCTGGAGTGGGAGAAACAAAAGAAGCAACCCCAAGAACAGATTCCAAATCAACATCTCCAACAACTGCTCCATTATCTTCTGATGTACCTGCATCAATTACAATAACACCATCTTTAACCATAGACCCTGTTATAAATTTACCCCGGCCAATAGCTGAAATTATAATATCTGCTTCTTTAATCAAAATATCACTATTCTCTGTTTTACTATTAATAGTTGTAATTTCCAACCCCCTACTTCGGAACAAATGAGTAACGGGTAATCCAACCAAACTCCCTTGTCCTAATACCAAGATTTTCTTTTTTGATAAATCCAGATCAAGACTATCAATTATTTTAAGACACGCAAGAGCTGTCGGGTACCCAATCTCACCTTCATTGTTATAAAAATTTTCACTATTTATTTTACCTAAACAATCAACATCTAGTTGAGGTAAAATGGCATCTAAAACTCTTCTCTTATCAAGATTCCCTGGTAATGGAAGTTGCACTATTATTCCACACATATGAGGAACATTATTTAAATTCTCAATCTCTTCAATTAATTCTTCGATTGTTACCGTATCTTTAAATTCTACCGTTCTGAATTTGATTCCAGCTAATGTCGCATTTTTTGATTTTATTCTTACATAAGAAGCTGATACAGAATCATTCCCAACTAAGATATCACAAAAAATAGGCACAAAGGGTAAATCTAAAACTTCCCTCTTTATACTCTCGAGCATTTCATTTTTAATTTTTATTCCATCTATAATTTGTGTCTGCATTTTATTTTTTTACTACTTACTACTTTTGATTATATTCCTAAAAATTCATTATGCATATCATCTCGGTGCGCGACACGTCGATAACGACCCATTCCCATCAAGATTCCAATTCCGATAAATTCAGTTAATAAATGAGAGCCCCCATAACTCATAAAAGGTAAAGTAATCCCTGTGACAGGCATCACTCCAATATTCATGCCGATATTTATAATAAAATGTGTCATAAAATAAATCGCTAAACCAACTCCAAATAATATTTCAAAATTTGTTGTACCCAAAAGAGAAATGTGTAATATTCTCCAAACAATAAGACCTAACAAAATAAATAAAATCAATACTCCAACAAAACCCCATTCTTCAGAAAACGCAGCAAAAATAAAATCTGTCTCGAATTCAGGTAAAAAATTTAATCTCGATTGTGTCCCAAAACCAACCCCCTTACCAAGTATTTGCCCACTTCCTACTGCTATTGTTGATTGATAGACATTATATCCAGAGCCACGAATATTGGAAAGAGGTTGCACGAAGTTGATAACACGAGCCTTTTGGTATGGTTCAAATACAAATCCCCACAATAAACCAAAAGCAACAATCATAATACCAACCACGACCAATAAATGTTTTTTAGAAATTCCTGATACAAGCGTCATTCCAAACCAAATAAAAAAGATTATAATAGCTGATCCAAAATCAGGTTGTAAAAATACTAAAAGAAATGGAATAAAAGCATAAATTCCCGAAATGATAATATGTTTTAAATTGCCTATCTCTATATGCCTTCTAGAAAAATATTTTGCCAGCATCAATATCACTACCAGCTTCATCATATCTGATGGCTGAAAAGAAAATCCTCCAAAAGAAAACCAACTCTGAGCTCCTTTTGCTGTATGTCCAAAGAAAAATAACATTAACAATAAACCCGAAAAAATAAGAAAAATTGTAACTAGTACATCTGTTCTTTTTAAAAATCTAAAATCAATAAAAGAAAAAGAAAATAGAAATAAAAAAGAAATCCCTATCCACATTAATTGATGACTAAAAAATGACGTCTCCCCAGTAAAAGATTTCATCGTCACTAATCCAGCTCCTAATACAGGTAACATAAATAATATTAATAACCAATCAATATTACTAGAAATCCTATTCTCTCCTATTCGAGTTTGTATCATCTTATAATTATAAAAATATTTAAAAAGAAACAGAGAAAGGATTAATTGAAATAATTACATCCTTCCTTACTGGAGTCGCAGATAGAATCTCTGGCCAAGTAAAAAATACTGGAATGCTATCATTGCTCAAAAGTTTATCTTTATATGTTTTAGATGCATTTATCGCATTATTATCCTTATCATACAATATAGCAATCACATTAAATTCCGGTAAATCATAAACAGAATCATTGTTAATAATTGCAGATAAACTAGGAGTATCTTTGTTGTCATCAAATACAATATTATTTACTCTGATTGGAAGAGCCTGCAAAGTAGGAGCTTTCTTAACCCAAATAAGTGGTTCTATAAATTCAAATGTAACTGTTTTTATTTGTCCCTCTCCCGCGTCAAAACGAGGCTCAAATATAGCAAATTGTTGATTGGGAGGAATAAAAGTTGATCCTTCTCTACGTCCTAATAATTTATTATTATTATCATATATTCTAAATTCATAAGAAGCTTTCAAGACAGCAGAATCTCTATTTCTATTTTCTACATAAGCAACAAGATTATAATTATTATTAATAACTAAAAAAGCTCTATTCCATAAAACAACAGGTGAAAAAATTTCTGATTTGCACATTAAAGAACATGAACCACCACAATCAACGCCAGACTCATCTGCATTCTTTTTGCCATCTTGGCATGTTGGAGCTTTAAAAATAACAGGATATATAATTGCAAAAATTATCAATCCAAAAAATAAAAAGACTCCAAATGCATATTTAAATTGTCTACGTGTTGCCCATGACATATATGAGTATTATAACATAGATATAAAAATACCCCATAACAACATTTATGTTACGAGGTTTTTCGAAAATGTAATTCATTTTCTTATTCTTCTTCATAATAATCAAACAAGGATTCATTATCCTCCATGTTCTCAGTATGAAAAAGTTCTTCAATAATTTTTATTAGACGATCAACATCGTCAATTGCACAACTACGTATTGTTCCAAAAAAATATATTACATCATCATCCTCATTAAAACTTGCTACGAGTATTTCCCATTCACTTTCTGCTTTTTCTTCAAAAATAGAAACCACAACAATATTGGGGGTTTCATCTTTCTTAACAAAAAAACGGAAAAGAGACGGGTCATTGGGTTGATGTGGAACAATAAATTTAATTTCCCAATCTTGAGGAAATTTAATAAAAGGCATTTTAAATGCTTTCATAATTTTTAAAAATTTATGTTTAAGAACTTTATTTAGTTAAATATATTATATCACATTTAATACATACTTGTCAAATATAAAAATATCTATCTAAATCTAAGCATTTTGAAGTTGAATACTTTATTACTTAAATATTTTAATGTCTAAATTAGTATCAATTCCCCGCATATGCGTAAAATTGATACCTTAAAGATTAAACAACTTTTTGAATTTTTCTTCATGCAATAAATTTAATACTTCTAATACTTCAACATATTTCCCTATTTTATAATAATCTGTTATAAACAATATCTCATCAAAACATGGATAAGGATATATCCAAACACTTTTTTGAAATTGAACAAACCCTAATTGTTTTAATTTCAATCTTAAAGAATCCCGAGCTTTAGTATATTTTATAGGTAAATCAAACATAACTATTCTCCATTTGTGGTCCCACTGTTTTGGTTTTTGTATTTTAATCAAATCAATCGAAAATAATCTTAGTACTGATTCCCCTTTCGTTGTAATACGAACTGTGATTACTCCTTTTTTATCTGAAATATATTCTATTAATTTTCTTTTATGAAGATTAACCATTGCACTTTTTATTTGGAATTTTGAATATTTTTTTGACTTCTTAAACATCGAAAAAACCTGAACTGCATTACCCAGGCCTACTGCTAAAAATACTACCCCCAAGCTACTCGCAACAGCGATAACCCCTAAAATTACTTTAGTTATTTTTGACTCGAGAGTATCTTCATCCAGAAAATTTTTAATTTTCCCCAGATATTCATCCACATCAATATTATACCATCATTTTATTTACAAAAAATAGTATCACTTTTACGCATATGCATGAATTTGATACTAATTAATAATATCACAAAAATCCGCCTCAATATGAAGCGGATTTTAATTTCTATAATCCTATTCTTTTATTCTCCATCTAAGTCAAAATACGTTTTAACCTTGATGTTGTTGGTTGTTTCAAATGCTTTTCTTACATCTTTTATGTTTTTAAAATTAACTAAAGACACAATCAATGCGATAACTGCAATCAAAACAGCAATCAATGCAATAATGTTAGTTATCATTACTTTGTTCCTCTTTTTTTGGTTAGAAAAGTTACGTTTTTATTTATTTTAAATATAACATACTTATTGTCTGTTTGTCAATATAACTAAAAATAACCCTATAATAAGGGTATTTTAGAGTTGAATACTTTGTTCTGGCGACAACCTACTTTCCCCGTTTATAGAGTATCATCGGCGCAGATGGACTTAACTTCCGAGTTCGGAATGTAATCGGGTGTGACCCCATTGCCAAATCACCAGAACAAAAAATTCAACTATTCTATTTTCAAATTTTATCACATTACCCTCTTGGTAAATACAGATATAATATCTGAAAACTGAATGCTGTTAAGAACGCAATTATATGATTTCCAAATTTCCTAATAGGAATCGAACGATTAGTACACCTTGGCTAAGTACATTACTGTACGTACACCTAGTGCCTATCAACCTGATCATCTCTCAGGTTTCTCAAACGATTCCTCATCTTGAAGCTGGCTTCCCTCTTAGATGCTTTCAGAGGTTATCCATTCCCGACATAGCTACTCGGCAGTCCAGCGGGCGCTAGAGCCGACACACCAGAGGTCAGTTCACTCCGGTCCTCTCGTACTAGGAGCAAATCTTCTCAAGAATCAACGCCTGCAGTAGATAGGAGACCAACCTGTCTCACGCATCT
>CAILJY010000065.1 GCA_903834665.1 uncultured bacterium | reverse complement strand
TTTTCTCTGCTTGGTCTAATATTTCAAAAACATCTTCTACTTCTTCACGAAAACCAAGTTCTGAAATATGATCTCCTGCTTCAATAATTTTTCTTAGAATATTTTTTTTATTAACAACATCAGCATAATATTTTATATTAGTTGAGGCTGGAACTGAATTTGTAATTTCACTCAAATAACTACTTCCACCAATTTGATCAAGTAATCCTTTTTCTTGTAATTTATGAGACATTGAAAGTATATCGATGGGTTCACCTTTACTTGAAAGATCTAACATCAATTTGTATATTTCTGAATGTTTGCCAACATAAAACGAACTTGAATTTATAATATCGTTGATCTCATGAATAGCCCCAGGTCGAAGCATAATAGAACCAAGTACAGCTTTTTCTGCCTCAATACTTTGAGGGGGGACTCTTAATTTAGTTTTTTTGTCAGTCATGTCAATTATTGTATCAGTAATAACTAAAGTCTCAAAATCTTAAATTAGAACAAATATGTGGGTAAAATGTGCAAAACTATTAGTTTTTTGGTATTATATATAATATGAAAAAAAGATTACTATCTGGGATACAACCATCAGGAGATATACATATAGGCAATTATTTTGGAGCTATAAAACAATTTGTTGATCTCCAAAATGAATATGATTCTATGATATTTATCGCTGATTTACACGCTATTACAACTATACAAAATAAAGAAGAATTATCTAAAAATATATTAAATGTGGCTTTAGATTATTTAGCTTGTGGTTTAGATCCTCAAAAAGTTTATTTATTTAAACAATCTGATATAAATGAAGTTACAGAACTTGCTTGGTATTTCAATTGCATAACTCCAATGCCATTTTTAGAAAGAGCAACTTCATATAAAGATGCTCACATGAAAGCCAAAGAAGTTAATGTTGGTTTATTTGATTATCCTATTCTTATGGCTGCAGATATTTTAATACAAGATGCAGATATAGTTCCCGTTGGAGCAGATCAAAAACAACACATTGAATATGCTAGAGATATAGCTTTAAAATTTAATAAAATTTATGGCGAAACTTTTAAATTACCAGAACCACTTATTTTAAAAAATGTTGCAATTGTGCCAGGAGTAGATGGAAGGAAAATGAGTAAAAGTTATAAAAATACTATCCCACTCTTTGGAACCAATGAGGAGATCAAAAAAGCTGTAATGAAAATTGTAACTGACTCAAAATCACCAGAGGAGTCAAAGAATCCTGATACTTGTAATATTTTTTCACTTCACAAACTTTTTTTGAAAGATACAGAGTTAGGTGTATTAAGAAATAAATATGAGAAAGGTGGTCTTAGTTATAAAGAATCAAAAGACATGTTATATGAAGAGATTGTTGACTTTATAACACCAATGAGAGAAAAAAGAGAAATGTATAAAAAGGATTTAGATAAAGTTTATGAAATACTAAACGAAGGAGCTCGAAGGGCAAAAATATTAGTTGAGAAAAAAATGAAAATTATTAGATCTAATATTGGGGTAAATTTTTAATTTATGAAATACGTATTTGCGCTTATTATTTTTATTTTAAATCTTGTAGCAGTACCACTAAATATTCTTTATATGAAAGTTCAGGCTTGGTATCTCCCTATGTGGCATAAAGATAAAATAACTTATTTTGCTTTTGCTCCTTTTTATTGGATTTTAGTTGGATTAACATTTTTATTTGGTTGGCCATGTGACAAATTAGCAACATTAGTACATTAATATTTATTTAATAATATATGAAAGAAAGAAAATATATAAAAGATTTAAAAAATCACATAGGAGAAGAAGTTATAATTGCCGGATGGGTAGATGTGCGTCGTGACCAAGGTAAAATGATTTTTCTTGATTTTCGTGATATGACTGGCCGTGTGCAAGGAGTTATATTACCTAGTTATCTTGAAGCTTTGGAAGTTGGCAAAACACTTCGCAATGAATTTGTGGTTAAGGTTAAAGGAAAAGTAAACGAGAGACCAGAAAGAAATAAAAAAGCTGATATATTAAACGGGGAACTTGAACTTGAAATAATTAGTTTAGAAATTTTAGCTGAAGCAGCACCTTTGCCTTTTGATCTTTCTCTTTCAGGATATAATTTAGAGTTAACAACAGAATTAGATAATAGATCTTTGGCGTTAAGACAACCAAAAATTCAAGCAATTTTTAAAATAGAGGAAACAGTGATAGATTCATTTAGAGAATTTATGAAAATAAATAATTTTTTTGAATTTCAAGCACCAAGTATGGTTCCAGCAACAGCAGAAGGAGGAGCTGAAGTTTTCCAAATTGATTATTTTGGTAAAAAAGCATTTCTTTCTCAATCTCCTCAACTTTACAAACAAATTGTAATGTCAGCATTTGAAAGATGTTTTTCCGTGAATAAAGTTTTCAGGGCAGAACCATCATCTACAACAAGACATTTAACGGAAATAGTATCTCTTGATGCTGAAATGGCTTTTATTGATTCATGGCTTGATGTTAGAGATATGGCAGAAAATACAGTTAAACATATTCTAAAACAAGTAGAAGTTAAAAATGCTGAACATATAAAATTATTAAACGTAGAACTTCCTGTTATGATAGATAAAACCCCAACTCTTTCATTAAGAGAAGTACAACAAAGAATTTTTGAAGTATATGGGAGAGATGTTCGTGGTGAAAAAGATACAAATGCTCAAGATGAAAGAGAAATTTGTGAAATAATTAAAAAAGAAACGAACTCTGATTTTGTATTTATTTATGGTTATCCAACAAAGAAAAAACCATTTTATGTTTATCCAAGTAAAGATGAGCCAGAATACAATGAGGGCATGGATCTTATTTGTCGTGGAGTAGAATGGCTATCTGGGGGAAGAAGAATAAATGATTATGATCAATTAAACGAACATATTAAAATATGGGGGATGGATCCAGCTAAAGTAAAAATGTTTTTGGAGGCTTTTAAATATGGAGTACCTCCTGAAGGGGGTTTTGCTTTTGGAGCAGAAAGAATAACCATGCAACTACTTGGATTAAAAAATATCAGAGAAGCGTGCATGTTTCCACGTGATATGAATAGAATCGATGAAAGATTGAGTGATGAAGGATACTAAAATTTAGAATAAAAGAAATGTCAGAAACAATTCCATTATACAAAATAAAACAAGGAACTTTTGAAGGACCATTGGAACTTCTTCTTTCTTTAATCGAAGGAAGAAAGCTTTTTGTTAATGAAATATCTCTCGCTGAAGTAACTAATGATTATATTTCTTATATAAAATCTCTTTCAGGAACACCTAAAGACAAACATATTGCAGATGTATCTTCTTTTATTTTAATAGCTTCTACTTTAATATTAATAAAATCAAAATCACTACTTCCTAATTTATCATTGACAGAAGATGAAACCGAAAAAATATCTGATTTAGAAAATAGATTAAAATTATTTGGTATTATAAAGAATGCTAGTATTGAGATCAAAAATAATTTTGGTACAAATATTATTTTTATGCCCAATGAACGTATTTGGAGTATGCCAATTTTTTCTCCGGATCCACTTATGACGGTTAGTAATATCTCTAAATCTATGTCAGATGTATTAAATAATCTTCCTAAAAAGATTGATAAATTACCAGAAATAGAGATTAAAAAAATAGTTAATATCGAAGAAATAATAGATAGTCTTACAAATAGGATACAAAATGCTGTAAATTTGTCATTTAAAAAATTTACACAAGATAGCGGCGCAACAAACAAAGACGAAGCTAAAGTTCATGTTATCGTTTCTTTCTTGGCCATGTTAGAATTGGTAAGAGAAGGAATAATTGATGTAATCCAAAATGCTTCTTTTGGGGATATAGAAATTAATAAACAAGAAATAAAAACAAATTAATAATATGGAATTAGAATCAAAAATTGAAGGTTTACTTTTTTACAAAGGTGAAGATGTCGAAATTAAAATATTGGCTTCGCTCTTGAATGCGGGGGTAGAAGAAATAGAAGAATCATTAAAAAAATTAGAAGTTTCTTTAAAAGGAAGAGGATTAGTTCTTGTCCGCAAAGACGATAAGGTTGTATTAGGAATTACCAGTGAATTGAGTTCTTTAATTGAAGGAATTCGTAAAGATGAGATTACCAAAGAACTCACTAAATCATCTCTAGAGACATTTTCTATTGTTTTATATAAAAATGGTGTTTCTAGAAGTGAAATAGACTATATTAGAGGAGTAAATTCAAGTTTTATTCTACGTAATTTACTTGTTAGAGGTTTAATTGAAAAAATAACTGACCCCAAAGATAGTAGACGCATCCTTTATCGTCCAACTTTTGATGCTTTATCTTATATGGGGGTTACTTCTATCGATCAATTACCAAATTATTCTGAAGTAAAAAATCAATTACAAGAAGTTATTAATCAAGAAATAAAAAATGACTAATGCCTTTAAAATTTTTCTTCCTGCTGTTATAAGTTTTATAATAGGGATAATTCTTACACCTATTGCAACTCATTATTTTTATAAATATAAAATGTGGCGCAGAGTTTCAAGAAATAATAATATCGCACAAAGTGAATCCACCTCTTTTTCAAAAATTCATGATGATAAAGCTGAAGTTTCTACTCCGCGAGTTGGAGGGATGATTATTTGGATATCAGTTATTTTAACGTTGGCAATAATAATATTACTTAATCTGATCTTCCAAAATAATTTTACTTATAAACTAAATTTTATAAGTCGTAATCAAACTTTGTTACCATTTTTTACCTTAATTGTTGCTTCAATTATTGGATTAGGAGATGATTTTTTACAAATTTTTGGGAAAGGTAAATGGACTACAGACCCAATTATTTTGAGATATATAAAAATAGGTATAATTTTATTACTAGGTTTAATTATTGGATTTTGGTTTTATTTTAAACTTGGTGTTTCAGAGTTATATGTTCCTTGGTATGGATTTATAAATTTGGGATATTTATTTATTCCATTTTTTATTTTTATAATGCTTTCATTGTGGTCAAGTAGTGTAATAGATGGGGTAGATGGACTATCTGGAGGAGTACTAGCTTCTATTTTTATGGCTTATACTTTGATTGCTTTTTTTAATAATCAAGCCAATATAGCTGCTTTTTGTGCAGTAATAACGGGTGGAATACTTGCATTTTTATGGTTCAATATACCACCAGCTCGTTTTTATATGGGAGAAACAGGCATGATAGGGCTTACTGTGACTCTTTCGGTTATAGCATTTATGACCAATACCGTACTTCTTTTACCAATAATTGTTTTCCCTCTTTTTATTACATCTTTATCGAACGTAATTCAAATTATTTCAAGAAAATTGCGTCATGGTAAAAAAGTTTTTTTATTTGCTCCATTACATCATCATCTCGAAGCTCTTGGTTGGCCTAAGTATAAAGTTACTATGCGCTATTGGATAGTTGGAATAATAACATCAGTAATAGGAGTAT
>CAILJY010000064.1 GCA_903834665.1 uncultured bacterium | reverse complement strand
GGAAGTCGGACTTCCAACAATCTTTTTTAAAAAGGTAGTTGATGCTTGCATTGTTTTTATAATAAGTGTATGATAATATCATATTATAATATAATACATTTTAAAAATATGACTACAATATCTGTTCCAATTACTTCTAAATTAGAAGAATCAATAAATAAGTTAATAGAAAATGGTTATGGTTCAAACAAAGCTGATGTTGTTCGTCGTGCTATTACTAAACTTGCAGAAGATGAAGCAGTTGAGACAGTCCTAAGGGCAATGCAAGAGATATCAGAAGGAAAAGGATTAAAAGGTGATTTGAGAGAATTAGCAAAGAAATTTAAATAAAGTATGATTAACTTTATTTATGCTCCAGTTTTTATAAGGCAGTTTAATAAATTAGAGAAAGATTTGGGGAATGAGGTATTAGAGAAAATAGAGTTGTTTAAAAATAAAGATAACCATAGTTTATTAAAGGTCCACAAGCTACACGGGAGATTTAAGAATAGTTATAGCTTTTATGTGAATTATAAGATTCGCGTTGTTTTTATGTGGGGGGACGAGGAAGAAGCCATACTTCTTGCAATAGGTGACCATGACATTTATAAGTAACAGAGTGGAATAAGTGCATAGGTTAGACTTGTGCATTATTGTTGGAAGTCGGACTTCCAACAATCTTTGTTTAAACAAATACAGGTTTGCGGAAGTCCGACTTCCGCAAATGAAGGAAGAGAGATAAAAAAGTTATCCACAGGTTTGATGTTGAGGGTATTTACAGAATTTATTTTCAGTTTTATAATTTTATTATGAAAAATTTAAAAAGATGTTCTTTTTATTTTACTACTAGTTTTATTGTAAGGAAATATTTTTTATTTGTAGTCGTGGCCGTTACATTTATTGTTAACGGTTTTTTTATTTCTAATGTTTATGCTTTAAGTGAAAATATTACACAGATAAATTTTACTAGCATATCTCAATCTATTGATCCTGATAATCTTTCTTCTGTTATCTCAGTCCAAACTCGGAATGTTGATGGAGTATTAGAGAAGGTGAGTGAAACTACTCATATAATATTGAGTTCAAGTTCTCCCTCTGGTCAATTTTATAATGCGAATGCTTCATCTTGTACGACAATAATAGAGAGTCCTTTTATGTTGACGATGAGTAATAATACCGCCAATAAAAATTTTTGCTATAAAGATTCAACCCCCGGAACTCATACTTTAGAAGTTGAAGCAGAAGGTAAAACATGGACTTCTGCTATTCAAGAAATTGTTATCAACGGAGAAGTCCCACCTGTCGTTGAGTTTACAGAAATAACACAAGATATAAATACTGATACTACTTTAGTAAAAGAGAATAATCCGTATGTTATAAAATCGATTATTCATGTTTTAGAAGGAGCGACTTTAAATATTGAGGCTGGTGTAATAGTTAAATTTGATGTCGGTGGAGAATTAATTATAGATGGGAAATTAAATGCAGAAGGATCGGAATTAGACCCGATTAATTTTACCTCTTTTTTGGATGATACGATTGGAGGGGATACCAATGGAGATGGTGATGCTACTATTGCTAGTATTGATAACTGGAGTGGTATTTGGGAAGGGCTTACTTTTAAAAACATAACAATGGATTCTATCTTAAATAATATTGTTTTGAATTATGGTCATTATGGAATCATAGTAAACGACACCCCAATTTCATCAAACAATCTTACTTTAAATCAATCGATTACTCTCAATCATTCCAATAGTAATTTTGAAAAGTTATCTGTCTTTGGAATATCTGTGGTCGAAGGAAGTTCTGCCACAATAAATAATTCTGTCATTCGTGCTCCAGGATTTCAAACTATAATTGTAGACAATGGAAGTAATTTGAATATTTCCAATTCTACAATTTATGGTGGAGGTAGAGCTTTGGATATTTATGGGGATTCAACTTCCTTATTAGACAATGTGGTTATTGATTCCACTGAAAGCGAAGGTGATGGTATTATCATTTCAGGAGAAAATAGTAATTTGATAATGAAAAATAGTACATTGTTAAATGTATTTAGTGGAGTTTATCTCAATCTTGGATCTAGTGTTAATATTGAGAATTCTTTTATATCATGTTCGGGTTCTTGTGTTTCTGGTAATAGTGCAGATCTGTTGATGACGGGTTCTAAAATATTTGGCAATGAAAGTATTCCTGAAGAAGGATATAAAAAATATGGTGTATCTTTTTATAAAAGTAATGGAGAAAGTGGAGGTGACGGTGGGGGAGATCTAGAATTGCCACCAGAAGGATTGGGGACAGAATATATTTTTGAGATAAATAATAATGAGATTTACAATCTTGATTTTGGGGTAAACGGAGAGGGTGGAAATATAAAAGGAATAAATAATAATATTTACAACAATGTAATTGGGGCTTCAAATCTTAGTATAGAGGATGGTGGAGGAGTTGTTGATTTAAGAAATAATTATTGGGGTGATAAAACTGGCCCACAAAATGAGATTTCAAATCCAACTGGCTTAGGCAATGCTGTTTCTAATAATGTTTTATTTATGCCATTTCTTTTAGATGATCCATTTGTAATAAAAAAGAAAGATCCAGTGATATTAATTCCAGGGATAACAGGGACTTATCTTTATAAAAATTATGATGATGAAAAAGAAATTTGGCCTAATATTGATCAACTTGTATTATCTCTTACAGATTCATTTTTATATGATTTATCTTTAAATATAGATGGTTCCGAAAATTTAGAGAAATCATTAATACCTAAAGATATAATCAGAGGAGTAGATTTAGCGGGGGTTCATGTTTTTGATAAATTGATTGAGGAGTTAGAAGATAATGGTGGTTATATTGAAGGGACAGATTTATTTGTTTTTCCTTATGATTGGAGAAGGAGTACAGATTTTAACGCTAGTTTTTTGAAGGAAAAGATTGATAAAATAATTTTAGAAACAGGAGCTTCAAAGGTAGATATTATAGCTCATAGTATGGGAGGATTAATCGCTAAAAATTATATTTTTTATAATGGCAAAGAAGAAATTGATCAGCTTGTTTTTCTGGGAACTCCACAATTAGGTGCACCTAAAGCTTTTAAGGCATTGATGTATGGGGATGATATGGGGTATGGTCTTAAATTTTTAAAGGATATGAAGATAGGTTTATTAAATTCTAAAACAGTAAAATATATTTCTCAAAATATGCCATCTGTTTACGAGCTTTTACCTAGTAAAAAATATATTGAAGATAATGGTAGCTATATAGTAAATAATTTAGTTGATTTAGATTATGACGAGACCAATGGTTTAATGATTGAAAAAGGTAGAAATTTGAGCATGTTTTATTTTGCTAAAGATTTACATGATAATGTTGATGATCTTGATTTGTCTGGGGTTGAGACACATAATTTTGTTGGTTGTGGAACCAAAACAATTGGAGGTTTTACTATTAAACAAAAACGTTTATGGAAGAGTTCATTTTTTGATTTGTTTGATGATGTAAGTATAAAATATGTAAATGGAGATGAAACAGTTCCACTTGTATCTGCGAGTCATTTGATTGGAGTAAATATATATTTTGCAAAAGAAAATACTCATGGTTCATTGCCTTCTGCAGAAGGTGTTAGACAGAATATTTTATCAATATTAAAAAGGGAAACATTACAAGATTTTTCAAACATTTTAAGTGACGCGTCTAATTGTAATATTTCAGGGAAGGTAGTTTCTACCCATAGTCCAGTGGAACTTCATATTTATGATGAAGAAGGTAATCATACGGGGATAAATTCTGATGGGGATATTGAATATGGGATTGATGGAGTTAATTTTGATATATTAGAGGAAGAAAATTATGCTTTTTTGCCCGATGGTAATAATTATAGAATAATAACAAGAGCTACTGATACTGGAGGATATGATTTAATCATTGAAGATCAAAATAATAATGATGAAATTACTGCTTCTTATAACTGGGATTTAATTCCTCTTAGAACTACAGATTCAAGTGGGGAGATTTGGGTAGGACCTACATATTCTCCTTTGGAGTATTCTGTACAAATGGATGATAATGGTGATGGAATTTTCGATCAAAATTATGGTGTTGGTTATAGTGGAGTAAACGAAGCTGAAGAGGCTACTACAATAAATGAAAGTTCTTCTGGTGGTAGTGTATTAAAAAATGTAGTTATAAAAGAAAAAGAAAAAATTGGAGAGGTCTTAGTAGAAAATTTTATAAATAATAAAATTAAGATTCCATCTGATAAAAATTTACGAGAGAAAATAATTGAAAAAAGTTTAGAAGTTAAAGATGAAATAATAGAAGGGGATATTTTACAAGAAGAAAATTTGTATACTGCATCAGTGGGGAATCTTGATACTAAATCAAAAATATTTTGGTTGATAGTATCTCTATCAGGTGTTATATTATTAATATT
>CAILJY010000063.1 GCA_903834665.1 uncultured bacterium | reverse complement strand
TGATCAAGCTGGAGGAATAATAATCAATCCACAAACAGGTGAGATCTATGCTATTGCCGGTCTTCCGGATTTTGATTTAAATGATTTTAAAAATGTTTCAGATGTTGGAGTTTACCGTAACCCAATAGTTGAAAATGTTTTTGAATTTGGTTCAGTGATTAAACCCTTAGTTATAGCTGGGGCTATTGATGCTGGGGTGATTACTCCAGAGACCAAGTATTTAGATAATGGTTTTGTTGTTGTTGATAAAAAGACAATAAATAATTTTGATAAAAAGGGACGTGGAATGGTAAACATGCAAGATGTTCTCGATCAATCTCTAAATACCGGAATGGTTTTTGCTGAAAATAAACTTGGACATGATAAGTTTCGCATGTATATGAAATCTTATGGGATAGGGGAAAAGACGGGGATTGATCTTCCTAATGAAACTTCTGGTTTGATTGCAAATTTAGATAGTCCCAGAAATATTGAATATGCCAATGCTTCGTTTGGGCAAGGTATCGCTCTTACTCCCATAGAAGCTGTTCGAGCATTTTCTATTATTGCCAATGGAGGTAATATGATCACTCCTCATTTAGTTAAAGAAATAAAATATGAAAACGGGTTATCAGAAAAAATAGATTATCCATTTACAAAAGAAAATATTATAAAAAAAGAATCAGCCGATACTGTGACACGTATGCTTATTCATGTATTTGAATCTTATGATGGAGGTTCTCATAAATTCAACAATCATAGTGTTGCCACAAAAACAGGTACAGCACAAGTAGCAAAAGAGGATGGAAAGGGATATTATTTAGATCGTCATATGCACTCATTTTTTGGTTATTTCCCAGCATATGATCCTAAATTTTTAGTTTTCTTATTTCTTAAGAATCCTAAAGAAATAAAATATGCTTCTCAGACATTGATTCCTCCATTTGTGAATATTACTAAATTTATTATTAATTATTACAATGTTTCTCCAGATAGATAAAATGAAAAAGACATTTAAAAAAATTATTATTTTTATAATTACTTGGGAGGCCAAGATTATATTAAAAAAATATCATCCTAAAATAATTGCCATAACTGGATCAGTTGGGAAAACTTCTACTAAGGATGCTATTTTTACTGTTTTATCAAAATTTAAAACTGTTCGTAAAAGTGAGAAGAGTTTTAATAGTGAGATAGGATTACCTTTAACTATTTTAGGTTCACCAAATGGATGGGATGATCCTTTTATTTGGGTTGAAAATATTTTTCATGGCTTGTATATAATTGTAAGAAATATTAATTATCCTGAATATTTAGTTCTTGAGATTGGAGTAGGCAAACCTGGTGATATAAAGAAAAATGTTGCACCTTGGCTAAAGCCCGATGTAGTTATTGTTACTCGTTTCCCAGATAAACCAGTTCATGTTGAGTTTTTTGCTTCTGTTGATAAAATTATTGAAGAAAAAAGTGCTCTTGTCTATGCTTTGAAAAAAGATGGAATACTTATTCTTAATCACGATGACGAGAAAGTTTATTCTTTGCATCATAAATTCAATTACAAAACTATCTCTTATGGGATAGGAGAAAATTCAACTTATCATGCTATTTACCCAACATATTTATATACAAACCGTAATAATATTAAAATACCTAATGGTATTAGTTTTAAGTTGGAACACGATGGCAATACTTTTCCAGTGATGCTTCCTAATATTTTAGGGATGCACAATATTGGGCAAGCTTGTGCAGCTCTCGCTTGTGCTTGTGAGCTTGGTTGTGATTTATTGGATTCTATTAAAGCTATTGGTGAATATATTACTCCTCCAGGACGACTTTCTCTTTTGGAAGGAATAAACAATTCTATTATAATTGATGATACTTACAATTCTTCTCCAGTTGCAACTGAATCAGCGATTGAAGTATTGAAAGATATAGAAGGCAAAAGAAAAATAGCAGTGTTGGGTGATATGCTTGAATTAGGAAAATTTACAGAAGAAGAGCATAGATTAGTTGGCCAGAAAATAATAGGAATTGCAGATATTTTAATTGTTCTTGGGCCAAGAGCAAAATTCATTGCGGAAGAAGCTTTAGAGAAAGGTTTTATCGCTAAAAATGTATATCTATTTGATTCATCTAGAACAGTTGCTAAGTTTTTGGAGGGGATAGTCGTAGAAGGTGATATTGTCTTGATTAAAGGATCTCAAGGAGTACGTCTAGAAAGGGCTGTAGAGGCCATTATGGAGCATAAAGAGCTTAAAAAGACTCTTTTATGCCGTCAGGACAAAGAATGGCGTAATAGATAAAAAAACACCTAAGATTTCTCTTAGGGTTTATGATCTAAATCTATTAATAATTAATAGATTATTTTTCTCTTTTTTTTATCCCAACAATGAACCGTCTTTCGATGTTCTGTGCAATTGCAGATAAAACCAAAAAGTGTTCCATCTCCATTTAGGATAATTTTTTTTATTCCGTGGCCATTTGCCGCTTCTATACTTATTAGAGTTCTGGTTACAATATGACTCTTAATCACATTTAGTACTTTTCTTCTTTTGCGTATTTCTCTCTCCATTTTTTTGTTTTTTAATTATAGAACTGTTTTAATTTAAGTTAAAAGTTATCATTTTTTTATTAATTAGTCAAATTAACTTTTATTTATTATATTAAAAAAGTCATCCACAATTAATATGAATGGCTTTTTTGTTTTTTAAGAATACTAATTAAATTTATAGCATCCTCTTATTGTCAGATTTTTTCCTTTGAATCTCAGATTACTCGTATATGAAAACTTTCCATAAATTCCAATGACCAATGTCCCATGTGTGACACTGTTTATATCACAAATCATCTTATTTATCTCTTTTTGAGAAATCTTTTTTATCCGATGTTTTTCGGGTATTTGAATTTGGAATTCATGAAAAGTTGGCTTGTGGGAATTATTGTTTAAAATATCTAATAAAATTAAATATTCTAAACAGCCCAAATTGTTGTTTATTAAAGATTCAGATATTTCATCTTCCTCAATTTTAAGCTTAAAAAAATATGAGGCATTCTTGGGGAAATCCATTTTAAACTTTTGTAAAAAATTCCTCGCCATTATTTTAGCGAGTTCTACTTGTTTGCTTTCCGTTTCATTTTTTAAAATTTTAATTTCTTGGATTAAATTACTAGTGATCTCTGAAAAATCTTTAGTTGTTTCCATTTTCTGTTTTTTAAATGTTTTTAATACCATAGCAAAAAAATGATTAAAAGTCTATAAATATAAGTCTAAATTATGATTAAAGGAATATTTATCTATTATTTAAAAGTGTGTTATACTTTAAAAGTGTTAAGGCACAGGAACAAAGTCGAAGTTTCAATCAAAAATAATCAAAAATAATTGTATGATGACAGGAACAATCAAAACTCTTACAGATAAAGGATTTGGATTTATTTCTCGCGAAGGCGAAACAAAAGATCTATTCTTTCATTCAAAAGAGCTAGTTGGAGTTACATTCGACGAACTTAAAGTAGGCGATTCAGTCTCTTTTGAGGTTGTTGATAGTGAAAAAGGCCCAGCTGCTACAAAAGTATCTCTTGCGTAGTTTTTTTAAAACACCCGTTATTTACCTCTGGTAAATAACGGGTGTTTTAGTTTTAGATATTTTTAAATCTTGCAAATATATTTTATATAATTTATAATAAAAACATGTTAAAGAAAAGTAATTATATCAATATAGCATGGTGGAC
>CAILJY010000062.1 GCA_903834665.1 uncultured bacterium | reverse complement strand
TGTCATTATTATAATTGCAATTACTTTTTGTATCAAAATATTTTTTGAAATATTTTCTTTTATAATATGTGGAAAAAATTTTGTTCCAATGATAGTCAAAAATAATAAAATAGCAGGTTGAAAACTTCCAACAAGAAAGACCATCGATACAGGAGCAAGTAATAAAGCAAAATTTGTTAGAAGGTTCCCTAAGATAGTCATCAATTCACTAATTATATTTAAAAAAAATATTTTTTTACCGCCCATTTTGTTCATAAATAAAAATTCAGAACGATATTTAGGTACAAACATATAAAGAATTAACCCTATAAATCCAAGACCAAAATATTCCCAAAAAGATGAAATCCAAAAATTACCTTCGATTGTCACATATTTAAAGAGAATACCTGAAATTGCGGCAAGAAATGATGCAGATAACATATATATTATTATTTTCTTCTTAACTCCCCTTTTTTCTTTTTTCTCAAAAAAATCTATTGAAATTAAAATTAACCCCAAAAATATAACCAAAGAACCAACTATTTGATAAAAAGTTAATATTTCTCCTAAAAATATATAGCCTAAAAAATATCCAAAAATAGGAATAGTCAAAAACCAAGGAACAACTACAGATAATTCTTCAATTTCAATCGCATATAAATATAAAATAATCCAAACAATAGATAGACCTCCAGTTAAAATCAATAAGAATATATCAGTAATAGAAGTATTTAAAATACCAGGAGTTAAAATTCCTATTATTATTGCAATAAATATTCCAATTAAGCTTGAAAATAAGACTAGGCCTCCAGAAGATCCCTCTTTTTGTTTATCTGAATATTTAGAAACGAGAAACTGATCTGCAATATTTACAATCGCCCATAAAAATGGAGCGCCAAGTGCAATTAAAAACCATTTCATAAATATATTATATCACAAAATTATTTTATTTATTTTTTTGACTTTTTAGTGTAAGTAAACAAAGTTTATATAAAACTCGAGCTCCTACATTCCCATCCCATTGGTCTTTGCCTTCTGCTACTTCACAAAGGTCAAAACCTATTATTTTTCTACCTAAATCAATCAATTCTTCAAACAAAAAAACCATTTCTTCAACCGAAAAACCACCAATAACAGGGGTACCTGTATTAGGACTCAAATAAGGGATTAATCCATCTATATCAAAAGAAATATATACATTTTGTGGAAGTTTTTTGATTATTTCAGCAAATTTATCTTTTAATGTTTTACCACAAAAAATATCTTTCTTTATTTCATAATCAGTAAAAAGAGATATTCGTTTATTTTCTTTTTTAATTAAATCATTTTCTTGTTCACAAAAATCTCTAATTCCTACTTGTACAAGTTTAGAAATATTTTTAATTTTTAAAGCATTAAAAAATATTGAGGCATGAGAATATGTAAATCCTTGATATGCATCTCTTAAATCAGAATGCGCATCGATATGAAGTATTCCAAAATCATCATATTTTTCTGCTAGTGCTTCAAGGTATCCAAGAGGAACACTATGTTCTCCTCCAACTATCCCAACTATTTTATCTTGGTTCAATAATTCTTTTGTCGTTTCAAAAACATAATTTTTTATATCCAAACAATCGTTATTGATTTCATTCAATAAATCTTCATCTACTTTTTTATAATTATATTGTTCTAGATACTTAAGAGCTTTTTCTCTAACTTGTTTACTTTTATAAAATATACTAGACGGAATATCTTGCATTGCAATACCCTCTTTCCAGCCATTTGGGTTAATAAGATCATAAAGATCTATCTGTTGTGAGGCATCAAGTATAGTTTTAGGTCCTAAAACAGCACCTTCTCCATAAGAAACTGTCGCTTCCCATGGAACTGGAACTATGATTAATTTTGATTCTTCTTGGTTAAAAGGCAAGCCAAAAACTCCATGATAAAGAGATCCGCTATCATTTGGATCAAATTTAGATATTTTATCTTCTAAAATTTTATTTTTCATCTAATTTTAAAGCACAACAAATTATTTTATAAAAATTTGTGTAGCTTATATTAATTAAGCTGTATATTTTTCTATTAATTTATTTGCTTCAGCTGGATTATTTTTACATTCAAGTAGTGCTGTAAGCATAAGTGGTGAGACAATAGTTGCATCTGATTCAATAACAAACATTGGAGTTTCCTTTGTAAGTTTATCCCAAGTAATTTTTTCATTTGGAGTTGCTCCAGAGTAAGAACCATAAGAGGTTGTCGAATCAGATATTTGACAGAAATATGCCCAAGGCTTCACATTATCAATTTGCATATCATATTTGAGTGATGGAACTACACAAATTGGAAAATCTCCTGATATCCCTCCTCCTATTTGGAAAAATCCTACTCCTTCACCTTTAGATAATTCTTGATATTGATCATAAAAAGCTCCCATATATTCAATACCAGATTTTACTATATTTGCACTACATTCATTATTTTTGACATAAGAAGCAAAGATATTACCAAAAGTTGAGTCCTCATATCCAGGAACAACAATAGGAATATTATTTTCTGCCGCTGCAAGTAACCAACATTCTTCAGCTTTACCCTCATGCTTATCTTTTTCAATTCCTTTTATCAAATCATAAAAATATTCATGCCAAAATTTACGAGTTTTATCTTCAGTTGCTTTTTTCCATGTTGGGACAATAACTTTTTCAACAACTCTAAAAGCCTCATCCTCAGGAATACTTGTGTCCGTAACTCGACGCATGCGATCTTCTAATATTTTAGTGTCATCTTCTTTTGTAAAATATCTATAATCAGGAAAGTCTTTATAACTATTATGAGCTACTAAACGGAAAAGAGATTCCTCCAAGTTTGCACCTGTCACAGACATACCAGAAATAAGCCCCGCGCGGATAGCTGGAGCGATAGTTATTCCCATTTGAGCTGAACTCATTGCTCCTCCCATAGCCCAAAACATTTTTCCACCTTTCTCAGTATGTCTCCAATATGCGATAGTCGCATCTTTGGTCGCACGTGAATTGAAATTCTTGTAATTTTTTAAAATAAATTCTAATGTATTTAAATTTGTGTTCATAATATTTTTAAGCGTAGTAAATTATTTTATGAAAAAATGTCTGGCCCCTCGTCCTCCCTCGTCCCTGCCCGTCCGAATTCGGCAGGCGGGCGAGGACTTTTTTCAGAATATAATTTATGAAGCTATTAATTCTTAATTATTTTATTATACTACCATCCAAATTCTTTACCAACTTCATCTGGAGTTTCTCTTTTACGAGCAACAACTATATGCCCGTTCTCTACAATTATTTTAATTGGAGATGACAACATACAATGATTTGCAGCTAGTGAATTTTGATAAGCTCCAGTATCATAAACAATTATATACATAGGTTTTCCATCGCTATCGTTCGAATCAAAGTCGGGCATTGTCACAGACCCATCTATCCCTGTATATATGTCATCTGAATCACAACTTGACCCTGCAAGCCATACTTCATTTAGATTATCATCATTTTTATTATTGGCAGGAGATATGGCCCATTTTTGATTGATTGCCCATGTATCTAAAAGGTCATTCATAAAACTACCATCGAT
This sequence comes from uncultured bacterium, assembly GCA_903834665.1. Classification (GTDB taxonomy): domain Bacteria; phylum Patescibacteriota; class Minisyncoccia; order Phycocordibacterales; family UBA9973; genus UBA8515. The sequence goes on along the minus strand of CAILJY010000062.1, from coordinate 2,659 downwards.
AACATACCATTTCTTTGCTAAACTTTTCTTTTGTTGAATAGCTTTGGTATCTATAACTTTAAAAACAGATATTTGAGCCGGAGCAACTATATATCTACCCCATTCACAAATAAGATTTGGATGAGGAAGTTCTCTTTTTTCTGATTCTTTTTTGATCAAATCAAGAATTCTTTCCATTAATTTATCGATAGGATAACCTTTAAGTCTTGTGTAAGGGATTGGCATACCACCACCAATATCAAGAGTATCCAGTGAAGGATTTTTTTCTTTTAATTTAAAATAAACATCAAGGGCATATTTGATAGGAATCAATACATCTGATAATTTTTCAATTTGTGAACCAATATGATAATGAAGAATCTTTAGATTCTTAAATGATTTCATTTCCAAAATTTCTTTAGCTGAAAAACCAAATCGATCAATAGGCTTATTCCAGTGCGAACTTGTTTTGACTGGCATATCAAGTCTGATACCTACATCATATTTAGAATATTGTAAAAATTTTAATTCATTAGGACCTTCGATCAATGGAAAGATTTTTACTCCTTTGTGTTGAAGATCATCAATTAAGTTTATGTATTTATCGGTTTTAGGACCTGAACAAAGAATACGGATGTTTGGATTAAATGTTTCTTGTTCCAACATTTTTTTAACTAGCCAAAGTTCATTGTAAGAAGAAGTCTCAAGATGAGCTCCTTCTCCTACCATAGACATCACAATTTCTTTACTTTGATTTACCTTCATAGGGTAATGATAAAAGAATTTACCTTTATAATTAACCTTTTTTGATAAATCTCTAACTAAATCTAGGAAATCTTCTAATCTTTCTTCAATCACAAAAGGCATCAATATTTCTAGTGATGTTCCAAATTTTTCAGCCAAGTAACGAACATTATAAATATTATGTCCTTCTTTAATTATTAAATCTCCTTCTTTGTTAAAATCAAAATATTGAGTATTAAAATCTTTCAACCCAATCTTCCAGAGCTTCTTTGAAGCAATAGAGCTTTTAGTCATCTCTTTATATCAAGCAAACTTTCCTTGCCTGCAATAAATAATAATAAAATCAATTGTACCAAAAATAATAGATATGTAAAGGTTTTTAAATAACTCCCTTCTATGCAAGGAACAAATTTGGAATGATGTTCAAATGAGTATTCTAGACAATAATCTATGATACATTATCTTTTTTAACTTTCTTATAATGCAAAACAAATAAAACTCCTGCAATTAAAGTAACAAATGAAATAATTATAAACAGTGGTTCTTTAAATGATTTAATACCACTTCCTACATAAGCCAAGAATAGACTTCCTCCTATATGCCCAATCGCCATTAAAGGTAAAAATATTTTGGGACTTATTGATGAAAAACCTGCAAGATATGACAATTCATCATCAGGGAATAAAGGTAAAAAATAAGCTAAAAATAATAATACCTTTCCTTTTTCAAAATAATGATCATATTTTTTAATAGCTTCTTCTTTTATAACGTGTTTAATTATTTTTCTTCCTAAATATCTTCCTAAGTAAAAAGTTATAGCTGTCCCGATAACTCTACCAATCCAGTTATAAATAAATCCTTGCCATACTCCAAAAATAAATCCCCCAGCAACAGAAATAACATAATGGCTAAAGGGAGTTATTATAACTTGCAATATTTGAAGTACAATAAAAACCAATGGAGCAAATATTCCAAATTGATTCACAAAGGTTCTTATATTTTCTTGGCTTCCAAAAAATGTAGATGGAAAAATGTAACCAAAAATTAATAAAAGGATAGGAATGATAGTTAATAAGTACCAACCTATCTTAATTCTTTTCATATTAAAATTATATCATGAAAGTTTATAATCTCTAAAACTGCTCCCTATTGATGATAATGCTTAAATAGAGATAATTATAGACAAATGAAAAGCTCTTGCTATTATACAAGAGCTTTATCAATATCTTTTAAAAAAATTAAATGTATCTGGAATTAATTTTTTGCATAATTACAAAAACTCCTCTCTCTAGCAATTGAAAAGTTTCTTCATCTGCATAATCTAAAATTTTTAATTTTTTTTCAAATATGCAAAAATTACAAGCCTTAAAAGAAGAAATTTTATGTAAATTTTCTCTTCTTAAAAGAATAAAAATCCTTTTCCACAAAAAAGAACTTTCTTCCAAGACATTTCCCTTTTTTTGAATTTCAATTAGCCCAAAAATAAGTAAGGTAGTAGGAAGTAATCCTTCTTTTTCTTTATTCTTTTGAAAGTAAAAATACTCCCTTCTATTGGCTTTAATACCTTCAATAAGGTATCTAACTACAGCAATAAAAATGTTTTTCTTGCTATATAATTGGGATTTTCTTTTTAAAGAACCATTTCTGTTTGTTTCTATGATTCTAGTAAAAAGTCTTAATACTCTAACTCTAGGGATTTTAATAACAAAATCCGAAAAAATAAGCACGGCTCTTGTGCTTCCAATACCTATTTTCATAGCTATTAAATTTTAAGTTAAACTTTTTTCTTCACATTACATTTTTAAAATTGTAAAGTCAACAGGTGTATTTGAAATAAAAATAATTATAATTTAAAAGATAATTCCCTTATTCCATATAAACGGAGACTCTTATTACGGAATTGTTTTTTTCTTTCATAAGTTTAAATAAAAAAACT
>CAILJY010000061.1 GCA_903834665.1 uncultured bacterium | reverse complement strand
TTTTTTGATTATTGATAAAATAATCTTTATTAAATAAAAATAGAATGTTTGTGAAGATGGTGGGACCGTGAGTACGCTTATCGGTCCTTACAGGACCAGTACCCAGTTTCGTTTCGGTTAACACCGAAAAACGAAACTGGCTTCGCTTCCCGCACGCGAGCAAAGCAGTTTGCTCGCTCATCTCCACCCAAAAAACAAAAAGCGCCCTTATAGGCGCTAATGTTTTTAAGTGTGGAGATGGCGGGAATCGAACCCGCGTGCGAAAGGAATTCTTAGATAAGTCTACATGTGTGTTCTATCCAATTGGGTTTAAATGTTTATTCTAGAGGATAGAAAAGAAAAATAAACACCGAGCTTTAAGTTGTCGAACTTTACATCAAGCATTTGTAAAATCGTAACCCGATAAATTATGCCCACCTTCTATATCGGATGTCTAGAGAGTGGACACCTGCCGGACCTAAAGTTAGGCGAAAGCAGGAGCAAAATTTCCGAACGCAAAAGCGTAAGGAGATTTTACCGAAGCGACTTTGTTTGCACTTAGTCTTTTCCAAGAAGTTTTAAAAGATTCCTGGGTACTTTACATGCATAAATAAGATGATTCGTTTCGTCGAAGCCGATCATCCCCAGTATAAAATTTTCAAAGAAAATTCTTAATTGCCCTTAAATTCTCGTCTTATTTCTCTGTCACTTTCTCGTTTTTTTATTACGTCTCTTTTATCAAATTCTTTTTTACCTCGAGCTACTGCAATAGAGACTTTGATATGACGTCCTTTACTATACAATGATAATGGGACTAAAGTCAATCCTTTAATATCATCTTTTTCTGATAATTTTTTTATTTCTTTTTTAGATAATAAAAGTCGACGTGTTCTTTCTGGATCATAACCAAGATCAATGTTGTGTGGTTGGTATGGAGGGATATTCATTCCTACAATATAAGCTTCTCCTCCTCGTATTATACAAAAAGCCGAATTTATATTTCCGGAGCCATTCTTGATTGATTTTACTTCTGTGCCTAACAATTCAATCCCAGCTTCGTATGTATCTTCTACATTGTAATTGAAATGGGCTTTTCGGTTATTAATAAATGTTACCATCTCTTTATCGTATCAATAATTAGAAATAATATCAAAATATTGACCTTTATTTTTATCATCTTAATGTGTATAATAGGGTACTATGAAAATAAATCCAAATTTAAAAAACAACAAAACAAATACCCCTAAACCACCTAATCTTGTGAATCAAATTATTATTGCAGTATTAATATTTATTAGTATAACAGTTGTCTATACTTTTGTTTCCAAAAAACCCGAAGAGATAAAAAATCTAAATATTTCTGAGGTAGCACAAGGGATTAAAGAAGGAACAATAGAAAGAATAGAAGTTCTTGGTAGTGAAATTAGTGTTATCTTTAAAGACGGAGTAAAAGGTGAAGCAAAAAAGGAAATAGAGAGTTCTTTGTCTGAAACTTTATTTAATTATGGAGTTACTCCTCTTGAATTATCTTCTACCCCTATAGAAATAAAAAGTGAATCAGGTTTCATGTACTGGTTATTAAATATATTACCTTTTTTACTTCCAGTTTTAATTATTGTTTTCTTTATTTGGATGTTGACTCGCCAAGTAAAAGGACAGGGGATGCAAGCATTTACTTTTGGTCAATCGAAAGCTAGAATTACAGACCCAGATGACTTAAATAATAAAGTAACTTTTAAAGATGTTGCCGGAGCAAAAGAAGCGAAAGAAGAATTAAAAGAAATTGTTGATTTTTTGAAAAATCCTAAAAAGTTTTTAGATATTGGAGCGCGTATTCCAAAAGGGGTCTTGCTTACTGGGGCTCCTGGTACAGGTAAAACTTTACTGGCAAGAGCAGTGGCAGGGGAAGCCTCAGTTCCATTTTTCCATTTATCAGGAAGTGAATTTGTGGAGATGTTTGTAGGAGTTGGAGCTTCACGAGTCCGTGATTTATTTAAAATGGCTAAAAAGGCTGCTCCTTCAATTGTTTTCATTGATGAAATTGATGCAGTTGGTAGAGTTAGAGGGACAGGGGTTGGAGGCGGTAATGATGAGAGAGAACAAACTCTAAACCAAATTCTTGTTGAAATGGATGGCTTTGAACCAAATGAAAAAGTTATTGTTATGGCAGCGACAAACCGTTCTGATGTTTTAGACCCTGCACTTCTTCGCCCTGGTCGTTTCGATCGTCGTGTGATTTTAGATTTACCTGATCGAGCAGATCGATTAGAAATTCTTACCATTCATTCTCGTAAAAAACCTTTTGCTGAAGATGTTGATTTGAAGGTGATTGCCGAGCGTACTCCTGGTTTCTCTGGGGCAGATCTTTATTCTCTTATGAATGAAGGAGCAATCTTAGCCGCACGTGAAGATAGAAAAAAGGTAGCACAATTTGATCTTATCCGTTCAATAGAAAAAGTAATGATGGGACCAGAAAGGAAGAGTCATTTGCTTTCCAAAAAAGAAAAAGAAATAACCGCTTACCATGAAGCAGGTCATGCACTCATTGCTTCAATGCTCCCTTATGCAGATCCAGTTCATAAAGTTTCTATTGTCTCTCGTGGGAGAGCCGGTGGTTATACTCTCAAGCTTCCTCTTGTTGAAAGAAGGTTACAAAGTAAAAAAGAATTTCTTGACGATATCGCAATGTCTCTTGGCGGATATGTTGCTGAACAAATGGTTTTTGGGGATATAACTACAGGTCCTTCAAATGATCTTCAAGTCGCGACAAATCTTGCTCGGGCAATGGTCACAAGATGGGGAATGAGTGATGAGATAGGGCCTATTGCCCTTGAGAGTGATGATGGAAGAACAATGTTTGGTCAGGGTGTGAATGATAAAGAATATTCTGAAAAGGTTAGTTCTCTTATTGATTCCGAAGTTTCAAAAATAATGAATGATGCTTTTGAAAAAGCGAAGGTAATCCTTATAGAGAAAAGAAATGTTTTGGATATTATTGCCAAGAAACTTATTGAAGTAGAAACCCTAGAACAAGCCGAATACAATGAGCTTATAATTGCAAATGGAATAATCCCTAAGAAAAAAGAAGAAATAAAATAATAAACAAAAAAAGCTTCTACTAGAAGCTTTTTTTGTTTATTGTCCGTCCTCTAGGATTCGAACCTAGGACCCCAGAGGTATAAGCTCTGTGCTCTAACCAGCTGAGCTAAGGACGGAAACTGGTTATAAATATATTACACTAAATTTTTAATTATTCAAAATGTAATTTAATGTTTTTGTTTTTTATGGTTTCAGCAAGTAGTGGATAGGTTTTAAGATCTGTATCTTTTTCAATTATATTTATTGCTTCGTTTCGGGCAGCTTCTACCATTTTTATATTCTTCATAGCTTCCATACCAAGATCTGTGATTCCCCATTGTTTATCTCCCCCTAAAAGTCCTGCTCCACGAAGCGAAAGATCAAGTTCTGCAAGTTCAAAACCATTGGCTGCTTTTGTTAAAGCTTTCAACCTGTCTATTGTTTTATCAGTTTTGGCATTAGCAAAAAGATAACAATATGATTGATACGTTGAGCGAATAACTCGGCCACGAAGTTGATGAAGTTGAGCAAGCCCAAAACGTTCTGCGCCCTCGATAATTATAACTGTTGCATTTGGAATATTTACGCCAACTTCTATCACAGAAGTAGAAACCAAAATATCGATTTTGTGATCGGAAAAATCTTGCATAACTTTTTCTTTTTTCTGTTTAGTCATTTTGCTATGCATTATGTCGATATTATAATTTGGGAAGACATCTTTTTTTAGACGTTTCGCTTCATCAGTGACAGTTCGGAGCTCGGACAAAGTATTTTTGTCAGCACGAATAAAATCCTGTTGGATTTTTTCTCTGCTCGGCCCGTCGGCCTGCACAAGTCTTCCCAAAACACTTTGTCCGAGCTCCTCTCCAATTTTTGGGCAAATAACATAAAGTTGTCGGCCATCTTTTAATTGTTTTTTGATCTCTTCATAAGCTTTTTCTCTTTTATTTTCAGAAATTATTTCGGTAATAACTTTTTTTCGCCCCAAAGGCATTTGATCAATAATTGATAAATCTAAATCTCCATAAATAGTGAGAGCAAGTGTGCGGGGGATAGGAGTAGCCGTCATTGATAGATAATGAGGAGAATGACCTTCTTTTTTTGCAAGTTTCATTCTTTGATTTGTTCCAAATCGATGTTGCTCATCTATTATAACTAATCCTAAATCTTCGAATTGAACAGTTTTTGAGATTAGAGAATGTGTTCCAATAACTATTGGTATTTCACCATTTTTTATCCATTTTAAAAGTTGATTACGAGCGATGGGTGTCCATGTTTTTATTTGTTCTCCATCTTTCCAAGTTGCTGTTTTACTTGGAAATTTACGACATCCACTTGATGTTATAAGAGCAATAGAGATCCCTGTATGTTTAAAATATTTAGTAAAATTTTCAAATAATTGTGTAGCTAAAACTTCAGTTGGGGCCATATAAGCTACTTGTAAATTACCAAAATTTTGTCCGACAGGTCTATTCTTTATTACAGCATAAGAAACAGTTGCCGCAATAAAAGTTTTTCCAGAACCCACATCTCCTTCAACCAACCTAGACATTGGTTTGTCTTTTTTAAAATCTTCCAAGATCGTATTTATCGTTTTAGTTTGAGAGTCTGTTGGTTTAAACGGAAAACGAGAAATAAAATCATTGATATCTTTATCTTTAATCAAAAGTTTATAAGAAAAAAGTTCTTCATATTTTTTACGTTCTTGCCATCTAGCTAATTGAATAAAAAAGACCTCTTCAAAAGCAAATCTTTTTCGAGCAATTTCGGCATGCTCTTTTTTTTGAGGAGAATGTATCCAGACTAAAGCAGTGTGAAGAGATGGTAATTTATATTTATCTAAAATATCTTTATTTAAATAATCAGGGATTTCTTTTACGCAATCATTTTTTAATATTTTCCCTATGGCATGATAAATCCATTTAGAAGTAATTCCTTTAGATTCAGAATAAACAGGGTACCCATATTGATCCCCCGTGGTAGTCTTTTGAAATAATGAATCATGTAAATCAATAGGGAGTATATCTTCTTTGTTTATTTCAGGATTTGTCAGAGTTAAGCCATAAGAAGAATTTTCGGAGACTTTTCCAGTGACTCTGACCGTAGATCCTTCTCTTAACATTTTTGCAAGATATGGTTGGTGGAACCAGATAATATTTATTTTGCCAGTTAGGTCGGTAATCGTCGCTTGTCCCATTGAGATTTTACTTTTAAAACTTTTTTTTGTTTTTAAATTTGAAATTATTCCTATAATTGTTGTTTGGTCTCCATCTTTTAAAGTATTAATATGACGGAATTCACTTATATCTGTGTATCTAGTAGGAAAAAAATATAATAAATCTCGTACTTTAAATAACCCTAGACGAATAAGAGCTTTTTTTTGATTTATATCTATTCTGAATTGAGATTCAATATTATCGTTTAAATACATAATTAAGTGGAGAAAAATTCTCTTTATTTAAATCTTCTTTATATAAAATTAGTCCACCGAGAATTACAAAAATAATTAGCAGTATTATTGTTTTTGTTTTATTGATTTCTGTCATAATTTATAGTCAG
>CAILJY010000060.1 GCA_903834665.1 uncultured bacterium | reverse complement strand
CAAGAACAAGCTAAAAAAATTGAAGAAATTTATAATGAAGCTATTAAAAAACTTGAGGATCTTGATAAAGAACGCAAGGGTATTGTTTCTAGTTATATAAAAGAGCTTGAAGCTCAAAAAATAGATGCGATTCGGGCATCTATATTACAAGATAATAAATAATTATTATGGATAGTGAAAAAAGTTTGTTAAAAAATGATTTAGAAAATCAAAAGACCCCAGAAGAAATAAAAAAGTTTGTTGAAGATGCAGAATTTTTAGGACATGAAGATATTGCTGAATTGGGAAGAAAAAAATTACAAGAAATATCAGAAAAGGCAAGTTCTATAGAACAAACAAGTGAATCACAAATTTCACAAATAAATGAGTTTGGTGGATCTAATGAGGAATTAAAAAATAGGACTGGTGAAGTTGATAAAAAGATTGAAGAAGTAACAAAAAATACACAAAATGAAATTAAAGATGTTGAAAATCAAAACATAGAAACTAATGAAAAAACAACTGAAGATTTAGAAAAAGAGCTATCTGATTTAATAAAATCATCATTTGAAAAAATAGATCGAGAATATTCTGAACTTAAAAGTAAGGTTGTTAATTTTAATGGAAATGAAAAAGATTATTATGATATTAATCATGCATTAGTAGATCTTTCTTATCAATTAAACTTTCATGGCAATAACGATGTTGCTAAAAATATTTTTGCCAAATTAAATGAATTTGGAGACTCTGCTTGGAAGTTTGATGAAGATCGTAACAAAGAAGCAGGTAAAGTTTTATCACCTTTGACAGGTAAATACAAATTACTTGAAAAATTTAAAGAAGATATTTCAGATAAAAATCAACTTGTTTCTCAAAATACAAAAAATTTATTGACAGAATTAGATAAAAAATTTCAAGCTAAAAAATAGACAAATAATCTATATAATCAACAAAAAATCATATTTCTTTAAGAAATATGATTTTTTGTTTTAATAGTATTTTTCCTCTCAGACATCCAAGTAATTCTCTTTTATCAATATCACTCCCTTCCCTTAAGACATATTTAGCATACCCTCGTATATCAATATTTGATATTTTTGGTTTTTCTTTGGTCCCTAAAAAGAAATTCTGAAGGTTAGTGAATTTCTCAACATCAGCTTTAATCTTTTCTTTGATTTGAATCTCATTAATATCAATCTTTTCAATTAGTTCTTCAAACTGCTTAAGAATATCTTTTTCTTCGGTATAGCCACACTTACAATCAGCTTTTTGAGATTTAGTACATCCATAATATACATATCTGTGAACATTCCCATTTTTCTGTTTCTTGAATTTCTCATCAGCAGTAATACCAGAACCACATAGTCCACAGGTCATCATTTTAGTGAAAGCGAATTCTTTGTTTTTTACACGAAGAACTTGGCTTCGTATTTGTACTTGAACTTGATCATATAGTTCTTTGGTAATTAGTGACTCATGTTTACCAGTGTACCAATTACCACTTTTTCTTGGATATTCAAAGATTCCATAATAAAAGTGATTTCCTAGTATTTTGTATATATTACCTAGACTTAAGTGTTTCTTTCCATAAGCTGTTCTGAAGTTTAAATCAAATCGAAGCCAGTTGTATACCTTTCTACCACTCCAATGCTCATATGCTACTTTTTCAAACATCTTCATTATTATCGGTGCTCTTTCAGGATCAATCAATGTCTCGCATTTTCTATCCATTCTTTTCTCTTTTAGATACCCAGTTGGTGCAGGAGCAGGCCATAATCCCATCTCTACTCTTGTTCTTAATCCTCGTTTAACATTCACACTTTTATTATCATTCTCTAGTTTTGCCTGAGAACATAGAATCATAAGTAGAAACTTTTCATTTGGCGAATTCTTAAAATGTTGTCCGTATGTTCGTATTTCCAAAAGTAATTGTTGATCCATTAAGTCGACAATACTCCCTAAGTCGCCAGCGTTTCTACTTAATCTATCTGGTGCCCAAGTAAGTATTCCATTAAATCTCCCTCGTCGTATATCTTCTAATATTTCTTTATATACTGGTCGCTGTCCTGATTCTTTGGCTGAATGTGATTCTCGCCTTATCTCTACAATCTCCAAGTTTTCTCTTTCTGCTAATTCAAGCATTTCCTTAATCTGAGAATCAATAGAAAGAACCTGTCTTTCTTCTGATTCAGTACTTTTTCTGGCATACAGTACATACCTTATCTTTTGTATTGGTGCCATTATCTCTTTATTAATCCTAGCTGTTGCATATTTTTCCATATACCAATGGTGTCAGAGAATAGTAGTCTTGCTAAGTCTATGCAGAACTAGGAATTCGTCGCATAATCGTATCAAAAATAGTGACATATTCATGTAACTTTATATATCGAAGTAGTGTCACTTTTGTCACTTTTTGGTTCGCACGAGGAGCGTCGTTATGGTAAAATATATTACATCCTTAAAGCCTTACGGGTCTTAATACTGAAAGGTTCTAACACGAGGATCTCCGCAAAAATTATTTCAAAAAGTTTTGGACCTTCTTAATAATTAGGGTTTTATCTTTATTTTTTGTCGGATCTATCCAAATAATACTTTGGTCACGTTTAAACCAAGTTTTTTGTCGTTTAGCATAATGCCAGATTTTAGTATTTAATTTTTCTACCATCTCATTTTTATTGATTTTATTTTGAAGATATAAAGATACATATCGGTATTCAAGCCCGAGATCATTCATTCGTTTCCAAGAAACTCCTTGTTTATGTAGATTCTCAACTTCTTTGATCATTCCTTTTTTAATACGGGCAAGTAAACGAGTTTTTATTCTTTCTTTTAAAATCTCTGGAGATAAGGTAAGGCCTATTTTTAAGAATTCAAATTTTATATTTTGATTTTGAGAATTTGGTACAAACTCTGCACCTGCAGAGTTTGTACCAAATTTTATTGATGAAGATTTATAAGAATAATTAAGTAAAGGAACTTTACCGAGAGTTTTTGCGATTTCAATCGCACGAATTAAACGTACACGATTTTTATTATCTATGTTTTTAGCTCGGTCAGTATCTAACTGTTTTAATATTTCAAAAAGTTGCTCTGTTGTTTTTTTATCAAGTATAATTCTAAGTTTTTTATTTGGAGGGACTTCTGGGAAGATAGTATTATTTGTAACTGCATCAATATAGAATCCTGTACCCCCACAGATTATTGGAATTTTATTCCCGCCTGCTCCCTTGTGAGGGTGGGAAGGTTTATTTATAATTTCTTTTATTTTTTTTTCGGCTTGTTTCTTAAAATCACTTACTGAAAAAACTCGAGAAGGAGAAACAACATCAAGTAAATGATGGGGAATTTTTTTCATTTCTTTTTTAGTTATTTTTCCAGTTCCTAGATCCATCCCTTTATAGACTTGCCTGGAATCAGCTGAAATTATTTCACCATTTATCTCTTTGGCTATTTGAACAGCAAAATCACTCTTTCCGGTAGAAGTTTGACCTAGTATGATAATGATTTTATTCATATTTCGCATTCTAACATATTTTGTGTTAGAATATAAAAATTATGGGATTTAAATCATTTATAACCAAAAAGGCTCTTCAAATGAAAGGGGTATCTGCTGAGCAAGCAGATAAAATTGCAAAACAATTAGACGAAAATCCAGAAATTGTTGAAAGTCTAAAAACCTTAGAAAATAATAAAGAAGTTAAAGATCTTTTTGAAAAAATTACTAAAGAGATAGAAGAGAAGAAAAAAGGGGGATTGGGTGAGCAGTATGCGGCAGTTCTTGTAATGGGTAAATATAAGGCAGAAATTATGAAGCACAGAGAAGCATTGGCTCCTCTTATGGGGTTGATGCAGAAATAATTTTTCAAGACTAAAACGAAGAAAGCACCGTATGGGTATACGGTGCTTTTTTATTTTTATTCCCAATTGATTCCCTTAAAGTTTTTGGCAGGGAAATGGAATTGGAATTTATTATTGAAATTGATACAAGTATTTTTTTTGGATTTATTAACACTTGTATCATAATAATAATTCTCAAATCTTTTGTATTCTTCCTCAGATGAAAAAGCAACTATGACCTCTTCGTCTTTAGGATAGATTTTTATGTTTTTATCTTGTAAGTGGAAGATCTTTTCATCAAGTAACCTTTTTTTGAATATAAAAAAGATTTTTTTTATACAAGTTTTTTTTTCTGACAAATAAGAAAATTTAACTTCTGTGATAGTTTTGCTCCTCTTTATTATCTCATGTAAAGAAAGAGTTTCTCCTCGTCGATTTTTGAATAATTGACTCATTACTACTGGGGTTTCCATCATTTTTCTTATTAGTATTGTTTTTTAATTTTTCTTTATACTACAACTTATTATCTGATTTGTCAACGTTAGTTTTTTCTTTACAGTAAAATTTTAAAGTGATACTATATCAATATATATTGATATAGTATTTTTTTATGAATAAAAAAATAGATTTAAAAAAATATTTAAATACATTAGCTGAACCAAATAGACTGGCGATTTTGTTGTTCTTAAAAGATGGAGAGAAATGTGCTTGTGAGATACATCCCAAACTTAAGCTTCCGCAAAACTTAGCATCTCATCACTTGAAAGTTTTAAAAGATTTAGATTTATTAAAAAGTAGAAGAAATGGAACTAAAATTTTTTATTCACGTAATGAAGAAGTTATTAAGAATTATCAATTAGAATTAACAAAAATAATAATATAAATTATGTTTTACCCAGTACAATTATTTTCCGATTGGTTAACTTATACAGTTTTTGATATTACTTCAGAAACTATATTTGCGGATGCAATAAACTTTTTTATTTTTGATACTATTAAAATTTTTATTCTTCTTTTTATTATAATTTTT
>CAILJY010000059.1 GCA_903834665.1 uncultured bacterium | reverse complement strand
ATATAAAATATTATGCTGATGTTGTTAATAAAAAAAATATTCTAAGAAAAATTATTGAAGCAGGAGATCATATTTCAGAACTTGGTTTTCGTGAAGAAGTAGAAGATGTTTTTGAAATATTAGACCAAGCAGAGAAAAAAATGATGGGCATAAATAATAATGCTGGCAGTCATGCTTTTTCTTCTTTGAAAGATAGTTTACCTGAAGCTTGGGAAAGATTAGAAAAACTTCATGAAAATAAAGGAGAACTTCGTGGAGTTCCTACTGGTTTTCATGACCTTGATCAATATTTATCTGGACTTCAAAAATCTGATTTAATTATACTTGCTGCCCGTCCTTCTATGGGTAAAACAACTCTGGCTCTTGATATTGCCCGTCAAGCAGCATTAAATCATGGAACCCCAACTGTTATATTTTCACTTGAAATGAGTACTCAACAATTAGTTGATAGATTATTAGCTGCTCAATCAAAAGTAAACGCATGGAATCTTCGAACTGGTAATTTATCTTCTGAAGGAGAATTTGCTAAAATTCGTGATTCACTTGATAGCTTATCTAAGGCTCCTATCTTTGTTGATGATTTGGCTGGAAACTCAATAATACGAATGCGTTCTGTTTGCCGTCGAATTAGAGCAGAACATGGCATAGGATTGATAATCGTTGATTATTTACAACTTATGTCGACATCTAAAAATTATGACAATATGGTCAATCAAGTTACAGAAATATCAAGATCATTAAAAGCTTTGGCTAAAGAATTTGATGTTCCCGTGATTGCTCTTTCTCAGCTTTCTCGTGCGGTTGAATCTCGTGGTGGCAGACCAAGGCTTTCTGATCTTCGTGATTCAGGTTCTATTGAACAGGATGCGGATATTGTTATGTTTATTCACCGTGAAGATAAAGGAAAGGATGAAAGTGAAAAGACAAATATTGCAGAAATCCTTATTGAAAAACATCGTAATGGGCCTGTTGGTAAGATAGATCTTTATTTTGATGAGAAATCAACTACTTTTATGTCGATAGATAAAACTAATACAAATAATTTTAATCAAAATACAGCTGGTGCAATAGATGAATTTTAAATATGGAAGATCCAATTGAAAAATTATCTCAATACTTTAAAGAATTTCCAGGGATTGGGGAAAGACAAGCCAAGCGTTTTGTTTATTTTTTGCTTCACAAAAATCCTAATTATGTCAAAGAACTTGGAGATAGTATTATGATTCTTAAAAATCTAATACATCAATGCCCTTCTTGTTTTTTATTTTTCAAAGGAGACCATGATGAATTATGTGAAGTATGTAAAAATCCAAAAACTGATAAAACTTCCCTTCTAATAATTGAAAAAGATGCGGATTATGAAAATATTAAAAAAAGTAAAAACTATAGTGGGATGTATTTCATTTTAGGAGGACTTGTCCCAATTGTAACAAAAGAAACTCCAAATTTTGTACGAATTAAAGAATTAATATCAGCTATTTCAAATAAAGCGATTAACAATAACTTGAAAGAAATTATTATTGCTTTATCCTTAAATCCACAAGGAGAACATACGGATATGTATTTAAGGGAAAAAATATCTCCATTACAAGAAAAATATAAATTTAAAATAGTTTCTCTTGGCCGAGGCTTATCAACGGGCACCGAATTAGAATATTCTGATTCAGAAACAATAAAAAACGCCCTAAAAAATCGAGCATAATAATAAATAGGGCAATGTCTTGTCTTTCTATATTAAGTCAAAATATATTTATAATAAAAAAATCCTGAGATTAATCAGGAATTTTTTATT
>CAILJY010000058.1 GCA_903834665.1 uncultured bacterium | reverse complement strand
TTTCTTTCCATGAAGATTTTGCGAATTCTAAGTAATCTCTTTTACTTTTAAAACTAGATAAAATTATTTCTTTATCACAAAATCCTTTTATTTCAATCTGTGTGTATTCTTCTAAACTTGACTTACTAAACTCTGAAATTAAAACTCCACTTTCTTTTCTGTTATTAAAATTTATATAAGCACTTAAAGTTAAGAGATAATTATTATCTTCTATAATTTTTGATTTGAATCTTCCTTGGAATAAAGACCCAGTTCTATCATATTTTTCATTAAAGTACCTAGTATATCCACCTATTCTTTGCATAAATTTTTCAACTCCTTTATCTACTAGGGGAGTAATAAGTAAATGAAAATGATTTTTATTTATACAATAAGCTATAATAGAAATCAGTGATTTTTTAGTAGTTGAACTACTAAATTTTAACTTTTTCTTTAAATGTTGTTGAAAAATACTTTGAATAGGATCAATGGTATTAAATTCTATTAGACTCTGCATAAATCTTTTCAGATCCTCATTATCTAAAATAATATCTCTTTTATCTGTTCCTCTATTATAAACATGATAATATTTTTTAATTTCAAAAATATGATTTCTCATTATTCCTCTATTATAACATAAATTTTAGTAGTTCAACTACTAAAATTTTGTAATTTAAATTAATAAAATGTTATAATATATCTATATGGAAAATACAAAAAAAATTAAAGTAGCTATAAATGGTTTTGGAAGAATTGGTCGGGCGTTTTTAAAAATTGCATGGGAAAGAAATGATATTGAAATAGTTGCAATAAATGATCTTGGCTCTATTGAGAGTTTAGCTTATTTACTACGCCATGATACTGTGTATCGTAACTGGAATCATGATGTAAAAATCAAAGATAATAATTTTTTTATTGATGATAAAGAAATTAAATTTATTTCAGAAAAAGATACGACTAAACTTCCATGGAATGATTTGAATATTGATGTAGTAGTAGAGTCAACAGGCTTATTTACTTCATTTGATAAAGCAAAATTCCACTTAGATTGTGGGGCTAAAAAAGTTGTCATTTCCGCTCCTTCAAAAGGCAGTGATGGATCTGTTAAAGGAGAAACTATACTTCTCGGAGTTAATGAAAATAAATTTGGGACTTCAGATATAACATCAAATGCTTCTTGTACAACCAATGCCGCTAGTCCTCTTATTGCAATTTTGCATGATGCAATTGGTATAGATAAGGCTATATTGAATACTGTCCATGGATACACCGCTTCCCAAGCTCTCGTAGACGGCCCAAGCAAGAAGGATTTACGTGAAGGACGTGCTGCTGCCCAAAATATTGTTCCTTCATCCACAGGAGCAGCCATAGCAGTTACAGAGGCCTTCCCAGACTTAAAAGGTCTATTTGATGGTGTATCTATTCGTGTCCCTGTCCCAGCTGGATCAATTGTAGATATTACTTTCATTGCTAAAAGAAATACAACAAAAGAAGAAATAAACGAGATATTAAAAAGAGAAGCTCAAGACCCACACTGGAGTAAATTATTTGCAGTTACAGAAGAACCACTTGTCTCATCTGATATATTAGGAGAAAGTCATGCTTGTATTGCCGATCTTGAAATGACTCGTGTTGTCGGAGGCAATCTCGTAAAAGTCCTCGGTTGGTACGATAACGAAATGGGGTATACCTACACACTTGTAGATCATGTAATCAAAACAGGAAGAACTATTTAATTTCTCCCTTAAATACAAAAGTAGCAGGACCACGAAGGATAATATTTCCTTCGTGGTCTTTTGATACATAAAGTTTTCCACCAGGGAATTCTAGAACAACTTCAGCCCCCAAGCCTTGCTTGGGGGCGAGTTTATTTAATACTGAATAGACCGCACAAGCGCCTGTCCCACAAGCTAAAGTTTCGCCACATCCACGCTCCCAAACTTTTACTTTGTAATTTGTATCCCCGCCTGCTCCCTCGTGAGGGCGGGCAGGATCAATTTTTTCAACAAATTCTATGTTTATTTTATTGGGGAAATGAAAATCATTTTCAATTTTAGGGCCAATATTTTTTATATTAAAATTTTTTATATTATCAACAAAAACTACTGCATGAGGATTGCCCATTGAAACACACTCCAAATCAAGATCTTCTATTTTGATTTCACCAAGAGGGAAATCACTGTGATTAAATACAGGGAATCCCATATTTACAGAATATGTATCATCATCATTTACAATAATTATTTTAATCCCAGCTCTTGTATCTATTGATATTTCAGAATTGTTGGAAGTCGGACTTCCAACAATTTGATTTAAGTAGAATTGAGCTGTACAACGAATACCATTACCACACATTTCTGCTTGTGTTCCATCTGAATTATAATAATTCATAAAACAAAGAGCTTTATTAGATTTTTCTAAAAGAATTAGACCATCAGCTCCAATCCCAAAATGTCTATCACAAAGTGATTTAATATAATCAGGTCCTAAATTGATATCTCCATTTAGATTATTAATCATAATAAAATCATTACCACATCCTTCATATTTATAGAAATTAATCATATTTATAATATACTAGAAAAATGTTATAATATCCATATGATGATATACATAGGAAGTGATCATGCTGGATATGAATTAAAAGAAAAACTTAAAATATTCTTAAAAGAACTTGGCCATCAAGTATCTGATAAAGGAGCTTATAAATTAGATAATCAAGATGATTATCCTGATTTTATTGTACCAGTTGCGGAAGCTGTGTCTCACGATGAAAATAGTTTCGGAATTATCTTAGGAGGAAGTGGTCAAGGAGAAGCAATGTCTGCAAACAAAATAGAAGGAGTAAGAGCGACAGAATATTATGGTGGTGATCCAGAAATTGTAAAGATATCCCGCATGCACAATGATGCCAATATTTTATCTCTCGGAGCTCGTTTTGTAACAGAAGAAGAAGCAAGAGAAGTAGTAACATTATTTCTTGATACCAAATTTAGTAAAGAGAAAAGACACATTAGAAGAATAAATAAAATGAATGAAGAATAATATGACTGAAATAATTCCAAGTATACTTGTTGAAAATTTTAATGAATTGAATGAAAAACTTGCTAAGTTTATAAATATTGCAAAAACAGTACAAATAGATGTTTGTGATGGTAAATTTGTATCATCTATATCTTGGCCAATGAATATAAGGGACAAAGAAAGTGTCCAATCTATATTAGAAGAAGAAAATGGAATGCCTTTTTGGGAACAATTAGATTTTGAATTTGATCTAATGGTATTAAATGCACATAAACAATTTGATTTTTTTGCTCGACTTGGAGCCAAAAGAATTATATTTCACCTAGAAGCTGAAGATGAAAAAGAATTTAAAGAATTTCTAGAATCTCTTGATCCATATTTCAAAGATAATATAGATATTGGTATAGCTATTAATACAACAACTAATATCGAAAGATTAGATTCATTAATAAACTATATAGATTTTATTCAATGTATGGGGATCGAACATATTGGTTTTCAAGGCGAACCATTTGATCGAAAAGTTTTAGATCAAATAAAAAATATTAAAATTAAATATCCTGAAATAAAAATAAGCGTTGATGGAAGTGTAAATGAAAATACAATAAAAGATTTAATAAAAGCAGGTGCGGATAGACTTGCT
>CAILJY010000057.1 GCA_903834665.1 uncultured bacterium | reverse complement strand
TTTGATAAGCAGAAGCAGCACTTGAACTATTCGACAAATTTCTAACCTGTACTCTAACAGCATCAGTTGTCGCAACTGTTCCTTCAACTGTCAATTTATACAATGGATTCGTCGTCCCCACTCCTACATTCCCATTCCCCTTCACAACAAATCTATCACCACCTACAAGTGTATAAGCAACAGCAGTATTAGCATTTGTAATAGCAGCAGTTGTCATAGAAGTATCTGATGCAATAGCAGAGATGGCAACTGTTTGTCCTCCGATAGTAATAGTGTCTCCTACTTTAAATGTATTTGTGAATTGTGTTCCTACTCCTGTGACTGTTGTTCCGCCAGCTGTATTGGAAACAGTACCTACGCCTGACGTTGGTTGAGAGACTTGGAGGTTGGAGGTTGGAGTGGTGGTGCCGATCCCAAGGTTACCACAAGTGAAATAAGAATTTCCTTTAGAATTTAAAAGAACCTTCACAGAGTCAGCTTCATTAAATACAGACACTGTGCTTCCATTTAAATAACTTGAATTTAATTCAACTCCTTTACTATACGTAGGCCCTGAATAGTTAAAGCTGTACTTTGAAGTATAGCGCATGAGTTTAAATGTTAATGAATCTTCTGGATTATCATTGGTATAAACATAAACCAAACCATCTTCAGAGTCTTGTTGTCTTCCTAATTTTAATGATATTGCATTTGTTCCGTCGTTATTACCCTTAAACCAACCACTAGTTTGTCCTTTCAAGTCACCATTTATTTCTAATTTTGCAGCTGATGTCGTCGTTCCAATCCCAACGTTTGTTCCGTTGTCAAAAATCAATGAATTACCAAGAGCTGAAGTACCTGTGAATTTGGGAAGATAATTTGTTGTCCCTGTTCCCGTTATAGGATTTGTAAGAGCTGTTTGGAAATAAGAAGTATCATGTCCGTCGAGTAAGTCGGCATTCAAGTTTGAAACAAGAGTTGTATTGGTTGTCGTTAATGTATTTGAACCAAGAGCTAAGTTGCCTCCCATTGTAAATCCCGCAACTGTGCCTGTGAAAGTAGGACTTGTAAACATTGTCGCTTTGCTTTCATTGGTAACATTTCCAAGACCAACATCGACAGATGTGAGTGTATCCCAAATAGGGGCTGCACCATTTGTCCCATCCCCTGTCATTCGGAAGAATTTCCTTGATGTTGTCGTATTTGGAGCGACAAGTGAAGTCGTATCAGCTCCAGATTGATAAGGGACAGAGCCGAGCAATGTCGTCGCATTACCTCCTATTAAATTATTTGTCTTAGCTGACTTTTCGGCTTCGATCGCAGCAGGGACAGCTCCAAGTTTTTTACGAGGAGTCATTTCCCCGTCCCATGATGGAGTAACATTTGTTCCTCCAATATTTACTCCAAGATAAAGTGTTTGGTTGAAATCAATTCCCGCAAGAGATTGAACTTCTCCAAGCATTACAGAAAACAATCCGTTAGCAACAGCTACACGATTTCCTCCTGTTCTTGATTCTGTCCAAATTGCAGATCCACCAGTCGATATAGTGTAAAGTTTAAATTCTATATTGTACGATCCATTTGGCACAGCGACAGATGCTGAGGTAGTAAGTTTACCTTGATAATTTATTTCTTTGTTGAAAGCGGCTTCTGCTTTTCTGTAAATAAAAATTGTTGAGAAAGGAGAAATAAAAATAGAAACAACCAAAAAGATACTTGTGATCTTTTTGATGTTCTCATTATTTATTTTTGTAAAAATGTTTTTCATTATTTTTTTCTATTTTTCTTTCCCCTTTTCCTCCCTCCTTACTTCTTACTCCTTACTCCTTACTACTTACTACTTACTACTTGCTACTTACTACTTCTCTCAATTAATTATTTCTAAACTTTCCCCATCCGAGTCGACAGCTGATTGAATGATGTCTACTTTGTCTGGTACTTTTTTATTTAAACTTGATAATATAAAAAATACGCACATAAAAATTGTTATGGCGGCAATGATTATATTTTTTGTACGAGTGGGGGAAAAGAATTCTTTTATCGCAAATTCTTGGTGACGTACTTTTTTCTTAAAAAGATAATTTTTAATCTCCTCTTCAGTGGTAAACCAGGCTCTCCCTTTTTTCATACCTCTTATCTCACCCTTGCGTATAAGAAAACCTAGATAGTCTTGCGAATATCCAGAAAATTGTGCTGCTTGATTTAAAGATATGACTTTTTTAAATGATTCCATCCCGTTAGAGATAGATAGTCTTTAGACTATCGTCTCCTATTAATATTAAAAAACAAACCCCGCATAAATTTATAATTCTAACCTTCCCGAAAGATAAAACATGCACATCTCTAACGGGACCATCCTTAAAAACTTTTATCCTTATTTATAAGGTTATCTCGGATAGACGATAATATTATTTTTGAAATATCGTTTAGGCGAGAAAGTTATTTTGATAATCTCGGCTAGACGATATATCTTAAACAACACTTATATTGTAACAAAATAGAGAAGTTATACAACTTTAATACACCTAGTTATCCACAGATAATAAGATGCAACGCCAAAATCCCTTTCATCAAGCATTTAAAGGGTTTATTGGGATATTTTTTATTTAGATTCTCTTCTTTTCTTTAAAAAAGCTCTTATTAAAATCAACAATATTAATAAAATTAGGAATATGAAGAACCAGAGACTAAAAGTCTTTATCATATTCCATTTATTATTAGTAAAATTACTTTCTCCAACCTTCGTAATTTTGAAAAATCCTCGATTTATTATCTTGGCTTCTTTGTCTTCATATTTATAAATGGTGACATTATACTTCCCTCCCTTCTCAAAAGAAGGGATAGTCACACCAATAAATCCATCTGTATCTCTGGTTCTTGAGAAGAAATATTGGCTCATAATTTTCATTTCTTTGTCTCTAATGGTTAACCAGATATCATCATTCTTGATCTTGGAAGTATAGTTGGTCTTAACAACAATTGGTTCATCCCCACTTAGTGCGATAGTGTCATCCATTTTAAAATCATAATTAGATGAACTCTGAACTACAGTAAAAATAAAATTAAAAGGACTCACCTCTTCTTCTCCCCCCAAATCTTTTCCCCAATTATCAAAACCAAAAGGATTGTGCACCAAGCTAGTCAATGAACCCGAAGAATAATTCCCGGCCCTATCTCGAGAGAAAAGAGAATAAAAATATTTTGTATTTTCTTTTACATTCCCATCAGTAAAATATTTTCCATTACCTTCATAAACTAAATGCCCTGTAAATGGAGTTCCATAATAGCGATCAAGATTTCTTAAAATTCTAATATAATCAAAATCTTCTTCTTTAGGATTATCCCAAGAAATAGTAATTCCCGATGGAT
>CAILJY010000056.1 GCA_903834665.1 uncultured bacterium | reverse complement strand
TATAATCCATATGGATGACCACGTCTTTTTCTAGAATCATTTTTATTGGTGTTAACTTCCCTTTTTCATCCATTTTTAATTTTTTATTAGCTTTTTTAACTAAATCAATATGCTCTTGCTTAGGTCTAATATGTTTCGTCTCTGTTTTTGGAAATTCTTTTAATATTTTTTCAATATGTTCGATTATCGTTCCCTCTGTAAGTTGCCTTTCTTTGGCTATTGCTCTTATATCTTTCCCACTATTTAGTAATTCTTTAGTGATTGAAATTGTGGAAATTTTTGGATTTACATTTTGTATTTTTTTATTTTTGTTTATTTTTCTTTCTCCTCCCATTTTTATAATGAAATCTTCTTCCAATTTTTCTTGTTCATTTTTATTTAATTTTTTAAATAAAAGTTCATTTTGAAAACTATGATTTTTTAACTCTTGGTCAAATTCAAATACTTTAGGGTCTACCTTTAAAGCTTCAATATTAAAACCGACCAAACTTATGCCTTCTAGGGTTCTAACTCGAGAAAGGGCCACATATCCCATACCATAAGAAAAGGTGCGGGAGAGGTCTATTTCTGCGTTATCTAAGGACATTCCTTGGCTCTTATGGATAGTTATAGCCCAAGCAAGTCGAAGAGGAATCTGGGATAAGGATGCTTTTATTTTGCCATCTTCTTCTATTGCCCATAATTCCGGTTTTAGATTTATTTTTTTACCATTGTATAATTCTATAATTGGATTTCCATTTTCATTTTGAAAACCGATAACTTTGCCTCGTGAACCATTCGCATAACCACTCTCTGGATTATTTTTAATACACATTATTTCAGCACCAATTTTTAATTTTAATTTATCATGAGCGAGACAACTTTTTTTCAATATTTCTACGAGTAATTCAGGCCCATTTGAAGTCATTTCTGAAATTATTTCTTTTTCATTTGTAATTAATGATAATTCAATATTGTTTATTTCATCGACATTTACATTGTGTGTGTATAATTTTGTCGCCTTAACATCATTTTTTAATTTAGCATTCATTCTTCCTTTTAATAACTCAAAATGCTCTTCATCCATATCATTATTACGGATTCTATTTAATATTTCAGTTAAAGTATTATCTTCTTGTCGGTGCTGTTCTTCAATGTAACAAATTGCAGGATTTAATATTTGCCAAGAGTTGCTATTAAAAATCATCCCACTTTCATTCTCCTCATTAATTTTGTTTATAGGTGGTAGTTGAAAAAAATCCCCCGAAAGGATTACTTGTAATCCTCCGAATGGTTTATCATTTCTTTTAAATCTTCGACAAATTTTCTCAACCATATCAAGTTGGCTTCCGTGAAGCATTGAAACTTCATCTATTATCAAAACACGAGCTTTATCGAATCTTTTCCAAAGATATTTCTTTTCTTCTAATTGTTCAAGACCCTTTTCATCTAAAAAATTTTTAATTCCCATCCCAGACCAAGAATGAATTGTCATACCGTTCATGTGAGTTGCAGCTATTCCAGTTGAAGCAGTTATTGCGACAGGGATATCATGATTATTTAGATAATTTATATATTTATTTAAAAGATATGTCTTACCACTACCTGCACTACCTGTGAGATATATATTTACTCCAGTCTTCATTATTAAAAAAGCTTGTTCTTGAGTCATAAAGACTTATTATAGCATTAGTATTTTCTAATTACAGCTTTTACAACTGCAATAATATTTAAGTACATTTTTGGGTAGATAGGTTTAAATTCTTTATTAGCAGGAAGAAGCCAAACTTTATCACCATCAGTTTTGAAATATTTCATTGTAAATTCTCCGTCAACATTGGCAATAACGATTTGCCCATCTTTGGCTTGATTTGTTTTTTCTACAAGCACCATATCTCCATCGGCAATATGAGCATCAATCATGGAATCTCCATCAACAGTCAGCATGTAGGAATTTTCTTTTCTATTAATAAGATAATCATCGATATTGATAGTATCTTTTAATTCTTCTGTGACATCTGCAGGGAAACCAGCTTTGACACTACCTAGCATAGGGATAGAAGATAATGAAATATCAGCAATTATACGGCCAAGATGATCTTTCGCAATAATTCCTTCTTTTATAAATTTATCAACAAGTCGTGATACTGCATTTTTGGATTTGAAATCAAACAAGTCCATCATTTCTCTGTAGGTAGGCATTCGTTTATTCTTATCGTGGAATCTGATTAGTTTTTCTTTATAATTATTGTACATGTAATTAATTTAAAATATTAGATATTAGAAAATTGTGGAAATCTGTTTAATGAGTTTAGGAAATTACCCCATAGACCTCTTCTTCTGTGCTGGCGAACTTTATGCAAAAGCTGTTTGTGAATACGGGACTCTTTTGAGTAATCTACTCCCTTCATGATTTTAGCATCAATTTGTTTGTTGATACTTTGAATCTCGTGTTCTATTATTTTTAAATATTGTTCTCTACTCATATAAATATATATAATTACTATTAATTGACTACATATATAGTATATGTGAACGAACGTTCACTGTCAATAAAAATAACTGTGGATAACTTATATTTCTGTCTTTAAACAAAAAATTCTTCTATTTTACGAGGATTTATGTCTGGAAAGAATTGATTTGCTTTTTTACTAGTTACAATCATTTCATTTTGGAAACTACCTATCATACATTTGCCGATATTTGCTTCTTCTTTGGGGTTAAAAAGACTAAGTAATAATCCAGCTGTATATTCATTTAAAATTGGCAATATAAAAATTATATTTTTTTTGTTTTTACATTTTGAATACCTTTTTATAAATTCTTCATAAGACATTGATTCTTTGCCCCCTATTTCTATTATTTCACTTTCATTTATTTTTAAAGTAATTGATTGTCTTAAATATAAAAGTGCATCATCTATCCCTATTGGTTGGGTCTTTGTTTTTGCAGTTTTAGGTAGGATTATTATTGGAGATTTTTCTACAATATTTTTTACTATTTCAAATGAAGCGCTACCATGACCTATTATCATTGAAGCTCTAAGTTCTATAACTTCTTTGATATATTTTCTTAAAATATTTCCGGTATTATGCCTACTTAAAAGATGCATTGAAAGATTTTCTTTATCTTTTCCTAAACCACTCATATAAATAACTCTTTTGATTCCACTAGATTTTAATGCTTTACCTGTATTTTCTGCTGCTTGGTCTTCTTTTTCATAAAAATTATTTTTATTATTTGTCATCATATGAATTAAATAATATGCGACTTCTATTCCTTCTAAAGCATCTATTATTTCTTTTGGGTCAAGAACGTTGGTTTTTAGTTTATAAACTCGATTTTTGTATTTTTCTTCAATAATAATATTTTCAGGATCAAGACAAATAGCATAGATTTCATGTTCTGTGTTTTCTAATAAATTTTTTATTAAATTTTTACCCACAAACCCAGAAGCACCAATAATTGCTATTTTCATATTTATTTAAAAAATACAGAAACTAAATCCCACGGAAGATTTACGCTAAAAATCAAAGTGTATAAGACAATAAAAATTATAGGTATATTTTTTTCTATTGAAGATATTTTACGGTATTTATTTGTATCTAATCCTTTCCCCAATATTTCCCATTCTGTTTTAAAGAGCGATAGTGGGAGTTTTTCTTCTATGCTATGAATTACTTGGAATTTTGCCCTATTCATTTTTTTGATAGAAATTATAATTTGGTACCAACAATAACAAATTGCAATACCAACGAATGGAGCGAATATAAATATTACTGAGCTATTGTCTGATAAAGTTTTTGTTTCTAAGTAACCCAATACTCCTATTATTGCAGTATTTAATCCTAAGAAAAATTCATTAGATTTATTTCTTCTGTCTGTATTGCTATTAAAAATATGCAAATACATTCTATATTGCTCTAGGTAATGATTTTCATAATTCATGTCTTCACCATCTTTGTAATTTTTAACTCTAGAGTACAACAAACTATCTAATTTATCTTTTTCCATATAAATTTTTTAATTAATATTATAACCTCAATTTTAACAAATATATCTCAATAAAGACAGTATAAAATTCCGGGAAGAAATTACGGAAGTCCGACTTCCCAGATTGTTGGAAGTCGGACTTCCAACAATTTTGGGTTGACTAAAACTTTAAAAGTTATAATATAAGGGTAAATTTTTGAAAACAATCTAAAAAACATACACCATGGAGAATTTATCAATTTCAGATGTTATCATTATTCTTGGAATAATGATAACGAGTACCTTTTTTGCCCTTTTAATAATTTTAATTAGGGATAAAATGGTAGGAAAACCACTTCCCAAAGATCAATATTTATTGGCCAAAATTAAGACCAAAATTAAAAATATCTGGGCCAAAGTTACTTTTGTTGGATTTCTCTTCTTTTTATTTTTTAATTACATTTTTGTTTATTTACCTCTTAAATTGCTTAATAAATAAGTTAATTTTTATTTAACTAATTTTTTAAATTTATAATTTAAGGATAAATTTTTTAAAACTTTAATACGTATCTTATGGAAAAATTTATTATTTCAATCGTGGTAAGTTTGGGGTTGATTATATTAATTTTTGAACTTCATCTGCAGTTACAGGATCACTTAAAAAGTTATCCTAAAAAATTAAAAAAACCCAAAACTAAAATTATGGTAAGAATGAGAAGAATTAGGCATGTTATTTCTTCCATATTTATTGTTTTGGGCTTTATTTTTTTTATTGTAAAAGAAGTGTTGAAAAATATATTTTTTTACTATAAAAAAATAATTAATGATTGGACATATAAAAAAATAGAGTCATTTGAAAATTGGCTCTTATAAAATTATAAATCCAGGCAAACAAATGTTTTGCCTGG
>CAILJY010000055.1 GCA_903834665.1 uncultured bacterium | reverse complement strand
GGTTACAATTGTTCAAAATGGAGATAAGGTGTTGCGTAAAATATCACAAGAAATACCTCTTTTAGATATAACAAAACCTAAAATTCAGAAAATTATATCCGAAATGAATCAAGCCTTAGATGGACAATATGATGGGGTTGCTATTGCAGCTCCTCAAATAGGAGTATCTCTCCGTATGTTTATAATGTCTGGGAGAGTTTTTGATGATGATTTTATAAGAGGAGCAAAGCCTAAAGATGATCCTAAAATTAAGAGACACGACAATCTTGTGTTTATAAATCCCATATTCAAAAAAATTTCAAAAGATAAAAAATTAATGGCTGAAGGATGTCTTTCTGTTCGACCTATATATGGTAAGGTTCGTCGTGCAACAAGAGCAACAATCGAAGCCTACAATGAAAAAGGTAAAAAATTTACCATGGATGGATCTGGGCTCATCGCTCATATTTTTCAACATGAAAATGATCATTTAGATGGTGTTTTATTTATAGATAAAGCAAAAGATTTACATGACTCTTATCCTGAAGAAGAGAAAAAATAATATGGAAAAATTAAATTTTTTATTTTTTGGTACTCCAGATATAGCCAGTAATACCCTCGATATACTATCTCAAAATGGATATATACCATCTATCATAATAACATCCCCAGATAAATTAGCTGGGCGTGGTTTACATCTGACTCCTAGCCCAGTTTCTCTTTGGGCAAAAAACAATAATATCCCCTGTCTAAAACCAGAAAAAATCACAACTGAATTTATTGAAAATTTATTTAAAAATAATATTGATAATCCAATAATTTCTATTGTTGTTGCTTATGGAAAAATATTACCAGAGAAATTAATTAGTTCTCCTAAATTAGGAACAATCAACATCCATTATTCTCTCCTTCCTAAATATAGAGGAGCGTCCCCCCTTGAATCAGCACTTTTAAATGGTGATACTGTCTCTGGTGTTAGTATCCAACAGATGAGGTTTAAATTAGATAGTGGACCAATTTTGGCAACAAAAGAAACTATTATAAACGTCAATGAAACAAAAGAAGAACTAAAAAATAAATTAATAGAATTAGGAGGTAATTTACTTTGTGATGTTTTACCTAAAATAATAGACGAAAAAATACTTGCAAAAGAACAAGATGAAAAACTCTCAACTTATTGTACTAAAATAAATAAAGAAGATGGAGAAATAAATTTAGATGATGACTCCATAAAAAATTATAATAAATACAGGGCTTTTTATGGGTGGCCAGGAACATATTTCTTTATAGAGAAACATGATAAAAAAATAAGAATAAAAATAAAAGAAGCAGTCTATGAAAATAATTTATTCATACCAAAAAGAGTCACCCCTGAAGGTAAAAAAGAAATCAATTACGAAGATTTTTTAAAACAGATTTAATATTTAGAAGTAAAAGGGTTACGATCAGAAATACCTTTTAACATTTTCTTTACACTTTTTGCTCCTCTTTTAAAGAGAGTCATCTTTTTATCTTTTTCATTAATTATTTGACGAACAATCTCTTCTTTAGCGTCATCTATTGCCTTATATAAATCATCTTTTTCTGAAACAGTATAAAATTTTAATCCAGAGATTTCAATATCAAATTCTGCCCTAAATACATCACCTTTATTATGATGATTGGTTGTTTTGCCTACTTCTATATGAGCAACGGTATCCCCTTTTTTAATAAATTTACTAATTCCAGATAAACGCTTATTAATATATTCACTAATAGCATTCGTCAATTCCATATTTGTAGCTTTTATATTTATATTCATAATGTTATGACTTAAAAATTAGATTAGTAATAACTATATTATACCAAATTTTAAGATAAATTAATTGATAATATTTTACTTGGACTTTGATGCCCACTTATAATACGAACATTTTTAATACTTATTACAAACAAAGATGCAATGATTTCGCAGACTCTTTTATTAGCCAAATTTCTTTCAGCTGGTTCTTTAACAGAAATTATATAAGTATCTAATTTTTTCTTTATTATTTCTTCTTTTTTCGCAGAAGCTTGAACTTTCACCTTAATATACATAAGTTTAGATTAATTCTTTGTTTTATCTTTATTCATCAACAACTCTTTTATATCTTTTATATCTTTTTTAATTTCATCTAAAGCAGTTCTCTCTTTGTGTATTTCCTCTTCTGTTTTTTCATCAATTCTTTTTTCTTTATTCAAACCTGAAATAATAATATTTTCTCCAATAAAAAAAGAAACAAAAAGCCCTGTTAAAACGGTTATTAATATACCAAAAATTAAAGAACCCCAACTGGATACCCCCCAATCATCAGAAATATGCCAAATGCCACGCCAAATTGAAACAATTCCAACACTTCCAATAAATGCATATACTATAGGATGGTGAACTAATTTAATTCTTGCCTTATCTTCTATCTCATCAAAAACTTTATGAATTACATTTAATAATTTTCTCATATATCATTAGTATATCATCCTAAAATTATAATTCCAATCAAGCCTAAAATTAATAGATAAATAAGACAAGGGATTATAACTCCTTTCAAAACTTTTACTTCCCCATTTTTAGTTCCTGTAACTGCTTCAGCTGTTAAAATATCTGCCAGCGCAATCATATTTCCTGCTGCTGCCCCAACAACCCCGAGAGATAATATTATGCTCGTATTCATTGATAAATGAGTTGCTGCAATATTAAATAAATTACCAAACATAATATTTGAAACAGTTACACTTCCAGTCATAAACGATCCAAAAGCTCCAATAAAAGGAGTAAAGAAAGGTAAAAATGGTGATTCAAAACTTTCAGTAATAATACTAATAGCAGAAGCTAAACCAGATCCATTGTTGCCAGAGTTTATCATCACTTGAATCATTGCAAGCATTGAAAAAACAACAAAAAAAGGATAAATAGCTCCAAGCCAAGCTTTTTTGATTGAATTAAATATTACTATTAATTTTTCTCTCCAAATAAATATAACAATAAAACCAGAAATTATAAAAATAAATCCTGGGTTGAATAAATTAAAAATATATTTAAATCCAACAGGTAAAGAAATACCCATTTTACCTAAAATTATTTTACCAGAGATTAATAATGTTATTAGAATAATATAAGGCAAGAAAGCTTTTATTGGTTTCATTGTTGATTCTTCCCCTTTTGTTTGAGACAAATCCAAACTTTCTTTTGGAACTAAAAATCCAAGTTTAACTGAAATTATTATTACAATAAGACCAAAGAGTGACCCTAATATTGAAGGAAATTCTTGTCCTAAAAATACAAAAACAACTGATGGTACTACAAATATTAATCCTGAAAAGATTGCAAATGGTAATGCGGCTAAAAATTCTTTTTTCCTGTTTGATCTTCCGTGCGTAATAATCCAAAGCATAAAGATAGGAACAATAAAACCAACACAGTTAAGTAAAGCTGAATATAGTGGAACCAGAGTTGTATTAAGACCAATAAAACCCATTTTTATAGGGGTACCAGCTGCTCCAAAGACCCCAGGGACACTATTCCCCAAAAGACCTACTACAAGAGCCTTAGCGGGGGTTAAGCCCAATCCTATCAAAATAGGGACAGCAATCGCTGCTGGAGTTCCAAAACCAGCAGTACCTTCAATAAAGCATTCTAAGAACCAAGCAATAATAATAATTTGGATTCTATAATCTTTTGAAATACTTCCTAGATAATAAGAAATATTTTTTATTATTTTTAAATCCTTTAATATCTCTAAAAAGAAAATGGCTCCAAAAATTATTATAAAAATATCAATTCCAACTAAAAATCCTTTTGTATAAGAAAAATATAAAGCACTAGGATATATTTGCCAATAAAAAATTGC
>CAILJY010000054.1 GCA_903834665.1 uncultured bacterium | reverse complement strand
TTTTCTTAAAAATAATGGTTGTTCTGGTTTTTTGTTTTGTTTGATTAATTGTTTTAGTTTTATATTAGTTTCTGGCATTATGGGATTTAACATTCGGGCAATGGTGTAAAGCTTCAATACTAAATCTTTTATCATTTCTTCCCCTTTCTCTTCATCTACTTTAATAACTTTGAATGGCTGTGTCTCTTGAATACTTTTATCAAGTTCCCCAATTTTTTCCCAAACATAATCTGTAGCTTTTTTTAAATCAAACTCTTCATAATTTTTAAAATATTCTGTAAAATCTTCAAACTCTGGAATTTCTGGACATTTATCTAAATATTTTTCGGACAAAGTTAAAATTCGAGAGGCAAGATTCCCCAGACCATTGGCTAATCCCGAATTATAAGCATCTTTAAATCGTTCCATAGTAAAAGGACTATCTTCAAAACTTCCTACTTCACGAAGAAGAAAATATCTTAATGCATCTGTTCCATATTCTTTTATTACATCTCGAGGATCAACTACATTACCGAGAGTTTTCGACATTCGTATTCCACCCTCTCCTGTTATAAATCCATTCACAATTATCTGGTATGAATTTGGAACATCGGCGGCCATAAGCATTGCTTGCCACATAGCACTTTGAAAACGAGTATTATCTTTTCCACAATATTGTGTTGGATTCCCATTAATCCAATATTTTTCAAAATTTCCATCTATTTCTGGCCATCCTAATGTTGAAATATAATTTACAAGAGCATCAAACCAAACATACATTACTTGATTTTCATCTCCGGGAACTGTTATACCCCAAGGCATTTTCTCTTTCAATCGTGAGATCGAAAAATCTTGTAAACCCCCTTTAACAAAATTTTTTATTTCATTTAAACGAAATTCTGGGGTAACAAAGTTTGGATTCTTTTCATACAATTCAAGTAATTTATCACCAAACTCTGAATACTTAAAGAAATAATTTTCTTCATTTATTATTTTTAATTCTAAGCCTGAGTGATCTGGACAATGACCATTTACAAGTTCACTGTCTGTTTTCTCACTCTCACAACCAACACAATATTTAGCTTCATAAGTTTTTTTATAAATATAACCATTATTATTCACTCTTTTCCAAAATTCCTGAGCAGCAACTTCATGATTCTTGTCGGTTGTACGTATAAAGTGAATATCCTCACAAACACCAAACATACGCAATTGTTCTTTAAAAGTTTCAAAACCTTGATCTACAAATTCTTGAGGTGTTAATCCTTTTTCTTTTGCTTTCTCAAATATCTTTAAGCCATGTTCATCAGTTCCAGTATTAAAATAAACGTCATCTCCTATAAGTTTTTTATAACGAACAATCGTATCAGCTCTTATAAACTCAAGAGCATGACCCATGTGTAGAGGTGCATTTACATAAGGAAGCGTAGTAGTGAGGAAAAAAGTTTTTTTCATATTATTCGGCTCTAGAAAGTATTTTTTTCTTTTCGAGATCATCTAAAAATTCTAATAAACAAACGGCTGTCGGAATAGCTAAAATCACACCCAAAAATCCAGCGAGCTCAGCTCCTATTATTATTGATAAAATAACAACCAAAGGAGAAACTCCAATAACTTTCTTTATTATTAAAGGATAAATTAAATAACTTTCAAACTGATGAAGAATAAAATATAAACCAAAAGAAAGCATTGCCAGTGTAACTCCCCCATCTAAATAACCAAAAATTGTAACAATAACCATTGCTAAAAATATTCCAAAAGGAACCATCTCACAAAGTGCGGTAATAATAGCCAAGACAAGTGAATATTTTACTCCTAAAATAGTAAGCCCTAGATAAGAAAGAAGTCCAATAATAAGACCTATGAGCATCTGCCCTTGAAACCACAATCCTATCTTATGTTCTGTTCTCTGCCAAAGACCAATAACATATTCTTCACTATCAAGTGGAGTAATAATACGTAAAAAATTCTCTATTCCTTTTTCTGTAACTGAAAGATAAAAAGAAATAATTACAATTAAGAAAAAGTTAAGTGCTCCACCAAAAGCTCCACCAAAAATATCCATAAATCCTCCAGAAAGACTGTCAATCAAAACTTTGGTAGTTTGAACCACTTCTCCTAAAGAAGCATTACGAGATACACTAGAAACAACATCTTTCGCCCCAGTAATCGTATCTGGTTGAAAGGTATTTAAAATACTACTATTTGGGATATATTGGCTAAGAGAAGATACAAGATTTGACATTTCTTCTATAAAAATAGGCATGAAAATAGAAGATAAACCTATGATAATACTAATAGTAATTATGTAGATTAAAAAAACCGCTAAAGATCTACTTTTTATAAAAGGTTTCATTTTTCTAACAGCTGATTCCACAAAAGAAGCTACCACAATAGCCATAAGAATAACTAAAATCAAATTCGATAATTTAATTGCGGTAAAAACCAAAACCCCAATTAATAATATTTTAATTAAGGTATTTGTGGATATACTTATTTTCAAATGTTTTAATTTATCATCCATACACCCTCATAATAACACATATTTATGAGAATTAGAATTTCAATATTTCTTTAAATTGTTCCCCATCTTTAAATGGACCTATTATGGCAAGATTTAAATTTTTATCTTTAAAAATAACTTTAGCCATTTTTTGGATATCATTTGATGTTACTTTTTTAATTTCTTTTATTTTATCTTCAAGAGTTTTAATCTCTTTTTTCATAAGTTCTTGTCCCCCATAAAAATTCGCAACATCATCAGTTGCTTCAAGCGACATTTTTAAATTACCAATTATTAGTGATTTTACTTTATCCAATTCTTTATCATTAACTTTTTCCTTCATAAGAATTTGGCATTCTTTGATAACCTCTTTTAAAACTTCCACCGTTCGGGTGTTGTTAACTCCTGCAGAAATTTGGAAGGATCCATAACCAAGAGAAGGTTGGTTTGAAGCTCTAACATAATAAGCCACTCCCATTTCTTCTCGAAGCTTTGTAAAAAGTCTTGAACTCATTCCTGCCCCAAGTACTGCTCCTAGTATAGAAATAGCAATATTCTTATCATTAAAAATATCAAATGTTCTAACTCCTAATACAAAATGGGTTTGGTCAGTTTCTTTAAATTTGATTAAAACCTCTGGAGCCGTCTGTGTCTCTTTTGTTTTTATTTTCTTTGTATTTTTATAAATAGGAACATCTAAAAAATATTTATTTATTTCTTTATAAACATCTTCATTTGTAATATTACCAGCAACTATAACAACAGTATTTTCTGCAACATAATGAGTCTTTTTGTACTCAACAAAATTATCACGTATCATTTTGTAAATATTTTCTTTTGTTCCTAAAGTACTTCTTCCTGCGGGTTGATCTTTATACAAGACCTCGGTAAATAAATCTTGAACATGACTTGCAGGCATATCTTCATACATATTGATCTCTTCAATAATTACACCTTTTTCTTTTTCAATTTCAGTCTCTGGAAAAGTAGAATTCAAATATACATCTGAAATAATATCAAATATTTGTTTAAAATTTTTAGCATCTCC
Organism: uncultured bacterium; assembly: GCA_903834665.1. Classification (GTDB taxonomy): domain Bacteria; phylum Patescibacteriota; class Minisyncoccia; order Phycocordibacterales; family UBA9973; genus UBA8515. Next base: position 535 of record CAILJY010000054.1, on the reverse strand, counting down.
TTTCGCATAATATCCTGTATATTCATTACCAGTAAAAGCATTATACTGACAACCAAGAGCATCGAGCTCGTGTGAAATAATTTTAGAATTGGGCCTCTTAACAGTACCCTTAAAACACATGTGTTCTAAAAAATGAGAAATACCATTTATTTCTTTTGGTTCATAATCACTCCCTGTACCGACTAAAACTAAAACTGTAACAGTTGGATTATCTTTCATTGGAACAGTTACTACTCTCAAACCATTTTTATATATTTTCTTTTTAACTTTTTGCATAAAGTTATCTTAACACAATTTCATGACTAAAAAAACACATCTTATTTCCGTATCAGATTTACGCATATGCGTAAATCTGATACGAAAATCTCCCATAGATCAGACTATGGGAGATTTTAAATATCTTTTAACTCATTCTCTCTTTTATATAAGAGATGATTTCTTCTTTTTTGATTCGCTCTTGTAAGCCTGTATCACGATCACGGATAGTCACAGAATCATCGGTCAAAGTGTCAAAATCAATAACTATGCACCATGG
>CAILJY010000053.1 GCA_903834665.1 uncultured bacterium | reverse complement strand
TTTTTAAATAGATTCATATTAATAACAAATTAATAATAATAAAACTCAATTTTAATAATAAAATTATACCATAAATAATAAAATATTTATACCATAAAAATAAAAATACCACTTACCTAAGTAAGTGGTTTTTTTATTTGTCCCTCAGAACAAAAATAAATAATATTATGGGTGAACAAAGGTTTCTCTTGTACAAACCCCGTCACTGAAGCAGTAGATCCATACAAGAGTGTCATTGGAAATAAAAGTAATCTCTCTAATTATTCCTCTTGGATCACCTATACTAATAAAATAACCATCAAGCACCCAAGGAAATGAGGCTGAATCTTGTGTACTACCTCCACATTTTATTTCACCATAATCCTCTGTAACTGTTTGAGGTTCAATATAAAAAGTGAGTTTATCATCAGACCTACATCCAATATCCCCTTCATACCAATCGCCATCAACCAATTTAAACTCTAATTTCACTATTTTCAATGAGGCTAAAAAAAGAAGTTGGGCTATAGTTAAAGGTTCTTCAACCACAACGATAGTATCTTTCTTTATTTTACCTCCGGGTCCGTAAGCCTCGTAAGTGAAAGTAGTGGTGGTGTCGATAATATAAGTTTCATTACAATTTGGCAGAAGTTTCTTCCCATCAAAAAATGAAAAGACAGAATCTGCACTCGTTGTAATAATAGTTATAGTAACTTCACCTCCACCAATAGGAAGTATAGATACCGATGAAGTCAGAGTTAGGGTTGGGTTAGGCGGACTAGGCACACCAAGAACATGGATGGTGACATTATTATAAGCAACCTCTCCGTCGAGATATGATCTAAAACGAAAAGTTGTTGTTTGACCCAATTTAGGTGTTTCCACCGTTTTGGTAAACGAGCCACTTATAAATGTAGCTCCAGGAAGATCGGAGACTGTTGAGTCAGCGACCGCGGTTATTTCAATAACTGCTTTCAATCCCGGAGAATCCAGGATATTCGGCATTGCTTGAACCCTTAAGCTCAACTCCTCTACAGGAGTAATAGGCTCAATAGGGTCTTTTCCACATCCTGGTATGATTAATAACACCAGGTACAGAAAAAGACAATAGAAAATACTAACCTTTTTCATGGTGTTTTGTTTTATTTATTTTTGTTTTTTTATCAAAGGGTTCGTAAAACTTTATCTAAAAGAGACAGATAAAGCCAATAAACCCACACAATTTGTATTTATACCAATTATCTAACTAATCTTTTCATTTGTCAATAAAAACACACCGAGTTATCCACTTTTTATCCCCACTCGATTCTTCTCCTCCTTCTCATCTGTTTTTATTTATGCCTAATTTTACCCCCCCTTTTTTTTATCTATTTTTATTCAAATCCAATTTACCCCCCCCTATCTGTTTTTATTCAAATCCAATTTACCCCCCCCACTTTTTTTATGTCCCTCCTCCTACCTCACATCCCCAATTTGCACCCCACTTTTTTTATGTCCCTCCTCCTACCTCACACCCCCAATTTGCACCCCACCTATTTTTTTACCCCAATCCATCCCTACCCCTCTTCCCCCTCCATTATTGTTGGAAGTCGGACTTCCAACAGTACTCAAATCTAAAAATTTTACGTATTATTTATTTCCATAAATTCCAATTTCGCAGAATTTTACTTATTCTCCACCATCCCTAAAAAAATAAATATCAAAATTGTTGGAAGTCGGACTTCCAACAATTTTGATATTTATCATATTTTATATGAATATATTCAACTAATTTTATTATTCAAAAGTAATATTCTCTGACAAAGACTCTTTTATCTCCACCTTAGGTGAGCCAACCCAATCTGTTATTTCTTTCGTGAAATTCTCTTCATTTCCAAGCCTATTTAACAAAAAATCCTTATTTATCAACGATGGAAAATTCTTTTTCCCAGTATAATCCATATAGCTACTCCATCTATAATTATTCAAAAAATTTATAGCTCCTGTAGGATTCTCGATTTTACCATTTCTCCACTCTTTAAAATCAAAATCTAGTGGATTTAAGTGAATATATATAGGTAAATACATAAGATGACTCTCATTTTCTATATGAACTGATTTAAATCTCCCCTGAAACAAAGCTCCATTTCTTTCATATTTTTTATTAAAATAATTAGTATAACCCGTCCCAAGTTTCCTCATAAAATTAGTTATCCCATTCTCTTCTTTTTGTCTCACAAGCATATGAAAATGATTATCCATCATGCAAAAAGCCAATATTTCTACCAAAATCTCCCTTTGGCTCTTCATCTCTCTCAAAATTGTTGGAAGTCCGACTTCCAACAATTTATTTTTTGTTTGTGTAAGGTTGGATCGACTAATTAAATTATTTATATTAATTGCTGGATTTTTATCATTAAATTCATATAAATCATGAATAAAACGAAGGCGATCACTGTCTTCCATAAAAATATCACGTTTATCTACTCCACGATTATATATATGATAAATCTCATTTATAGCTAGTTTTGACTTTCTAATTGACATATAATTATTATATCAAATATTATTTATTGTTGGAAGTCCGACTTCCAACAATTGATTATATTAAGATTTTAGTAAGTCCGATTTCCTAAAATCTTAATAATTTGGATTTGACCTAAAAAATGTTTTCTGATAACATTTAAAAGTATAAGTCCGTCTTCGAACCGGGCTTTTATTTTTAGAAAACAATTTAATAGTTAAGTAAAATTTAATAAAAAACGAATTTTAATTATTTATAAGTAATTATTAATTCGTAATCAATTATATGTTAGATTTAAAAACAATGAAGTCAGCCCTAGAGCAACTAGAGCAGGAAAGAAAAATTCCTCGTGAGAAAATCATTGATGCAATAGAGCAAGCACTTGCTGCTGCTTATAAAAAAGATTACGGTAAAAAAGGTCAAATAATCCGTGCGAAAATTGATATTGAAACTGGAGAAATGGAATTCAACCAAGTCAAAATAGTGGTAGATGATACTTTAGTCAGAATGACGAATGAAGACGAAGAAGAAGAAATATCTGAAGACGATGAGAGAGTCCGTTTCAACGAAGAACATCATATCTTAATAGAAGATGCTAAAAAAATAAAAAGTGATGCGATAGCAGGAGAAGAATTAATTTTCCCTCTTGAAAATAAAGATGACTACGGCCGTATTGCAGCTCAAACAGCTAAACAAGTTATTATTCAAAAGATTCGCGAAGCAGAACGTGGCGCTATCATTGATGAATATGGAAATAAAGAAGGAGAAATAATAAATGGTTTCGTTTCAAAAGTTGAAAGAGGAATAGTTTATATCGACTTCAATCGTGCAACTGGAATCATTCTTCATGAAGAACAAATTCCTGGAGAATTTTATAAAAGAGGAGATAGAATCCGTGCTTATCTATACCAAGTAGAAGAAACTCCTCGTGGAGTAAATCTTAAACTTTCTCGTACTCATCCTGAACTCATTGAAGGACTTTTCGCTATGGAAGCTCCAGAGATAGCAAGTGGAACCGTAGAAATAAAATCAATTGCGCGTGAAGCTGGAAGCCGTTCAAAAATTGCGGTCTTTTCAAACGACGAACATGTTGATCCAGTAGGATCATGTGTCGGACAAAAAGGAGTTAGAGTCACTACGGTTATGAGTGAATTAAATGGCGAAAAAATTGATATCATTCCATGGTCTCCAGACCCTGCAACGTATATCGCAAGTGCAATTTCTCCTGCAAATGTTTTAAGTATTAATGTAAATGAAAATGAACATAAAGCTGTTGTTGAAGTAGCCAATGATCAACTTTCTCTTGCTATCGGAAAAGGTGGACAAAATGTACGCTTAGCTGCGAAACTTACAGGATGGAGAATTGATATAAAAAGTGTAGAAGCAAATGGTACTCCAACTGGTGAAGTTATCGCAAGTGATGATATACTGGATGATGGCATCGTTGATGATGGGACAAATTAGTTTCTAGGTTCTAGCTACTAGTGATTAGTAATAGAACACAAAAGGTCATTTTATTAAAAATTTATTATAAATAATTCTACTAGCCCCTAGTCACTAGGTACTAGTAACTAATGTATATGAATCCATTTATTATTTTTGCTCTTATTTCTTCAGTTATAGCAATCTTATACGGTTTGTTTCTTATTAAAGTAGTAATGAGTAAAGGTTCTGGTGATGAAAAGATGAGAGCTATCGCTCTTGCTATCCAGCTTGGAGCAAAAGCATACCTAAATCGTCAATACAAAACTATTGGTGTCATTGCTCTCGGTTTATTTTTAATCATTGGTTTCATACCAATGCTTGGGTGGATGATGGCAATTAGTTTCTTGGTTGGAGCAATACTTTCAGCTCTCGCTGGATACATCGGTATGAATGTTTCAGTTCGTGCAAATGTTCGCACAACAGAAGAAGCTAAAAAAGGATTAAAAGAAGCTCTTTCTCTTGCTTTCAAAGGAGGTTCCGTTACTGGGCTTCTCGTCGTCGGTCTTGCCCTTTTAGGAGTAACTTTATTTTATATAATTGCGACTAAATTTGTAGGCGCAGGTGCTGTCCGATCCCTTGTCGGTCTATCATTCGGAGCAAGTTTGATTTCCGTTTTTGCTCGTCTTGGTGGTGGAATATTTACAAAAGCTGCTGATGTCGGAGCTGATCTTGTTGGTAAAGTTGAAGCTGGAATTCCAGAAGATGATCCTCGTAATCCTGCAGTTATTGCAGATAATGTCGGAGATAATGTTGGAGACTGTGCTGGAATGGCCGCTGATTTATTTGAAACTTACGCTGTGACATCTGTTGCAACTATGCTTCTTGGATCACTAGTATTTTCGGGTTTTGATAATGCAATTATTTATCCTCTTGCTATTGGTGGAGTATCTATAATTTCTACAATCATTGGTACATGGTTCGTCCGTCTTGGAAAAAATAAAAATATTATGGGTGCACTTTACAAAGGCCTCACAGTTTCTGCAATACTTTCTGCAATTGGATTTTATCCAATCACAAAATGGTTAATGCAAGGACAAACAACTTACTCAGTTGGAGCTTTATATATGAGTGCCTTAGTTGGAATAATTGTAACTGCACTTATTATTGTTATTACAGAATATTATACTTCTACAAAATATTATCCCGTAAAATCAATTGCTTCCGCTTCACAATCAGGCCATGGAACAAATGTTATCCAAGGATTAGCAATCTCAATGAAATCAACTGCTCTTCCTCTTCTTTCTATTGTAGGGGGAATTTTGGCTTCATATTATTTTGGAGAATTATATGGTGTTGCAGTCGCAGCAATGGCAATGCTTTCACTTACTGGAATAATTGTTGCTATTGATTCTTTTGGTCCAATAACAGACAATGCTGGTGGTATTGCTGAAATGGCTAATTTACCTAAAAGTGTTCGTGATGTAACCGACCCACTTGATGCTGTTGGAAATACAACTAAAGCTGTGACAAAAGGTTATGCAATTGGTTCAGCTGGTCTTGCCGCGCTCGTACTCTTCTCTTCTTACACACAAGAATTTGCAGATCTAGGTCATAAATTAAATTTCGATTTAGGAAACCCATTGGTTATTGTTGGACTTTTGATTGGAGGATTACTTCCTTACTACTTCGGTGCATTATGTATGGAAGCTGTAGGTAAAGCCGCAGGAAAAGTTGTTGAAGAAGTTCGCCGACAATTTAGAGAAATAAAAGGAATAATGGATGGAACAGGTAAGCCTGATTATGAAACTTGTGTAGATATAGTTACAACTGGTGCAATCAAACAAATGATTCTTCCAGCTCTTATCCCTGTTGTTACTCCAATACTCGTTGGATTCATTCTTGGACCTGAAGCTCTTGGAGGTTTACTTGTCGGATCAATCGTAACGGGAATATTCCTCGCAATATCTATGACCTCAGGTGGAGGAGCATGGGACAATGCCAAAAAATATATTGAACTTGGAAACTTTGGTGGTAAAGGATCTGATGCTCACAAAGCCGCTGTTACAGGGGACACAGTTGGTGACCCTTATAAAGATACTGCAGGGCCAGCTATCAATCCAATGATTAAAATCTTAAACATCATCGCTTTGATTCTTGTTCCTCTTTTAGTAACATTTTGGTTTTAGAAGTTAAATAAAAAATAGCCCCGCGACTTTCGTCGCGGGGCTATTTTTAAACCAATCTTTGGAAGTCCAACTTCCAAAGATTCTTCTAATTAAAAAAGCCCTCAAGCGAGGGATTTTTTAATATTATTTAAATTTAATTATTCAAAAGATGTGTGAAAAATTTGAGCACCATCATCATAATATTCACCATTATCAATGTTTGTATCAATAGATAAAATATCTTCTATGTTACACAAAATTGTTTTAGTGTGTGGTAATTCAATATTATCTTCTTCCCCTTTTATTCTTCCATTATCATCTAATAATAATATTTTTCTTACACTGGTTGTTTTAGATGGAACTTGATCTATAACTAAATTCCCGTTTTCTATTTCTAGTCCCGCTCTAGTTCCATCTCCGTGCCATTCCCAATTAGGGTTTTTCCCACTGCCTACTATTTGATTAGAGCCATAACTTTTATCTCCAACATAAACTATTTCTCCATCCCCCATACTACCACGAGCATTATGTCTATTTATCCATTTTATTTTTAAATCTTTTAAATTAACTAATCCTGTATTTTCCCCTAAAAGTCTTGAAACTTTTTCATGTTTACTCAATTTATTAAATTCTAATTCAGCTACTTCTTTTTTATCCATAATAGAAATTATTTCTTCTTCTTTAATTTCCTTAGAATCTTCAATACTAGTACTAACATCTTCAGGTGTAACTTTTTTCCCTAATTCTTCCTTCATAAATTTTTTAAGTTAATCTACCGTTAGGCAGATAGTTAATAATGTAAACTTTTCTAATACCATCATTTTACCTCTCTCTCATACAGACTGTCAATAAATTCAGAAAGGGTCTATCTAAATAAATAATATAAACTATTTTGACAAAAATGCTTTATCAATATAAGATAAACTCAATATGAAAACAACAATAAAAAAACTAGAGAAAAGTGAAATAGAAATTACTGGCGTTTTAGAAGTAACCGAGTTTGAAAAATATGAAGGAAAAGCTTTAGAGAGAATAGGCGAAAGGATGGAACTCCCTGGTTTCCGTACAGGTAAAGCTCCTGCCTCTATTGTGAAAGAAAACGTACAAGAGATGCAATTACTCGAAGAAATGGCAGAAAGTGCATTACAAGAAAATTATATAAAAATTTTAGAAGAGAATAAGATTGACGCTATTGGTCGTCCACAAATATCTATAACTAAAATCGCGAAAGGATCCGACTTAGAATTTAAAATAATTACTGCAGTAATGCCTGAAATGAAACTAGGTGATTATAAAAAAATTGCTAAAACTGAAAATGGAAAAGAAGAAAATAAAAAAGAAATTGTAGTTGATGAGGCTGAAGTAGAAAAAACAATTCTTGAATTACGTAAAATGAGAGCCGAGCAAGCTCGTGGAGGAGATCATGCTGGACACGAAAATATGAATGAGGAAGAACACGAAAAAGCTCATGAAGAAGTTAAAGAAATTCCTGAGAGTGACTATCCTTTATTTGATGATAATTTTGCAAAAAGTTTTGGTGATTTCAAAACAGCCGATGAACTTCGAGAAAAAATAAAAAGTAATATGAAGATAGAAAAAGAAACTGTTGAGAAAGATAAACTTCGTCTTTTGATTGTTGAAGAGCTTGTGAAACAAACCGAGGGAGAAATTCCAGAAATTTTAATCCAAAGTGAAACAGATAAAATAATGTACAGACTCCAAGCCGATATCACTAATGCTGGATTGAAAGTCGAGGACTATTTAAAACAAATCGGAAAAACAGAAGAAGATTTAAGAAAAGAATGGAGATCCGAAGCAGAGAAACGTGCGAAACTACAAATGATCATCCATAATATTTCCGAAAAAGAGAACCTCGCTCCAACAGAAGAAGAAATAGAAAAAGATGTAACACAAATTACTGCAATGTATAAAGATGCAGACCCTCTCCGTGCTCGCGCTTATGTGGAACAAATGTTAGAAAACGAAAAAGTATTTAAATTCTTAGAAACACAATAAACAAATTGAGCCGGACGAAAAATTTCGTCCGGCTCTTTTTTTATATTTTCCCCGTTATTTTTTTAATTTAACGGTTTGAGATATAGTTACCTCAATCTCAACTTCTTCCCCAATAAAATTTTTGATGTTTAAGTCCTCCAATTGAGAAACCAGGGTATTATATTCGTTCTTCTGTTCTCTCCAAAATTTTCTATAAATAGAAACTATTTCTTTTATTAAAGAAATAGCAACTTCCATTTTCTCACAACGGGCAAAACCTAAACATGGAGATTTGTCTGGTAAGTCTTCTGGAATTATATCTTTATAAGTGATACTCTTGCAGAAAAAATATTCCTCCTTTATATTGACAGAATCCCAAGAATAATTTATCAATCTTTCAGTTATTATACCCATAAATCCAGAGCTAATTGAACCCGCCAAATGGAGAATAGATTTAGTTTCTTCTTGCACTGAATTATAATGACTTAAAAAATCATCCTTTTTAAAGGGCAAATTTGAGGAAATTTCTACTTTTAACATTCCATAAAGACTCTTCTCAACAAGAATCTTAAAGATAAGTACTTCTTCGTTGTCGAATCCAAACCCCTTATAAATTAAAGTTTTCATTTTTTTGACTTGTTACGCATGATTTTTATCAAACCAAACTGCTTATTGTCCAATCAAGCCTATTCGGACTATTTCAGATTACCTGTCACCGCAAACTATTTAATCTAACAAGTTAGTTATTCTTGTTGCAAAACCTTAATGGAGTCTTACTTTACCCGAGAAAATTTTAAAGAACTTTCTGTGCAGACAATAGCATATTTTATGTCAATTGTCAAGTATATCCCAAAAACCCTTATTTTGTTATACTATGCCTGTCGATTACCTTACTACTTGCTACTTACTACTAACTACTTATTAAAACTATGTTAATCCCAACCGTTATAGAAAAATCACAATTTGGCGAAAGAGCATATGATATATACTCTCGTCTTTTAAATGAAAGAATCATTTTCCTTGGAGGTCCAATAGATGACCACGTTGCCAACTTAGTTATTGCTCAACTTCTTTATTTGGATCATACCGATTCCAAAAAAGATGTCTATCTTTATATAAATTCTCCTGGAGGCTCCGTAACTGCCGGACTCGCAATTATTGATACGATGAATTTTATAAAAAGTGACGTGTCTACTATCTGCGTGGGGATTGCCGCTTCAATGGGAGCACTCATCCTTTCATCTGGGAAAAAGGGCAAAAGATTTTCTTTGCCCAATTCCGAAGTTATGATTCACCAAGTAATGGGTGGCACTGAAGGCCAAGCAAGTGATATTGCAATCAATGCAAAACATATTCTCCGCACGAAAGATACTCTCAATAAAATTTTAGCTGCAAATACCAATAAAAAAATTGACCAAGTAGAAAAAGATTCTGACCGTGATTATTGGATGACGAGTGATGAAGCTAAAAAGTACGGAATTATTGATGATATAATTTCCAAACAAAAAATCGAAAAATAAGGAAGATTAATTCCTTATCCCATCTTCTCTCGGACGTTATAAGCATCATTACATGTTCATACGCTCCTCGATGATGTGAAAAAATACTAAATACACAAACAGCCCCGCGACTCTCGTCGCGGGGCTGTTTCTTTACCACCATAATTCTGTCGATTAATTTTCAATTAATCGCAATCCCGTGGAAATTATAATTAATTTCTTTACGAGACGAGGAGAGAGATTTCATAAATTATTACAGTGTAATAATTTATTACGACGTCTTCAAATATTAATCGACAAAATTATGGTGGCAAGATAAATCTTGCCACAATATTTTCTTAGTTCTCAATTATCTCGATTGGACCCCAGTGCCCTTTTGGAACATGAAGTACAATCTCAACTTTATCAGGCATCATTAGGAATATCTCTCCATCACCATTTTCGAGCTCTCGAAATTGCTCATCTGGTATTTGAGAAATATCTATCCCTTTTAATCTACCCGATTTTTCATACCACTCAACAACTTTTACAACTACATATTTTTTCCATACGTTATAAACTTCAAGTGATATTGAAATGCGATCTAAGTCGTAAACTTTTTTCATTACTCTCTCCTTTCTTTTTTTAATGAAAATTTATAAAGAACAAACTTTTACCGAACGGACAAATAAATTTATTCGCTCGGCAAAAGTGATAAATCTCTTTATCACCCTGCTCTCTCTCCTCTTTATTTTTTATAAAGAAAAGCTAGGGAATATCCCTATGAATTCATAAATTAAATGGCTAAAAATATTTTATGAACTCAACAAGGATGCCGAATAAAGTCTTAATTTATATTCGGCATTATTATGTTTTTTAACCCATAACCCCTCATACATACACTTCCTGCATGCTCGAGCACCATTATCAACTTAGAGTTCCCGCTCCAACTGACTTACGGTGTCCAATTCGCTATATTTTATTCGAAGTCTGCTGTTAGCAGAATGGGAGAATAAAGAAACTCCCTGAAAGTCAGCTATTTGCTAACTTTTTAATTTAACGGCGAAAAAAATTATTTTACCTCAGGATAATCAATATCCTTGTGTAGTCCCGGGCAACCCTTACTTTAAATGTTCCATTTTTAAACACGGTGAAGTATTTTTTTGGTTCCGGCTCGCCGTAATTATTTTCTGGCTCATCATACTCCGATTTTTCCTCAAATAACTCTGAGGTGCTCACGGAAACCTTTTCCATAATCACAACTTCGTCACCATCAGTCAAAACGGTTTCTGTATTAGATTCTTCGCCATTCACTGTAATCTCCTCGAACTCAGGATCAAACTCCAGTCCGGCGACCTGTATAGCATTGGTCACAGTCCCGTCGTCTTCGGTTGCCTCAGGTTCGGAAGCATGAAGTAAGGCAATTGTGTGTTTCTCACCAGGCACTTTGGCCACGGTAACCAAGAATTGATTGCCCCGTATTTTTGGGACCAGCAACACAATGTCACCATCGGTTACTTCCGTATCCCAGAGAACTTCAGTGATCTTGTCCCCCTCACGGACCGCGAGTTCGCGACCGTTAAGGAACGGAACATCAACCATGTCTTTCCCGTTGGCTGAATACGGGTCCTTTGAAAAGGAAAATCCACAAACACTTGCTGCTGTTTGCATCGCTGTTAAAACTGTAGCAGGTTCATTGATCGTGATTTGTTTTACCGTTCCCGGGACTTTCCCGACGGTTAAATTCAAATTTGCCATTGTCTGAGTTTTTAAAAAATTTGAAAAAATGTTTATTTTTAATTTTTTTTTATTTCCACCCATGGGCTGTAGCCACAATCGGGCGGATGCAAAGCATTTCGTATGATGAATGACTTTCATTTTCATGAAGTCTTATCACCGGCTGCAGATCACTGTTTGCTGCAAACTTCACCAGCTTGTGGCTAGCGAGGCCTGCAATAATACTTACTACTGTTGGTATTGCACGATAACTGCAGGGTGATTCCTCAGCCTCATTGTCATCATACAATGTGTTTTCATACTCTCTGACATCGGTTGGGTCAAGTGGCCTAACACAATAAATTGTGCCGAGCTCTGCTCCCAAACGAGTTTCAATAACTAGATTGACATCAAGTTGGTACTTCAAGCTATTAAGCCATATTTCCTTTCTTGATGACATGGTATCAGTACAAATGTACACGATACCTTCTAATTTTTGAGATCCATCTACTTTCTCGACTTTCGCCTCGATTTCGATTCCACAATCCCGAAGGATAATTTTCTTTAGGGCCTCAACTTTCAGAAGCCCCACTTCCTGCAAACCATAAATCTGATTTGGCAAGTTGTGGACTTCCACTATATCGAAGTCCCATACGATGATGTTTTTTACCCCCATCTTCGCTAAGATGAAGGCTACCCAGCTACCTGTAGCACCGACCCCTATGATATGCACTGGGGTGGTAAAGGTTTGAGGATCAAACATATCCAATTGACGCCAATAATCCGGCGTTAATCCATTTTCCATGATTCACGATTTTTATGCCAATCATTTTCGTGGCCTAAGCCACTAAAAATCGGCTGGTGAATGACTTTTTTTACTTTTGCGGTCACCTGATCGCGGATTTCAGCTTCACGACTTTCATCGTTAGGAACTACAAGCTCCCATGGCACGTCATTGAAGCGAAGTCCATGCCCCCAGTCAAAAAAGGTAAATTCCGCACGGCCATAACGGCCGAAGATACCACGAATAAACCATTCGTTCCCATTAGATAATACATCCATTTGGGATTCGTCCTGGCCTGACGGGGAAGTGCTGTTGCTTGGGTGCACGTGGCCCCAGAACTTCAGCGAATTTACCTTTTCAATTTCACCGGCAATGATTAAGTCAGTGGACACCTTTGCAATGTCTGCGGGTGTCATCGCCGTTGTGGCCATTTCCACCTCTTGTTCAAAGAGTATTACCTCTTCAATGGTGTAAACATGGCCAACTTTTTTTACGGTTCCAAGCCATGAGATCTCCTCCTGACCTGACGCGGCGGCTATGTAATACATATCCAGATACGCCGCCTGCGTAATCTTAATATGGGGCACTGCATAATTTAGCAGCACCGTTTCTGTTTGAAAGTCGTGCGGGGCGAATTGGCTCGCAGCACGCTTTTCTATGAACATTTGTTTCATTTTCCCGCACCTCCAGGGCGGTTTTTTTGTTTTTTATATTTAATTTTTTACTATACTTATTCTGCTTTTGGCCACCAGTAAATCCCTTGCCCTGCTGAGTCCTCAGCATTTACTGATTTAAGATACTGTATGGCAAGAATAGCCACAACACTATACTGGTATTCTCCAATCAACTGTGGAACAGCTGAAGAGATTGTACCAAGACACGGAGTACCATCACCCTGAACGTGTGGGTGGTGACGGTTATAGCTGGTGTTACCATTGAATCCTGAGGGGTTTGTAGCCCCCGGACCCTTACCCCCGTTGGTCAAGTTGAAAAACTTGATCCCTCCGTTGATAAAGATCTCGATTCGGAATTCTCCAATCTGATATTTCACACCTTCGTGTTTAATAAATATCATATTGGTAAATACCCTTATCACGCCGTCGCCGGCTTCAATTTTCTTGACGTCTTGTATCGTCAGGAATTTTTCGAACTCCTTACGATAGCCGTCTTCGGCTTCAGGCCGCGCTTTTGCAAGTTGCACAAGCTTCTGCTCGGCACCTTTTACTTCGCGGACTTTTGTGGTCAGATCAATTTGCAATTTTTGGATGGTCTTGTGACCTTCCTCAATTGTTTTCTGAGTTCCAGAAAGCAATTTGTCAAAACGGCCTGAACAGGCTTTAACAAATGCTTCACGGCTGGCATTTTTTATTTCTTCGGCTCGTTTTTTTTCACGTGCCAGTTTTTCTTCAGGATCTTTGGACGATATTTCTTCTATCACCACCTGTAACAAATGGCAGAATATTTTATATTCTGCGTCTGCACCATAATGCAAAATGTCATGGTGAACATACAGTACTTTATCATCAAAAAGTTCAGCCACAACATAACCGGTGGACTCATCCACAATAGCAGTTCCCATACCGGTTCCAGGGAATGCTTCATCACGGCAAGCAACATCATAACCCCATATTTTATACGGAGGTTTGATTTTTCTGTCTCCTGATCGTGAACTCCAAATAAAGATTTGGAAATCCTCAGTTTCTTGAGGTTCCATTAAATTTTGGTGCGGCACAGAAATTGCCACATTTTTCCCTTGCAATGTGGGGAGAAGAATTTCAGTCAATGCTTTTACTGCAAGGTTTTGACCATTGTCTTGCCAAGAAAGGATTTTCACCTCTCCAATATCAACATTTCCCATTTTTCAAAATTTGTGTCTCCTTAGCATCAATCGGCCTAGAGACTGTTTAAAAAATTTTGCTCAGCGTCTGGCTGATTAAAGACATTCTCTGGATCAACTGACCCAGATCAATCTGAGCTTCGTCAATCCGATAATATCGGTCATCAACCTTGTTATCGTACCTATACGACTCCCCAACTCATAGATCATTCGCCATGGTTGGATCACATAAGTACGATTCATATAACAACTTCTGTTTTTAGTTACCAAAAATAAACCCTACATGATAGGTATATCTTCAGCCTATTGGTTTCTTTTAAGTCGCCCAATAACGACCATAAACACCTGGTGGTTCCATAATATTAAATTTAGAGGTTAATTTAAAACACCAAAATTGATGCACTAAATAAACCCCTAAATTTTTTATGAAATCACTTTTCTACCTCACAAATTTAATAATTTGCGATGCTTGTTGCACGTTCAAAAAGCTCTGTATCCCAAGAATAACTTCCTAAGGGAAGAAATACTTGTGATTTCAAAAGTTTCTTAAATGCACAATATTTTACCCCGTAAAGAATTTTAATAATTAAAATTCCACGAGGCATGATTTTCAAAGAAATCGTCTATACCATAGATCTGGTCTCTCTCCTCTCTATGCTCTCATTATCAACTCTCTCCCTTCGTCTCGTCATAGCTTTAGCGACGACGGATTAACAACAAGCTCCCTTGTAAAGACATTTCAGATCACAAAAGTGGGTTAAGCTCTTATGGTCTGTCGATGTCTCCTCGAATTGCTTCGAGATAACACGGTTGTGAATGTATGTTAGATAGTTTCGGTTTGCGGCTGAAACGTCATTAACTATTCACGGTGCAAACAGATATGTATTGAAGATTGTTCTAGGACACTCTCTCTTTTTGTATGGCTTACCGGTCCATATACCGTCCTTTGATTATTAATCTCAAGATCAGAGGTGAACATCAATCTTCTATATCTCCTTTAAGGTACTCTCTCCTTGTTTTTGGAAGATTTATCTTTCGATCTCTCTTCCTTAACTCTTGTGGATAGTATAGCAGATTCTTTACATAATGTCAATGCTATGTGATAATGATAAAATAATATAAAGAAATATGTTGATAAATAAGGATATTTTATTTATCTATTTTGTCATATTTGCGTGAAAATAATGACTATGCTATACTTTAAACAGTTAATTAATTAACTTTAAATAAAATACATGAACCAAAATACTGACGAAAAAATATTAATAGAAGCTGGATTATCAGAAGAACAATCTGCTATATATAGTGCCCTCTTAGATAAAGGACCATTAAAAGCGGGCTCTATTTCTTCGTGGACAGGCCTAAAAAGAGGACTGGTTTATAAAGTCCTTGATCAATTAGAAAATATGGGATTGATATCACAAAAAGGAGGCGAAGGTACAGTGGCCGTCTTTTCTCCAAATCATCCATCGAGACTAGCCGAGATCATGGAACAAAAAGAAAAATCTTTTGCACTAGCAAAAGAAACTGTCTCCTTCTCCCTCGGAGCCCTCTCTTCAAAATTTAATCTTCTTTCTGGCAAACCAAATATTCAGTTCTATGAAGGTAAAGATGGAGTAAATAAAGTTTTAGAAGACACATTAAACACAAAAGGAGAAGTACTAACTTATGCTGATATAGAAATAGTCGATAAATATTTTAAAGAGATAAATGAACAATATGTAATAAAAAGAGAAAAATTAAATATTAAAAAAAGGGCATTAATTATTGAAAATGATTTTTCTAAAAAATATTTTAATGATTTATATAATAAAGATCCAAAATATTTTTCTATTACCAACATAAAAATAGCCAAAACTTTAATAAGTGAGGTAGAAGGGGCTATCCAAATATATGAAAACAAAATAGGAATTATTACCATCTCAAATGAAAATCTTATTAGTATTATAATAGAAGACGAAAGAATAAATAAATTATTCAAAAGTTTATTTGAAGCTCTTTATACTACCTCTGAAGTATTCAAACCATAATTTTCAGGTAATTTTTCATAGACGGCATACCAGCTATTCTGACTTGCAGGATCCCTAAAACATCTAACTAAAGCTTTGTTGTTTGGAATAAATTGATGTAGCTTTTCTAAATTTTCTTCTTTTTTTATTTCAATACTTCCTTCAAAATTATTCTTCAAATACATAGAAATTAATTCCTCAATACTTTTTTTCTTAGAGATAATATTTATATTATTCTTTTCATCCCACACTAGATCGAATTGATTAGTATTATCTAACATTTTAAAATGATTAGACACAAAACCTTTTTCAAAATATCTCATATTACTAGGATTAGATATTAAGCAAGTAGCATTCAAAATATTTTCTTTTGCCTCACGACTAAGAGCTTCATCCATCATCGCTTCCCCAAGTCCAAAGTTTTTACTTGCCTCATCAACATTTAATGCGCTAGCGTATAAAATACCATTTTTTTGTTTTTCAAAACGTAAAAAAGCTCTCGTCTTATTATCTTTTTCAAAAGTATAAAAATAATTATTAATTTTATTAGCCTCGGGAATAAAAGCGGAATTAAAATATTCTTTAACCTTTGCGATAAATTGTCGATCAGGATGATCTTTATAATTGCGATCATATAAATCAGACATTTCTTCTCTCTGGCTATCTGGAATACTTCGGGTATCTTTTTTAGAAAAAACTGACCCCTCAATACTTTCCACAGATAATTTGTCACCATTTTTTAACGCTTGTTTAAAAATTGCAAAAGTGGTAATAGTGTCTGCATTTATACGATCCAACTGTTTACCTATATCTTCATAGTTAACTTCTTTTTTATCATTTATATCATCGTAAGTCTGTGAAAGTAATTGTTTCCCTTTTAAATATAATGTTTCTTCTATCTTTTTAATAAGATCGGGGTTTATTTCTATTTCCTTAGTAAAATTAGTTCTAGTAAATTCAGTTATTTTACTAACATTGTCTATAATTTCTCCATATTTTGCAAAAACTTTCTTAGCTATATCTTTTGGTAATGTTTCTCCTAGTGTTAAAATGCTATCCCCCATTTTTTCTTTTTCCCCTCCTTGTTCGATAGAAATAAATGTTCTTATCCCATCTTTACCAAAATTTTTACCCAGATCTAAAATTTTATTTTTATCATGAAAACTAGTTAGGGCGTCCGCAAGAATTAATTGTTCTCTCCATGAATAATTATTCGCGGCTAGCCCAGTTTCTGACATAAATGAACGGAAATTACCTAAAACATAAGATGTATCCGAAAGTTTAGAAATACGACTATTATAATCAACCTCTGACTCTTTATCATATTTGGGAATATAATTTAAGATAGAATAAGCTTTTAAAGATACCTTAGCGGTTATGTTATCCTCAACATTTTTTTTATCAAGACTCTTATTTTCTAAAAGCCTTCTTTTTATAATTTCTGATTTTTTTATTTCATATTCTTCCTTCTTAATCAAAGGAAAAGTATATAAAATAACTTTTCTTCCATTAAAAATATCAGTAATTACCCCCGTATCATTATCTAAAAGAGAAACTCGAACTGTTTCATGATTTATTTCCTTATTGGTGCCAACAAACTTTTCTCTTCCTATATAATAAATACATCTACCAATAGAATTAGACAAAGAAACATTGGGGTTAGACCTTGATAACATTCTTTCGTGTGGGCCATATGTATCATATGTAACTGTTCCAGCAAGACGTTTCCCAAAGTCTTCTTCTTTAAAAAATCCTAATTTAAAAACTGTTGGGGAGAAAGATTCAAGAGAAGCGATGTCACGTTGCCTTTTAGGATTTTCGGGTTGGTTAAAATTATCTCTAAAAATAAAACCTTGATTTTTACTTTTTTTAAAAAAAGAACTCTGTTTAAATTTAGTAAAGTTATTTTTTTCTTCATCAAACATCATTAATATTCCATCATTATTACGAAACATTTTTAAATCAATCATTCTATCTAAAACAACGAAATCTCCAAAAAATAATTCCTGGCCATTTAAAAGTCTAAATTTTTTACTATACATCTTTTCCTTTCCAATATATTTAGTAAGATGTTTATATTGATCATAAATATCAACTATTTTTTTTATTTCTTTTTGCTCTTTCTCATTTCCTATCGCTGTTTCAATTGAAATTATTGGCAGTTGTGTGACCTCTTCTATATACTTTTTTTTATTTTCTACATTTATTTTATTAAATAATTTATTACTAATAAAATTAGGATTGCGAATAGACCTAAAGCCTCTTTCTTTTACAAATTGTGCTCCGTTGTAAGTATATTCATATTTTTTTGCAAAATCTACCGTAGACATATTTAATTCTTCTTCCGACAATGGAATTTTTATAAAAGTCTCCTGTTTTTCATCTACAGGTATTATTGCTTTTAAATTATTTTCTAAAGTATTATTTTCTACAGGTAATGAATTTAAATCTTCATTTTTCTGTTCTGTTGTATTTGGTGGTAACATATCGGGTTTCATACCCCTATTCTACCAAAAATTGGAAATCTAGACAAAAGTTCATTTTTAGAGTATTATAAGGGTATCGAAATTTAAAAGTTTTTATTTACATGTTCGCTTTTTTAATGCAGTCACGACATCTATACTTATTTATGAACCATACGCTTAAATCTGAATCTTGTTCTAAATCAATAATACTTGTTCGCCCATAATCCCTAAAAATAAAGGGTTTTACTGTGTTTCTAAAGCGACAAAAAAGTCGCTATGAGTTTAATAACAATAATAATCATATCAGCAGCCGCTCTTATCGTAGGAGTTGGTGTTGGGTATTATTTGCGTCTAATTATTTCTCTTGGTCAAAAAGGTTCCATGGAGCTTGAGATCAAACAGATAATGTTGGGAGCAAAAGAAGATGCCCAAAAAGTTATAGATGAAGCAAAAAAGAAAGGAGAAGCTCATCTTAACGAAGTGAACAAAGAGACAAAAGCCAAAGAAGAAGAATGGAAGCACACTGAGAATCGTCTAATTAAAAAAGACGAACTTTTAGATGCTCGCCAGACAGAACTCGACCGTGAAGTAGAAAAGATAAAATTAAAAGTCGAAGAAGTCAAAAAAATTAAAGAACGTGTCGATGGGATGGAGTCAGAGAAAGAGAAAGAACTTGAAAAAGTAGCTCATCTTTCGACTGATGATGCCAAAGAAATTCTTTTTAAAGGGATTGAAGAAAAATATGAAGAAGATTTGCTTATTCGTATGCAAAAGATGGAAAGTCTAAACACAGAAAAGCTTGATCGCCGAGCAAAAGATATCTTGGCTGCAAGTATCAATCGTCTAGCTTCTTCTACTGCAAGTGAAATGATGACAACTTCCGTCAATATCCCAAACGATGAAATAAAGGGTAAAATAATTGGAAAAGAAGGAAGAAATATTCGTGCTTTTGAAAAAGGTGCCGGGGTAGAACTCATTATCGATGAAACTCCAGGAGCAATTGTTATTTCATCTTTTGATCCTGTTCGTAGACAAGTAGCAAGACTTGCTCTTGAAAATCTAATCCTAGACGGAAGAATTCAGCCAGCAAAAATTGAAGAAGTTGTGGCTAAAGCTCAAGAAGATATCAATAAAATAATAAAAGAAAAAGGAGATCAAGCAGTTTATGAATGTGGAATCTTCAATCTAGACCCACGCATTAGTGCTATTGTAGGACGTTTATATTTCCGAACTTCTTATGGACAAAATGTTCTTCAACACTCCATAGAAATGGCTCATATTGCTGGAATGCTTGCTTCTGAACTTGGAGCTGATGTCCAAATTGCAAAAGCGGGAGCCCTCGTTCACGATATCGGTAAAGCATTGGACCATGAAGTCCAAGGAACACATATTGATATAGGAATAAGGATACTGCAGAAATTTGGAGCAGACCCAAGAATTATTACTGCGATGAAGAGTCACCATGATGATACCCCTCACGAATCTATCGAATCAGTAATCGTTCAAACAGCTGACCATATCTCAGGTGGACGCCCTGGAGCCCGTCGTGACAGTGTAGAGAACTATATTAAACGATTACAAGACTTAGAAGCTCTAACAAAAACATTTGAAGGAGTAGAAAAGTCTTATGCTTTATCAGCTGGACGAGAAATACGTATATTTGTTACCCCTGAAAAAGTTACAGATTTACAAGCAAAAGAAATGGCTCGTGATATTGCTAAAAAAATTGAACAAGAACTCACCTATCCTGGTGAAATTCGTGTCACGATGATCAGAGAAAACAGAATAATCGAATACGCAAGATAAAATAATTAGTAATTAATTACTAATTATGGAACAAAAAATGACACAAATTCTGCCCCTGCAGAATTTGTGTCATTTTTTATAAAATAAAGACGTTTTTTGTCAAACACGAAAAACCCTTGTTTTTAAATTAGCTTGATATATAATAAGATTATACCTATTTATTAGGGATCGTTTGCAAACGGTCGAATATTATTCAGATAGCATTTTATTTTTTGAAAGAAAAATAAAAACTACAACAATGAATAAACAAGCATTAGTAGAACTCGTTCATGAAAAGCTAGGCGGTACAAAAGTACAAGCTGAAGAAGTAGTGAATGCAATGTTTGATGCTATCGTTGCTACTTTGAAAAAAGGAGGCGAAGTATCAATCGCAGGTATTGGAATCTTTTCTGTTAAGGCTCGTGCAGCCCGCATGGCTCGCAACCCAAAGACAGGAGAACAAGTTAAAGTAGCTGCAACAAAAGTTCCTAAGTTTAGAGCTGCAAAAGCTCTTAAGGACGCTGTAAAATAATTTGATTGTCATTATAAAGCAATTAAATTAAATAAAAAACCACTCTATTCTATCTAAGAGTGGTTTTTATTTTGGATTTAAAAAAACAAAAACAAAGCGAAACGGGATTATTGAAATTATGAGTCGTGTCGGAGCCCAGTAATCTGGGTAAAGCGCGAATAATTTCAATAATCCCGTGGAGCTACTCTAACATAAGTAATGCGAGCATTGATAAAATACCAAGGATTATTATTCCCAATTGGATTATTGAATGTTTAATATTTTTAGTTTTATGAAGTTCAGGAATAAGGTCAGCAATAGCTATATAAATAAATCCTCCTGCGGCAATAGGAATAAAAAACAATGCTGTATTTTCAATAATATTTCCAAAAACAAAGACAATAATTAAACCAAGGATCGAGGCAAGCCCTGAAATAAAATTAAGCCACAATGCTCTTTTTTTACTATAACCAGAATGTATCAAGACTGCGAAATCCCCTATCTCTTGGGGAATCTCATGCAAAATAACTGCAATCGTAGTTGCAATTCCTACGGGTATACTAACCAAAAAACTTGCCCCAATTATTGCTCCGTCAATAAGATTATGAAAACCATCAGTGAAAAGAACCAACTTCCCTACAGGATGAATCTGCTCTTCATTTTTATCCTCTCCGTGATGATGCCAGTGAATAAATTTTTCTATAATAAAAAACAATAAAATTCCAGCAACAACAAGAAGACTAGAAGTATTCACCCCCAGCTTGCCTTCAAAAGCTTCTGGGATAATATGAATAAAAGCATCTCCAAGCAATGCTCCTATAGCTAAACTTATAAAAAAATTAATATATTTTTTTAATATCTCTTCTTTTAAAGATAAAGAAAAAACCCCAACCAAAGAAACAAGGCTCACAAGGATAACACTTATAAATGCGTATAAATAATTTGTCATAATAATTAATTACAGACCCTGCAAGTCCCAAATAGCTCTAAGGAATGTTCTGTTATATTTTTAAAATTTCTAGAATCTTTAACTATTTTTAATAAAAACCTTTCAATAATTTCACTTTCTTTAAAATCTTCAATCTCACCACATTTTGTGCAAACTATATGGTGGTGATGATTGATATCACTTAATTCAAAATATATTGAACTCATCCTAAGATCAATTCTCTTCAAAATTCCACATTTTTCAAAAGAAGATAATGACCGATACACCGTCGCTTCATCTGTTATTCCTTTTAATTTACTAAAAATAAAATCAGCATTTATCGGTTTATTATTTTTTGAGAAGATTTCAAGAATATTTAATCGGATGGGAGTAGATTTTAATCCTCCTTTTTTTAATAAATTTTTAAAATCATTCTTTTCTATTTCTTTTTTGACCATTTAAAGAGCTTATCATAAATGCAAATGGTTTGCAAGTAGATAAACTAAAAAATTATTATGAAAAACTCTCTGATGAGAGTTTTTTAAATTGTCGGGGTGCCGGGAATTTCTTCCATTACATGGACAGTATACCTTTTGTATTTTTTCGGAATATATTCCTTAAAAATAAGCAAAAGCTTTTCGAATCCCGGACATTAGCAAAGAAGTTTGCTAACTCACCCCCTAAAATAAAAAAACTCCTTTCGGAGTTTTTTATTTGTCGGGGTGCCGGGATTCGAACCCGGAGTCGCCTGTTCCCAAAACAGGAATGTTAGCCGTTACACCACACCCCGATGCAATTTTCTTATATTAACATATTCCACAATAAAAACAATTACATTCTGTAATTACTTAGTTGAATAAATATAATAAATAGTGTATATTACTTAAATATTTGCGGGATTAGTTTATCGGTAAAATAACAGTTTTCCAAACTGTGGTGAAGGGTTCGACTCCCTTATCCCGCACATTTTAAAAAACACCTATTTGGGTGTTTTTTAAAATGTGCGGGATAGTTCCGTCCCTACGGACGGAACGTAAGGGAGGTGAAAAGCTTTTCCATATGAGTGTAATCACGAATGGAAAAGGTATACTGAACCTGTAAAGTTCGACTCCCTCCCCAAAAACATAAAATACCAGCCTAAGCTGGTATTTTAATTTTAACTATTTAACTTGGTCAACAATTCCTTATATTCATTATTAAGCCTTATAATTGACTCCGGGATTTTTCTATCTATAACCTCTGTAAGTTTAGCTTTTAAATCTATAAAAATTTTATCCGGAGTACCTTCAATTGTTTCTCTGTAATTCAAAATATTCTCAATTAAATGTTCCTTTTCTTTATTAATTTCAACATAAGGGGCTGATAAATTATATCTCTCTGGTTCTAATTCTTCTTTAATCCTTTTATAGATAGAACTATACTTTATTTCTAGGTTGGAAAGATCTTTAACTCTTGTACTTTTATTAAACAAATTAGATTTATATACTAATGTTTTTTGTTCTGATACTTCTTTAGATAAAACGTTTAATTTATTTTCTTCTTCTTTAATTATATTATTTAACTCCTCTCTTCTTTTGATTCGTAGTTCAGTATCAATAAAACGACCTCTTAAGGCAAAATTCTCTTTGGGTAACTCAGACTCCAGTTTCACAATTTTTAACATAAAAGATAATGCTTTTTCTTTATCTTTTTTAACTTGTTCTATTGAACTATCTAAATTATAAATACCCCCGTCAATTTTTAGATCAGCAAGTTCTACTTCTAAGTTTTTCTTAATTAGAGAAAAATCAATAACCATATCAACTTTCTTATCAACATTTTCTTTTACTTTATCAAAATCATTTTTCTTTTCTATCAAGTACCTCTTGGCTGCATCAAAAGTATTGGGTAAGTTATCTTTACCTTTTTGATTTTTAAAATTAAATTCTGGATTTATATTTTCTTGGTTATTTCTTCCTCCAAAAAAATCTTTTTCTCTCCAAATTTTCGTATCAAAATCCCAAAGAGAGTTTTCTTTTGGTGTTCCATTTCTATCTGAATTCGTAAAACGATCCATTTCTTCTTGAGAAGAAATAGCTAAAAATATTTCTTTAAATTTGTTATTTTGCTCTAATCTTTTCTCAATTTTTTGTTTTAAAAGATCCCAGTCAAATTCTGGTGGAAATTTTGAAGGATTCCTCAATATATTTTTTATTCTATCAGTATCATTGTCATATTGTGTTAATTTAAGTAACATAGCATATGCCTGATGAAAACCATTTCTTGGTATTATATCTTTATCTTTAAATTCCTTAAGTTTTTCATCAACTTCTTTTTGTAAAATATCAGCTTCTTTTTCAAAATTACTTAAAACCAAAAATGCCTGTCTAGCTTTTTCTGGATTTGCTCTTTCTACGTCAGCCAAAAGACTTGTAATATTCGCTTCTTTTTCATCAAAATAAATAAAATCTTTATCAACTTCTTTTAAATAAACTTTTTTTATAGCCTCCTTTATAACTTCTTTACCATATTTTATCTCAAGTTCATTAATATTTTCAGGAAGAAATCTTTGGTTGCGTGAGTTTATAAATCTAGTTGTCTTCTCGTTTAGAGATATACCAGAATAGCCTTTTCTATCATTTACAGATATCTCAGCATAACCAATTTGAAGAGTATAATCTTTTGTTGCTGTATTTTGCAAGAGAACCATATTGGGCAAAGTTTTCTCCAAACTTTTAGCGATCATATCTATCGCTTCTTCTCTCCCCTCTGGAGTTTTCAATTTTTCTACCAAAATTTCACTTTCAATTGATGTTAATTTACCAGACAATGAGTCTCCCACAGAATTATAAGAAAAATTATTTTCATCAATATTAATACCTGTAGATTTTAATTTTTCTTTTAGAGCATTATTAGAATCAATTAAATCATCTTTTTTGTTTTGAGCATCAAGAAGATCCCTAACTTCAGTTGCTTCTTCATCTTCTTTATATATATCTATAAGCTTCTTCACATTTTCATTAAAATTATTCTCATTTTCTTCTAAATCATCTCCCACCTTAATCCCCAAACCATTAAGACCCTCTTTATTACTAGGATTATTTATTATGGCTTTTATTATATTTTCTTTATTATCAAAATCTTTTTTTAACTCAACAGAATACTCTTTCATTCCTATCCCATTACCATTACCAGATTTCAAGTCTAAAGAGCCTTTTATTAATTCTAAAAGGTATTTTTGATCTTCAAGTATTTTAATTTTATCTCGAACTGGACCAAGCTCTTTTTCTTTATCTTCTTTCTCGGATTGCTCATTCTTAAATCTAGCTTGTTCTGAAAGTTCCTCTATTTTTTTTGATAAAGACATATATTATATCAATGAGTAATAATCTTTTAATTATAATCTTAATCACGCCATCTGTCTATTTTACAAAATTATATTATCTACTACTTTCACTCTAGCAAGTCTTTTTTCAATATCCAAATAGACAACCAAAAGGTCAAATTGCCAATCAATACTTCCCTGTCTTTTATTTATCAAATACGTTTCAACTACCCTTCTAAGTCTTTTTAATTTCTGTGGATGCATATTATCTTCCGGTCTATTTGTTTCATGAGAAACAAAATCCAAACTTCCTACACTTTTTGACTTAACTTCAATAAAATATATCTTATCTTTATTAACTGCAATAATATCAATCTCCCCCCATTTTCTTGTATAATTTCTCTCTAAAATAGAGTAATTATGTTTAATAAGAAAATTGCAAGCAAGACTTTCGCCTAACTCACCTATCTTTTGAGAATTTGATGTAAAATTCTTCATATATACATTTTGTTACATGTGTAACAGCTAAAATTGTTTCACGTGAAACAATTTCAATATAATGGACAAAAAATTAATCTAATATAACAAAAAAACAACAAATAACTATACGGTAGAAGGGTTTTTACAAAATAGACAATTTGTTTTTAACTAAAAGTATTATCATAATAATGTCTTTTATAAACAATACACACATACTTATCCACAAAAATCTTAATTTTTAAAGCTTTTATAAGTGGATAAAGGACTGATAAAGGTCAAACAATAATCCATTAATAAACTCAAGATGGCTACTCCCAAATTTTTTTATATTTCTTTTGTGCGGGATAGGAGAATCGGACTCCTGTCTCATCCTTGGCAAGGACGTGTTCTACCACTAAACCAATCCCGCAAACTATAAAATGTTGCTTTTTAAGTATACTATTTTATATTTATTTTTGCAATTTTAATTCGAATAAATGTTGTAATTCGAATTCAAATAAGATATAATTATGCTAATGCGCAAATGCACAAAATGTAAGATAATAAAGACAGAAGGTGAGTTTAATTTTAAGGTTAAATCTCTAAAAATACTACAATATCAGTGCAGAGAATGTACTAGAGAATTAATTAGAAATCATTATAAAAAAAATAGGAACTACTATTTAGAAAAAACTCGACAAAGAAATTTAAAGTTAAAATCTAAAATGGTTTCTTTTATAAAGGAATATTTATTAAAAAACCCTTGTGTTGATTGTATGGAATCAGATATAACGGTTCTTGAATTTGATCATAGTAAAAATAAAGGCATTAAATTTAAAGCTGTTTCCTCCTTAATGAAATCCCGCTATCCACTAGAAAAAATTAAAGAAGAAATTAAAAAATGTGAAGTTCGATGTGCTAATTGCCATAGAAGAAAAACTGCGGTAGAATTTAAATGGTTTAAAAATAATAAGCCCTTGTAGCTTAATGGATAAAGTACTGATCTTCGGAATCAGTGATGGGGGTTCGATTCCCTCCAGGGGCACAAAACATAATGCTAAAAAACAATGAAATAATAAAAAAAGTCCCTTCATATGTTACACGTTTAACTGAAACCCTCGAAAAAGCTGGTTTTGAGGTCTTTCTTGTTGGAGGTTGCGTTCGTGATCTAATTATGGAAAGGGAACCAAAAGACTGGGATATTACAACAAATGCCAAACCAGAAGAAATAATTCCACTATTTGAGAAGACTATATATGAGAATAACTTCGGGACAGTGGGTGTTTGCCTGCCCGCTCTCACGACAGTTCAAGAGCAGGCGGGTATTCCCATTGAAAATGTTACACATGAAACAAGTAATGATGTTACACATGTAACAAAATATCATATTATTGAGGTTACACCATATAGAATTGAAGCAAAATATAGTGATTTTAGGCATCCTGATGAGGTTAAGTTTAGTGATAATATAGAAGATGATTTAAAAAGACGAGATCTAACCATCAACGCTCTAGCATATAATCCACATAAAGGACCCGCCGATGGATTATCTTTGGCGGGCAGGCAAGAAAATGAACAATCTAAAGGACAACTTATAGATTTATTTGGTGGTGTAAAGGACATAAAGGACAAAATTGTTCGAGCGGTAGGAGATCCCAACGATAGATTTCAAGAAGATGCCCTCCGTATGCTTCGAGCTATTCGTTTTTCCACTCAACTTGGTTTTGTATTATCTTATGACACAATTCAAGCAATTGTGGATAATTCTCATTTATTAAAAAATATTTCAATGGAAAGAATCCGAGATGAATTTGTAAAAATTATCATGTCAAAAGATTCGATGGTTGGGGTAGGTTTCTTATCAAAACTTGGTTTATTAAAATATATAATTCCTGAATTAGAAGAGGGAATTGGTTGCGAACAAAAAGGGGAACACATCTATGATGTCTGGGAACATTTACTTCATGCTCTTGATCATGCAGGGAATAAAGACTGGCCACTTGAAATACGACTTTCAGCATTATTCCATGATATAGGAAAACCACGGACTAGACGCTGGGATGGAACAAAAGCAGGAGGAAAAGGGAAATATACCTTCTACGGGCATGAAGTAGTAGGGGCAATAATGACAAAGATTATCATGGAGCGTCTAAAATTTCCCCAAAAAACTTCTGAAATGGTTTTAAAACTTGTCCGTGGACATATGTTCTTTTCTGATACTGAAATGATCACCTTGTCGGCTGTTCGTCGAGTTGTCGCTAATGTAGGCAAAGAAAATATATGGGACCTTATGAATGTCAGGGAATGTGACAGAGTAGGAATGAAAAAGAAAGAAGCTCCATATCGTTTACGAAAATATCACGCAATGATTGAAGAAGTTTTACATGATCCTATCTCTGTTGGGCAACTATCTATTGATGGGGAATATATGATAAAAATTTTAGGCATATCACCTGGACCACGAATGGGTTGGATTTTGAGTGCTTTACTTGAAGAAGTTTTAGATGACCCAAGTAAAAATACCAAAGAGCACTTATCAGATCTTGTAAAATCACTCGATATGCTCGGTGATGCTGAACTTAAAACACTAGGTGATAGAGGGAAAGATAAAAAAGAAAAACTCGAAGATGAGGAAATAAACAAATTACACAAAAAGCACGGGGTATAAAAAAATAACCAACATAAATTGGTTATTTTTTATTTTTCAGGATTATTATAGTCCCAACCAGGATGTTTATAATCTTCTTTTTTATCTTTATCCTTTAGTTTATTAGGATTATGGAAAATCCCTCTTTCCATAGATTTTGTTATAGGATTATAAGTAAACGACCTTAACCCTTCTATGTTTGGTAAAGATGCTTCTGATGTATGAGTTACAGTTATCCCACCATTTTGAACATTTCCTTCTTTTATCATATCTCCGATTAGTTCTCTGTGTTCATCTAATGGCTTTCCTATTGATGATTCTAGCGCAGATTGCTTTGCAAATAAATGCCTACCTACTGGATTATCAAATAAAGTGCGCCTTTCCATTGCCTTGTAAGGCTCTCCTTTTACCCACCATGTTTCATCTTTATTAGATCTATTCTTATTTATTTTCCCCATATCATTATGAATAATCCAATTGTCTAAATCACCAATAGATTCGTTGTATCTATAAAATTCTCTTCTAGGAACTGATTCTGTGGTGATAGAAAGACCATATTTTTTTTGGAAAAAACCTCTTCTCTTGTTCTCGCGAGGAGAAAGATACTTATCCGGTATAAAATCTCTAGTATTGTCTACGAGATCAAACCCTCCCTTAAAATTTCGGATATAATACATTTTATCCCCAATATTTACATAATTAGAACCATAAACATCAATTATCTTAGTTCCCTCAGGCAAAGAAGGAGTAAATTCTAAAAAAGATTTATCAGGGGCAATTAGTTCTTCTTCTAATATACGATTGGCATATAGGTTATTTGCTAAAGTTTTATCAAATTTACTATTGTCTATTAATTTAGATAAAATTGCAGTTTTAACATTAGGGATATCTTTTATAATAGGTTTTAGTAATGCTGTAAATTTAGACAAATTTGTAACCTTAGGTTCCTTACCTAAAATAGATTCTTTTTTGGGGTCTTCCATTTTTGCTAGATTAAAATTTTCCACAGATTAATTTTACTACAAAAAAATTTAAATTCATAACCAAGAAATCGCCGATGCTCAAAAAAAAGTTTTTGAATTGGCATGGCTCGGAGCTAAAAGTTTGAAAAAATAAATTATACAATTTCAAATACTGACTGAATTCCAAAGTGATCAGATAGATGTTGTTTTCTGTTTTCTATAATAAATTCATTTTTGAAAATTATTGATGTCTCTATTTGTTTTATGCTAGGGGAAAATAAAATATAATCAATTCTAGAATTGTGATCAAAACTAAATTTTTGTTTTGAATTTGTGTTTTCTGGAGAATAAGTAATACAATCGCGAGCAAGAGGATCAATTAAAAAAGTTTTGTTTATAAATCTCATATAATAATCCCCAGATGATTGTGTGTTGAAATCTCCAATACATACTTTGTTTCTATCACGATCAGCTTCTAGGTCTTCGCCCAGTTGATCAAGCTGATGGATTTGTTCAACTTTTTCTTTCAAAGAAGAACCATTATATCGCGAAACAATATGCACATTATAAAATTGTATTTTTTGAGAATCAATTTCTATTTCTACTTTTTGATATCCTTTGTTTATAATTCTATCGGATAGCTGAAGAGAGAGAAGTTTACCTTGATTTTTAAATTCAATAAATTCTTTATTTAAAATTGGAAATTTCGAAGCAAAAACTAAGCCACCCTTATTAAACACAAAGCCTTCTTCATTAAAAATATGGTAGCCGGATGAAGTTAGTTTGTTTTTTACTATATTTATCTGCCCTTTAGAAATAATCTCTTGTAAACAAACTATATCTGGATTTAATTTTATTATTTCATTAATAGCAGTATCCAACCTGGGTATATTATGAAAAGAAAATAGATCGTAAAAGCAATTGAGAGTAATAATTTTTAGTGACATATAAAACTATTATATACAATATAATGCTATTTTAAAAATTAAAACTTAATAACTAACCATAATATAAAATATTGTATCTAGATTCATTGTTTTTTGTAGAGATAAAAATGGAATTAAAAAAACCGTCCACAAAAAATTGGGAACGGTTTTTAAAAAATCAATTATGTACAATTCACTTAGGCGCTTTTGTATACGTTGCGCCAACGTAAGGATTATTTAAGTGAGGTAGAAGGTGTAAGTTCGGATCACGACAAAAGGAGGTGATGCAACTGGTTCCTTTAAAACCGTAATAGGCCCTCTGCCAGAAGCAACAATCTGTAGTGAACTTGAATTTTCAAAAAAAGATTCTCCACAAAAATTAGACCAGCTATTTCTGTAATCTAATCCTTCTTGTAGGCAGGAAGTTAAAACAGAGGCAAAAGACTCCGTTTTAGGTGCCTCTCTTTCTATCCACCGGTTTAGGGGATCAGCTGTGGTCAAACTCGCATTTTTCAAAGAATTATTCAAAGAATTGAAATCCAGTTCACTGTTACCATTTTTCAATCCTTCACTGGAAGTTAACATCGCGATATTATTAAAGAGCTCTCTTTCGGGTGCCCCTCTTTCTGTCCGCAAATCGGATATTAAGTATATAGCCGTGCCTGCAACCTTAAAGTTTGGATAATACACCTTCTGTTGATTACCCAGAACTGGAATCGGCAACAACTGCGCCGCGAGAGAATAGCAATAAACAAAGACCGCAAATAAAAATAACATCATCTTTTTCATATCATTGCATTTTTAATAAAAATGAATAAAGACTACAAATTACAAATATAACCTCTTCTAAAAGATGTCAACAACGAGAGATCCTCCTAGGTTCTCTTTTCTAAATTTCTACTCGATTTCAAAGAATTATATTGGTTTAAATATAGTATAAACGATATTAATAGTCAATTCTCTTATTTTATTTAAAAAATAAGACCAATCCGAAAATTGGTCTCAAAATATTTTACCTCAAGGTCTCTTTATTCTAAAGAGAATAATTGTAGGCGTATTCTCACGCCTCGTTGTTCGGTGTAAAACCTACTCCTTGAGAAGATTTATATTCTATCGTCATTATAATGATAAGTCAATCATTATTGGGCAGTGATCAGAGCCATAATAATCAGATAATGTTTTGAAACCTTTTATATTTTTCATAAAAGATTGATTGGTAAAAAAATAATCGATACGCCAGCCGACATTACGATCGCGGGCACGAGTTTTCATATCCCAATAAGTGTAAACATCTTTTTTATCTTTATTTAAAGTTCGAAAAATATCTACCCACCCATTATTTACAACTTCATCTATCCAGGCACGTTCGATAGGGAGGAAGCCTGTATTTTCTTCATTTGCTTTTGGTCGAGCGAGGTCTATCGCTTCATGAGCCGTGTTTACATCTCCGCAAAAAATAACATCTTTATTTTGTTTCTTTAATTTATTTATAAACGATAGAAAAGCATCATAAAATTCTAATTTGTATTTCAATCTCTCTGGGCTCATCCCCGCATTAGGAAAATAACAATTTATCAAAACAAATTTTTTATAATAAGCGATAATCAAGCGCCCCTCATCATCAAATTCTTTAATCCCGATACCATATTCAACCTTTTCTGGAATTTCTTTAGAATAAATAGCCACACCACTATAACCCTTTCTAAGTTTGGAATATGAAAAATATGAATTATAACCTTTTAAATTACGAATATCCAAAGGGAGCTGATCTGGCTCAACTTTTGTTTCTTGGAAACAAACTATATCAGGCCCGCCTTGACTCGCGCCAGTCGAGGCAGGATTATTAAAAGAGAAAAGGGGAGTAAAATATCCCTGTTTTGCTGTCGCTCTTAATCCATTTGTATTCCAAGAAATTATTTTCATAAATGTATTTTAACACGAAATGAAAATGTTCTCGAGCTAACCCTTGCGCAGCGCGTCGGCGCGAGCAGAGCAAAATCTCAGCAGAAATTTATGTGTGGTGAGTCCGAGAATTTTTTTATGAAGTGTTTATTTGGAATGAAACTTTTTATGCACGTCTCGTAGTTGCTTGTCTGTAATATGCGTATATATCTGAGTAGTAGCGATGTTGGCATGGCCGAGCATCATTTGAACAGAACGGATATCCGCTCCATTTGAAAGTAAATCAGTCGCAAAAGAGTGCCGAATAATATGCGGAGTAACTTTTTTAGAAATCCCAGCAACAATAGCGTAATATTTTACAATTCTTTCTATTGAGCGGGGAGTGAGGCGGTTACCCTTGGCTCCATTTCGAGAATATTGAATAAACAATGGCTCATCCATATCTTTTCTATTTTTAAGATATTCTTTTATTGCCTCTTTAGCATTATCTGAAAGAAAAACAACACGAACTTTCTCGCCCTTACCACGGATAGAAAATTCATCTTTAGATAAATCTAAATCACGATTGATAGAACAAAGTTCAGATAAACGTAAACCTGTTGAAAAGAAAAGTTCAAGTATAGCTTTGTCGCGAAGTCTTTTTTGTTTATCAAACTTTTTATCAGTAACTGCTAAGGTAAGAGGAGCACAGAGAAGTCTATTAAGTTCGTCAGTAGAAATCAAATCAAGCGAACGTTCTTTTATCTTAGCCAAATCAATCCGCTCTGGAGAAAGAGCTGTAATCCCACGTTTCATTAAATATTTCAAAAATGATCGAAGAGCAATCAAATGATAATTTTGTGTATTCTTTTTTAAAGTCCCTGCTTGCTGACCCTTGGTTTTAACCCCAGGTTGGCGGTTGAGGTAAAGACGAAACTCTCTAATCTTATCATCAGTTATTTCTTTTGGGTCGGCTATTTTGGCAAATTCAAAAAAACGAGTTAAATAATGATCATAATTATTTACCGTCTTTAGACTATTTCCTTTCTCAATCTCAACATGCTCAAGAAATTCTCTTTTTAGTTGTTCAAGTTCTGTTGCCATAATGTCGCACAATAATTGTATCACAAAATATCAATACCTACCTATATAATAAAATAAAAAACCTCAGATTGTCTGAGGTTTTAATAAATTAAATAATATTTTTCAAAAAACTTACATAATCACCATTAAATGACTGATTTGGAATTCTTCTTTTTATATCAGAACAACAAACTTTTTTATTTGATATTTTTTCAATTTCTTCAAATAATAAAATTGTTTGTTTAATACAAAATTTCGAAAATTCAATTTCAAAAGGAGAAGGAATAGAAGCCCAGGCTAAAGGATTTCCATACGGGAGAAAATAGGGGAGACTCATATTGTTATCTCCAACCAGTGACCTCCCAGAATAAGGTATCCCAAGATAAAAGTCTCTCTCACAAACTTCATCTATAACCTCAGAGTAAACTTTTGCGCAATCAATTTTAATCTTTCCATTTTTTGAGATATGATCTATTCCTTTTTGGATTCCTATCCCTGCATAAACAGTCGAAACAGTTATTCCAAAATTTGAAAGTATTTTAACCAATCTCCCAATAAGAATTCCGGAAAAAATAACATCATCAATCAAACAAATTTCCTTAATTCCTTTAGATTTTAAATTACTCAGTTGTTTTAAAAATAAAAGGCTATCAAAACGAGAATAAAGTCCTCTATCTATTCCATTTAAATCCACTTTTCTAGTGAGTTCTATAGAATAATCTGATGGAAAGTAGATCTGATCGAGTGTTACACAAAGAATACTAGATTCTGTAATAACCTTTTGTATATGCTTCATAATTTCATTTTCTGAAACTAATTCAAAATTTGAAAAAATTTTAGACATATAAATAGAAAATTCTTTCCTTAAATTCTCAAAGAATTCTTTCCCTGGTAAAATAAAATTTCTTTCTTTTGCCCATTTAGTAAGGAGCAGATAAATATCTGCTGATACAACATAAGTTTTTGTTTTCATTTTAATTTTAATTAAATGTTAAAGAACTATTTATAACTCCCCAAAAGAAAAACCTCTTTCGAGAAGAGGTTTTTCGTATAGTAAAAAACTAACTACAACAAACCTCTTCTAAAAAAAGATTTGTATGGTGGCTAATAAAGTAGTATTTGTTATTCATAATTTTATTTTCCTATTAATTTCAATATCAAACGAACGGCTTCTTTGGGGGTCTTTGCTTTCTTAATTTTAAATCTTTTTCTTTCATCTAAATATTGATCAACTAATTTATCACTCCAACCACCAGTATTTTTAATTGCAACGATTGGAATATTTGCTTGATAAGCAATAGCCATTTCGGTAAGAGTTCCTGAT
The DNA here is from genome assembly GCA_903834665.1 of uncultured bacterium. Classification (GTDB taxonomy): domain Bacteria; phylum Patescibacteriota; class Minisyncoccia; order Phycocordibacterales; family UBA9973; genus UBA8515. Next base: position 4,132 of record CAILJY010000053.1, on the reverse strand, counting down.
CCTCCCCCAATTGTGATAATCCCGTCACAACTAAGTACAAGGACCATCTCTCTTCCACCACCTCTTTCAAGCCCACTAACAATAACAATATCTGCTATTTCTTTATCATAGATGTCTTTTCCTTTGCCGTAAGTAACACCCACCGTCAAACCTCCATTTTCTTTCGCCCCACGACAAGCAGAAGTAGAAAGTGAATCACAATCTTTTTCTGCACCAAAGACTAAGGTGGCTCCTGCTTGTGCAATATAAAAACCTACTTCCTCTGCAAGAATTGCCATATCCTCTTTATAACCAAGATCACGAGCTGACCCCATAACACCTATTTGAATTTTTCTTTTTATTTCCATAGTTTTATATAAATTTAATAAATAATACCCTTCTTTAAGTTTGAGAAGGGGTTTTCTTTATATATAAAATTAGTATTACAAATCAAGACAATCCTTTCTCAAATTTTGAAGAGTTGTGATGATGTAGATTATTTAAAATTAAACGATATCCACCGAGTGGGCCTCGGAGCCATTTTGAAATACGGGCAATAGTAGTAGAAGATAAACCAGTTTTTTCTATAATTTCACAGTATTGAACACTACGAGCAAGCAAACGAGCAGCCTCAAGCCTTCTGGCAAATTCTTCAATTTCACCCATTGTCATAAGATCACGCAAAAAACGCTCTGTTTCATCTTTGTTTTTAAGAACTAAAAACGCTTCCAAAAGTTGTGTATTTTCTTTTGTGTTCCAGTCTAATTCTATCGTTTTTTCATCAATATCCTTCATATATCTTACTTTATCAAACTAAAGAACTTTAGTCAAGTAAAGTTAGTAATAAAAAAGTGGATAACTTAATTGATACAATTACAAGTTAATCAATAAAAAGTACAAAAAGAATTTAAATTCTATTTTTAAGGAGTCCTTACAAGGGGCCTTGCATTTTTTAACATTTTATGCTAATATATGTCCACAATGTTAACAACAAAGAAAAAGCAAAATATTATAAAGAAAAACCAGTTACATGATAAAGATACTGGAAGTCCTGAAGTACAGATCGCTATTTTAAGTAAAAGAATCGATGAGCTTGCAGGTCATTTAAAAGAACACAAAAAAGATAACAGTTCTCGTCGTGGTTTAATAAAGATGGTAGCTGATCGCAGAAACCACCTTAAGCATTTAGAAAAAACAGACAAAACACGATTCGAAACTGAAACTAAAAAAATTAAAGCTTAACAAAATCCCGACCACAAGTCGGGTGTTTTGTTTTTTAAACTGTTGTATACTTTAAAAAGGTCGATTGTTTCATGAAAATTTATTTTTAATATTAATAAAAAATTTATATATTATGAGTGTAATAAAACACAAAGAGCAAAGAGTCGGGGTCTTCATAGATACGTCAAATCTATATCACTCCGCCAAAAATTTATATAAGAGAAAAGTTAATTTTGGTGCTGTTTTGAAAGATGCTGTCGCGGGACGTAAACTTGTTCGTGCGATTGCTTATGTTATCACAAGTGAAGGAGGTGAAGAGAAAAATTTTTTTGATGCTTTAACAAAACTTGGAATAGAAACAAGAACAAAAGATTTACAAATTTTTTCTGGAGGAGCAAAAAAAGGAGACTGGGATGTAGGACTTGCGGTGGATGCTATGAAGATGGCCCCAAAACTAGATGCTGTAATTTTAGTCGCTGGAGATGGAGACTTTGTCCCCCTTGTAGAATATTTACAAAGTACATCTGGCGTTCAAGTTGAAGTTGTTTCCTTTGGTAAAAGTGCTTCGATGAAATTAAAAGAACAAGCTGATGATTTCTTGGATCTTTCAAATAATTATCGAAAATATTTAATCTACTAATAAAACAAAAACACCTCTTACTGGAATTGTGGTAAGAGGTGTTTTTTGCTATGATGTGATTATTAATAATGTTAATTCGTTAATCTCCGGACAATTAGCGTTGAAACAAAAAGTTTCAAAACTAGAGTCTGGAGACTAACTAAAATATATGAATAGTAAAGAATATGAAGTAGAGATTGGTGGCAAAAAAATTATTGCCATGTTTAGTGATTTGGCTGATCAAGCCAATGGTTCAGTTATATTAAAAAGTGAAGGAACTGTAATTATGGCGACTGCTGTAATTAGTAAAGATGATAAAAGTAATCCTGGTTTTTTTAACTTAACAGTTGAGTATTTAGAAAAATTTTATGCTGCTGGAAAAATCTTAGGTGGTCAATTTAACAAAAGAGAAGGCCGACCAAGCGACCAAGCAATACTAGCTGCTCGTATGACAGATCGTACCATCCGTCCACTTTTTGATCATCATATAAAAAATGCTGTTCAAGTTATCGTAACTGTATTAGCAATAGGAAAAGCAGACCCAAAAACTTTAGGAGTGAATGCTGCTTCTATCGCTTTATCTATGTCTGATATTCCATGGAATGGACCAGTCGGAGCAGTTCATATAAGTAAAGCAAAAAATGATAAGGAGATAAAAGTTAATGATTATATTCCAAATGCCGATGAACATGTTTATGATCTTGATCTTCTTGTTTGTGGAAAAGATAAAACAATCAACATGATTGAATCAATGGCTTTCGAATTGTCTGAAGAAGAAATGGGTAAGTGTTTCGACATGGCTGTAGTTGAAATTACCAAATGGGAAGACTTCCAAAATAAATTACGAAGTGAATTTGGTAAAAATAAATTAACATTTTCTAAATTAGACGCTGGAGATGAAGTTGTTTCACTGTTTGGAGAAAAAATAAAACCACTTTTAGATAAAGGACTATTTAGTGATGAGAGTAAGCAAGTAATAACTGATGCTGAATCTATCTGGAAAGAAATACTCGATATAAAATACAAAGATGAAGATAATGAGGAAAAGAAAAATATAGCACTTGATTATATGCATTATTTTTTAGATTTAGAGTTTCACAATAAAGCTTTAAATGAAAATGCTCGAGCCGATGGACGCAAACTAGATGAGATAAGAAAATTATCAGCGAAAGCCGGAGGAATATCAGAAGTTCTTCATGGGTCAGGAATATTTTATCGCGGTGAAACACATGTGATATCTTTTTTAACGCTTGATGGTCCTGAATCAATGCATGCAATAGATAGTATAGAATCTTCTTACAAGAAACGTTTTATGCATCATTACAATTTCCCTCCATATTCAAGTGGAGAGACAGGAAGAGTCGGTGGAACCAATCGCCGAGAAATGGGTCACGGATTTTTAGCCGAGAAAGCTCTAACTCCAGTGATCCCAGAAAAAATATCTTTCCCTTATACAATTCGTCTTGTATCTGAATCAACTGCTTCAAATGGTTCAACTTCTCAAGCTTCTATATGTGCCGCAACAATCGCATTAATGGATGGAGGAGTTCCAATAAAAAACCCAGTGGCTGGAATTTCAATCGGATTAATGATTGATCAAAAAGATAAAAATAAATATGTTCTACTTTCTGATATTCAAGGACCAGAAGATCATTACGGTGATATGGATTTCAAAGTTGCAGGAACAACAAATGGAATCACAGCGATACAACTTGATGTGAAGGTTGATGGTGTCCCTGTCCACATATTAAAAGATGCTCTTGTTCGTGCCCGTATTGCGCGTCTAAAAATTATAGAAACTATCGTCGCAGAAATTCCAAAACCAAGAGAATCTATATCTCCAAATGCACCAGAAATTCTAACAACAAAAATAAACAAGGATCAGATTGGAATGGTTATTGGCCCAGGCGGTAAAAACATAAATGCTATTCGTGAAGAAACAGAAACGGAAATAACAATTGAAGAAGATGGAACTGTAATAGTAACAGGTAAAAATGGTGGAGCAGATAAAGCCATAAAGATAATTGAGAGTATGACTCATGAATATAAAGTCGGTGAAACAGCTGAAGGTGAAGTTGTAAAAATTATGGATTTTGGAGCATTCGTTCGTATTGGTCACGATACCGAAGGACTTGTCCACATATCTGAAATTGCCCCATTCCGTGTTGAGAAAGTTTCTGATATTCTTAAAGAGGGAGTAAAAGTTCCTATCAAGATTATTAAAGTAGATGAGAGAGGAAGATTAAATTTATCAATCAAAGAAGCTGATAAAGATTTCTTCAAGCCAAAGGTTTAAAATAAAAATGGATCCCG
>CAILJY010000052.1 GCA_903834665.1 uncultured bacterium | reverse complement strand
TACTTATAATATTTATATTCTCTTTTATTTTAACAACACCTTCTTATGCTCAATTATCCAATAATTCTGGTTTTATTAGTGGGCAGATCTGGTATTCTCAAGATATTTTAAAAGAGGGGAAAACAGTTAATGTTCATACCGCTGTTTGGAATGGTGATGAAAATCAATTATCAGTCAAAGTTGAATTTTATGATAAAAATGTGATTCTTGGAATTAGAGATTTGGTAGTCTCTCCTTATGGGCTTGAAGATGTTTTTGTTCCTTGGAAAGTCACTTCAGGAGATCATTTGATATCTGCTAAAATTATTTATTCTGTTTCTAATATATCAGGCAAAAAGGAGACTATTTCATTGGTTAAAAATGAAGTTTCAGCGGAGAAGATATTTGTTCCTGTTGAAAATAAAGAAAGTGAAGTAAAGAATGTATCTTCCAATAGTGAAATAGAAAATAAAATAGTAAAAGTTGGATCCGAGATAGGTGATGCTTTGCCACCAGAAATTACTTCTTCTATTTCAGATGGTTTTGAAAGTGTTGAAGTTTTACGTGAGAAAACTTTAAAAGACGTAACAGTTATAAAAGACAAAGCTCAAAAAGATGTGAATGTTATTAAGAGTGACAATTCTTCAATTTCTAAAACTTTGACAGAAAAAAAGGATGTGGAATATATAGTAAAGAAACCCATTGCTTATATTAAATTATTTTTGTTTTCAGTCCTATCTTTTATTTTAGGTAATAAGATATTATTTTATGGACTTTCTCTTTTAGTTATTTTTTATATTCTGCGTTTTATCTATCGTAAAATAAGAAATAGATAATATTTGTAAAATAAGTACTTTTTCTAGTATACTTACGTATGTAATGAAAAGGTTTATTTTTGATTTAATATTGTTTATTTCAGTTTTCGTTTTTCCTTGGTGGATAAGCTTACTTGGGGTTATTGTCGGTATTTTTATTTTTGACGATTTTTATGAGTATATAGTAGCTGGTTTTATAATTTTTGCTTTATATTCTGTCGGAGGGGAGAGGTTTATCTCATCACCAATTTATTTTTCTTTGATAATTATAATCTCGTATGCCATAATTCAATTTATTAAAAGTTATATTATTCTATACAAAAAATAAAATGCCCTTTCATATAAATAATAGAAGAATAAAAAAAGATATTGATCCAGATGAGATTTTTCTTGATTCAAAAAATCTACCCAATTTTAACACTCAACAATTTGAGGGGCGTCTAGAAAAAGCAATTCCTAAGAGATCAATAATAATTGTTGGACTACTATTTTTATTTGTAGGGATTATTTTTACTGGGCAAATTATCAATCTTCAAATCGTAAAAGGAGACTTTTATTTTAAAAAGAGTGAAAATAATACCTTAGTTAGTAGGCCTATCTTCGCTGATAGAGGTTTGATTTATGATAGAAATAAAGTATTGCTTTCATGGAATGCTTGGGGCAAAGAAGATATTAATAAATTGTCTTCTCCAAAGAGATCATATTTAGATACTCCAGGATTTGGTCTTCTTCTGGGATATGTAAGTGCTCCGGCTAAAGATTCATCTGGTTATTATTGGCAAGATAATTTCATCGGTAAAGATGGAGTAGAAAAATTTTTTAACGAAAGATTAACAGGTGTAAACGGGGAAAGAATTACTGAAACAGATGTAAGTGGAGCTATTCAATCTGAAAATACAATATTACCACCTCAATCTGGAGAGGATATAATTCTTTCTATTGATTCACGAATCCAAGCAAAGATGTATGAATCGATTTCAAATATGGCCAAGAATGTAAATTTCTTGGGAGGGGCTGGATTGATTATGGATATTAAGTCAGGTGAATTATTAGCAATGACGAGTTATCCAGAATATAACGGTAATATATTATCAGAAGGCAAAGACAATAAAACTATTAGTGGATATTTTTTGGATAGAAGAAAAATATTTTTAAATAGATCTGTTTCTGGTCTTTATAGTCCAGGATCAATCATTAAACCATTTTTAGGTTATGGAGCATTAGTTGAAGAAATAATTAGTCCTTTTAAATTAATTTTATCAAATGGATCGATCTCAATTCCTAACCCATATTTTCCAGAAAAAAGATCTGTTTTTAAAGATCATGGTTCTTTTGGTTATGTAGATATGAAAAAGGCGATTGCAGTTTCTTCTGACGTTTATTTTTATGAAATAGGTGGAGGGTTTGAAAGTCAAAAGGGCCTTGGAATAGTTAATATAGATAAATATTCTAAAATTTTTGGCATTGGAGATAAAACAGGAATTAATATTAATGGTGAAAAAGGAGGAACTATTCCTACCCCTGAGTGGAAAGCTAAAACTTTTAAAGGAGACATGTGGAGAGTTGGGGATACTTACAATACTTCTATTGGTCAATATGGTTTTCAAGTTACTCCTATTCAGATGGTAAGAGCTGTCGCTGGAATTGCTAATATGGGAACAATCTATTCTCCCCACATTACATTTAAAGACCAGAGTTTTGAACCTCAAATGACTAGTATTGAAATAAATAAAGATAAGATGAAAGTTATTCATGAGGGGATGCGTATGGCAGTCACTGAGGGTACTTGTATGGCGCTTAATCTTCCTTCTGTAAAAGTTGCAGCCAAATCAGGAACTGCTCAGGTGGGAGTTGGAAATACTAATACTAACTCATGGATAATTGGTTTTTTCCCTTATGAGAATCCACGTTATTCTTTTGCTTTAGTCATGGAACGTGGCCCTAAAGAAGCCTCTGGTAATGCGACTCGAGTTATGAGTGAAGTCATCGATTATATGAGTGTATATACTCCAGAATATTTTGACTTATAATTATAAATAAGCTATCATAAGCAAATTATGGAAGAAACAAATTATATAACAGAAGAAAAAAAACACGCTTTAGAAGTTGAACTTAACTATTTAAAAACTGAAAAACGCAAGGAAATCCTTGAGTCTTTAGAGGCTGCACGTGCTCTTGGAGATTTATCCGAAAATGCCGAATATCATCAAGCGAGAGAGGATCAAGGCAAAACAGAAGATCGTATTATTCAAATAGATCATATGCTTAAGTCTTCAGTTGTTGTTAAAAAACATTCAAGTTCTAATGTTGAAATTGGTACAACCGTCAGAGTTCGAAAAGAAGATAAAAAAGAGGAAATAATTTATAGTATCGTTGGAGCAGAAGAAGCAGATATGTCAAAAAATAAAATTTCAAATAAATCACCTCTTGGGGAAGCTCTTTTTGGAAAGAAAAAAGGAGATGTAGTCTCTATCAAAACACCTAAGGGTCTAGTCAAATACACCCTTGTTGATATACAATAGGGTTATGGCCTCAATTAAAGAATTACGCGATATGCGTATTAAAAAAATAGAATTATTAAAAGAAGCAGGTATGGATCCATACACTGCGAAGTGCTCGTATACACATTCAATTAAAGAAGTAATTGAAGGGTTTGAATTAATTGAATCTAGTAATCAAGAAGTGACTTTAGTTGGTAGAGTTATGTCTCTCCGTGGGCAAGGTGCTTTAATCTTTTTTAATATAAATGATGGTAGTGAAATTTTTCAAGGACTTTTAAAAAAAGGAGAGATTGAAGATGATAAATTTAAACTTTTTGTTGATACGGTTGATATGGCAGACTTTGTTCAAGTTTCTGGAACACTTTTTAAAACAAAAACTGAACAGAAAACCATCTTAGTAAAAAATTGGATGATACTTACAAAATCTTTACAACCACTTCCTGAGAAATGGCATGGCTTACAAGATGTTGAAGAGCGTTTTAGAAAAAGATATTTAGATATTTTAACAACAAAAGATCTTCAAGACCTTTTTATTAAAAAAGCAAAATTCTGGGAAGTCACAAGAAATTTTATGAAAGAGCATGATTTTCTTGAGGTTGAAACTCCAACTCTTGAGGTAACTACAGGAGGAGCTGAGGCCAACCCTTTTAAAACACATCATAAAGACTTTGATATTGATGTATATTTGCGTATTTCTGTCGGAGAACTTTGGCAGAAACGTCTTATGGCGGCTGGTTTTCCTAAAACTTTTGAAATTGGAAGAGTTTATCGAAATGAAGGTACAAGTCCTGAACATTTACAAGAATTTACCAATATGGAATTCTATTGGGCTTATGCTAACTATAAAGATGGAATGAAATTAGTTCAGAAACTTTACCAAAAGATCGCGACTGAAGTTTTTGGAACAACTATTTTTGAGACTAGAGGCCATAAATTCGATCTTTCTGGTGATTGGGGAATAGTTGATTATCGTGATGAAGTTTTGAGACAGACAGGTATTGATGTTCTTGTTTCCAGTGATAAAGAAATGAGTGACAAACTCGATGAATTGGAAATAAAATACGAGGGCAACAATCGTGAGAGACTTATGGATACTCTTTGGAAATTTTGTCGTAAAAATATTTCTGGCCCTGTATTTTTGGTTCATCATCCAAAACTCGTTTCTCCTCTTTCAAAATCATGTAGTGACAATAAAGAATTAACTGAAAGATTTCAAATTATTATTGCTGGCAGTGAAGTGGGAAATGGATTTTCAGAATTGAACGATCCTCTTGATCAGCGTGCTCGTTTTGAATCTCAACAAAAATTAATAGACCGTGGAGACGAAGAGGCAATGATGCCGGAATGGGATTTCGTTGAAATGCTAGAGCATGGGATGCCTCCGACTTGTGGTTTTGGATTTGGAGAAAGACTGTTTTCTTTTATGACAGATAAACCAATTCGCGAAACACAACTATTCCCATTAATGAAACCAAGAGAATAGAAAAAACTGATACCACAAGTATGGTATCAGTTTTTTTATTTTGTTAGAAAGATATTATCTTGCCATTAGATCAATTTGGTCTTCTTCCAAACCCTGAGAATATTTTACATCCTCAATTTCTGATTTAATTTTTGGCGTTGCCACTTTGACATCTTCTTGTGTTTCTTTTTCAATTTTTTTCTCAGCATTTTCTCCTGGGACGCCCATTTTTTTTATTATCAAAGTATCAGATAATACTTCAAACATATAAATACCGGGTTTTAATACAGCTCCTGTTTCGTTGTTGTCTTCCATGTCCATTTTGTTTAAAGATTTATTTAAATATTATAATATCATAAAATATATTTTTGTCTAGTAATGTGTAATTAAAATGAATTAGTTATCCACAGTTTTGGGTGGGAGGGCTTGTTTGTTTTGTGGGATGAAGTGGTGTATAATTTAAACAAGTGGGATATAGTGGGACAAATTAATTTTGTAATAATAACTATATTTCACAATATTATTATGCTCATAGGAGAATACACACACACTTTGGATGACAAAAACAGAATGTCACTACCCGTAAAATTCCGAAAGGAGATGGGGAAGAGTGTTGTTGTTGCCCCTGGGCTTGATAATTGTCTTTCTATTTTTACCACTCGTGAATGGCAAAAGATTTCAGAAAAATTATCTGATTCATCCATGCTCGCAAGTGACAATAGAAGTTTCTCGAGATTTATGTTTGGTCAAGCTGTCATTGTTGATGTTGATAGTAATGGTCGAATATTAATCCCGGAAAATTTAAAGAATCGTTCAAGCCTTTCGACCAAGGTGGTTGTTATTGGCGTCCAGAATCGTGCAGAAATCTGGAATGAAAAAGCTTGGAATGATTATAAGAAAGTAGTCGAGAAGCAAGCAGATGCTCTCGCAGATAAGTTGGGCCAAGTGGGTGTTCTTTAAAAATATGAAACATATTTCTGTATTACTTGGTGAATCAATCGATGGACTTCAAATAAAAGAAGGAGATGTCATCATCGACGGGACACTAGGTGGTGGTGGTCATACACTTGAAATTATCAAACGTTTTGGTAAAAAAGTAAAAATTATTTGTTTTGATTTGGATAAAGATGCGATATCTAGATCAAAAAAAATAATTAATGAGACAGAAGCAAATGTGTCTTTCCAAACTATGGGGTTTCAAGATTTTGATAAAGCTTTAGATAAATTGGGGATAAAAAGTGTTGATCGTATTTTACTTGATCTTGGTCTTAGTTCATTCCAATTAGAAGAAGGGGGAAGAGGTTTTACTTTTATGAAAGATGAGCTACTTCTGATGACAATGAAAAAAGATAATGAAGATGATGATTTAACAGCCAAGATGATAGTGAATTCATGGAGCGAAGAAACTTTAGCTGATATTATCTACGGTTTTGGAGAAGAAAAATATTCGAGAAGGATAGCAAAAGCTATAGTTGAAAAAAGAAAAGAGAAAGAGATAAATACCACATTTGATTTAGTAAATATTATAGATCAAGCAATTGGTAAATTTTATAAAGGCAAAAAGATTCATCCAGCCACAAAAACTTTTCAAGCCCTTCGGATTGCCACTAATAGCGAATTATCAAATTTAGAGGAAGTAATACAAAAAGGTTTCAGTTATTTATCAAAAGGTGGACGCATGGCAATAATTAGTTTTCATAGCTTAGAAGATAGAATTGTAAAAAAGTCATTTGTAAAATTAAAGGATCAAGGATTAATTAAAATTATTACAAAAAAACCAATAATTCCAAACGAAGAAGAGATAAGATCAAATCCACGTTCACGGAGTTCCAAATTAAGATTATTAGAAAAAATTTAAATAAATATTATTATGACAAAAACACAAGCAATCACAAACGATATTACTCAAAATACGGATACTCAAAAAAAGTTATTACGTATACTTTTGGCTAGTTCAGCTGTATTGTTTACGATTTATATTTATTTGATTGGCTCAATAACTTTTAATGTTATTGCTCGTAAAACTCTTGAGGGAACAGTAGTTAGTCTGACTGGTCATATTAATCAACTTGAATTAACATATTTAAATAATATAAATGCTATAGATAAAGAGTATGCTTTATCAAATGGGTTTGTTGAGGTAAAACAAAATCTTTTTGCTTCTCGTAGTATTACTCATGTCGCTATACGTTAATGAATTTATCGTCGTTTAATTTTCGAATAAAGATCGTAATCACTTGCATTTTTTTTGTAGCGGGGATTCTTCTCGTGAGACTTTTTTTTGTTCAGATTATTCATAATAATGAATATAGAGATAAAGCTGATAGGCAATATATAACTCCGGCTGGTAATATTTTTAATCGAGGATCAATATTTTTTTCAAAAAAAGATAATTCTTTAGTTGCCGCCGCGACCATAACTTCTGGCTTTAAAGTAGCCATGGTCCCTAAAAATATATTAGATGCCGAAGATATTTATCTGAAGTTGGATTCTTATATCGAGATGGACAAAGAGACATTTTTATCGAAAGTTGCAAAAAAAGATGATCCATACGAAGAAATTATAACAGGCTTAAATAAAGAACAAGTTAATCAAATAGAAGAATTAAATTTAAAAGGTATTTCTATTTATAAAGATAATTGGAGGTTTTATCCAGGGAATAATTTAGCGGCACACTCTTTGGGGTTTTTGGCTTATAAAGACAACGATAAAGTTGGTCAATATGGATTAGAACGTTTTTACAATAGTACACTTTCTAAACCCAAAGATGAATCTTATGTCAATTTTTTTGCGGAAGTATTTTCAAATATAAGTGATACACTTTCAAATACTAGCAAGGGTGACATTATCACAACCATTGAACCTCAAACACAATATACCTTAGAAGCAGAATTGTCATCAGCTTTAAAAAAGTGGAATGCTGATCAAGCTGGAGGAATAATAATCAATCCACAAACAGGTGAGATCTATGCTATTGCCGGTCTTCCGGATTTTGATTTAAATGATTTTAAAAATGTTTCAGATGTTGGAGTTTACCGTAACCCAATAGTTGAAAATGTTTT